>CBIFVU010000212.1:0-7205 GCA_966185905.1 uncultured Lysobacter sp.
CCGAATACCGCACACACACAACTCCCCACTCATACGCTGAACCAGCGTAGGCGGCCGTTGCACAGGCGCAAGACGCGCAATGCAGGTACACTCGCTGGGCTGTCGCTGCGGATCTTCGCTGCAGCCAGCTTGCCGGCCAGGGGCCCCGACGGGGACCGGGGCCGAGCTTCCGGTCCTGGGCGGTGTGCCGCGTCGGGCCGGTTCCGTCGAAAGGAGCGTCGAACGATGAAGTTCACCATGACCACCGGCAAGGTCCGCCACCGCTAAGTCGGTGAGTGCGGCGCTGGACTCGGTCCAGCCCGCCTTTGGCTGACCGCTCGCTGTCCTGGGCTGCTTTGGCCCTGGATCGCGCGTGCGCGTCCGCCCCCTCCGCTCCCGAATCCGACCGGCGCCTGCAGGCGCCCAAGTCCGCGTGCCGCTTTCGGCCGCGCCTTCGCCGGCGCGGCATCGCAGCGGCAGTGCGGGAGCCGTTACGAGTCCAAGCAAGGCCATACACCATGACGATCTTTCGTTGGTTCGAATCGTTGATCGACCCCTTCCGCCCGGCGCCGGAGACGATGCCGCCGCGCTCGGTGCGGGGCTTCTACTGGCACTTCATCAAGCAAGCCTGGCCGGTGTTCGCGGTCCTGACCGTGGTCGGTTTCTTCGTTGCCCTCGTCGAGGTGGCGATGTTCGACTACCTGGGCCGGGTCATCGACCTGGTCCACACCAGCGCGCCGGGCGAACTGTTCGCCGAGCACGGCGGCGAGCTGCTGTGGATGGCTGCGGTCATGCTGGTCGCACGCCCGCTATGCCTGGGCCTGCACGACCTGCTGCTGAACCAGTCCGTGCATCCCAGCATGACCAACCTGGTGCGCTGGCAGACCCATCGCTACATGCTGCGGCAGAGCCTGGGCTTCTTCCAGAACGATTTCGCCGGACGGGTGGCGAACCGGATCATGCAGACCGGCCCATCGCTGCGCGAATCCACCACCCAGGCCTTCGACGCGCTGTGGTACGTGATCGTGTACTCCGGTTCGGCGATCTATCTGTTCGCCCAGGCCGATGTCTGGCTGGTACTGCCGCTGGCGGCCTGGATCGTGGCCTACATCGGCCTGTTGCGCTATTTCGTGCCGCGGGTGAAGCAGCGTTCCTGGCGAGCTTCGGACGCGCGCTCCAAGCTGATGGGGCGGATCGTCGATGGCTACACCAATATCGCCACGCTCAAGCTGTTCGCCCATTCCCGGCGCGAAGAGCAATACGTGGCCGAGGCGATGGTCGAGCAGACCCAGCGTTCGCGCGACATGACCCGGATGACTACGCTGATGGGCGTGAGCATCACCGCGCTCAATGGCTTGCTGATCGTCGGCACCACCGGGCTGGCGCTGTGGCTGTGGCACCGCGGCTCGATCAGCGTGGGCGCGATCGCCCTGGCCACAGGCCTGGTGATCCGCATCCACAACATGTCCGGCTGGATCATGTGGACGGTCAACGGCATCTTCGAGGATATCGGCACGGTGCAGGACGGCATCGAGACGATCTCGCGGCCGCTGACCGTGGTCGACCGCGCCGGCGCGCAGCCGCTGGCGGTGCGCCGAGGCGAGGTGCGCTTCGAGAACGTGCATTTCCACTACGGCCAGGACGCCGGCCTGATCGCCGACCTCGATCTGGTGGTGCGGCCGGGCGAGAAGATCGGCCTGGTCGGGCCTTCGGGCGCGGGCAAATCGACGTTGATGAACATCCTGCTGCGGCTGTACGACCTGGAGGGCGGCCGGATCCTGGTCGATGGCCAGGACATCGCCGGCGTGACCCAGGAGAGCCTGCGCTCGCAGATCGGCGTGGTGACCCAGGACACCTCGCTGCTGCACCGCTCGATCCGCGACAACCTGCTGTACGGGCGCCCGGACGCGAGCGAGGCGGAGATGCGCGAGGCCGTGCGCAAGGCGCGCGCCGACGAGTTCATCCCCTCGCTGGTCGATGGCGAGGGGAGGCAGGGCTACGAGGCTCTGGTCGGCGAACGCGGGGTCAAGCTGTCCGGCGGCCAGCGCCAGCGCGTGGCCATCGCCCGGGTGCTGCTGAAGGACGCGCCGATCTTGATCCTGGACGAGGCGACCTCGGCCCTGGATTCGGAGGCCGAGGCGGCGATCCAGGACAGTCTGGAAACGCTGATGCAGGGCAAGACGGTGATCGCCATCGCCCATCGCCTGTCCACCATCGCGCGCATGGACCGGCTGGTGGTGATGGACAAGGGACGCATCATCGAGACCGGCACGCACGAGGAGCTGGTGGCCCGCGATGGCTTGTACGCGCGGTTGTGGAAGCGCCAGACCGGCGGTTTCGTGGGCGTGGAGGCATGATGAGCGGCGGGCCGCCCTTCCGTTCGCGCAACGGCGGTCCGCTGCGCTGAGTCGCGCGGGTGCGGCGACCGCGGCCCCGCTGAAGGACGGGGCCGCGGCAGGGCGCGCTGGCGGGCCGGCGCGCCGGGCGCTGGACCAGGCAGGGAAGCGGATAGCCGCGCGGACACGGTGGATCGCCCGGCCGATCAGGCGGGGCGCAGGCCGGCCCGAGCCCGGTTCACAGCACCAGCGGAGGCTCGCCGCCGACGATGATCACGTCGGCGCGGCGGCGGGCGAACAAGCCGACGCTGACCACGCCGGGAATCTGGTTGATCGCCGCTTCCAGCTTGACCGGCTCGGCGATGGCCAGATTGTGGATGTCGAGGATGGCGTTGCCGTTGTCGGTGACCACGCCGCGGCCCTGCGCGTCCTGGCGCCAGACCGGCTGGCCGCCGGTCATGGCCAGGATCTGCCGCGCCACCAGGCTGCGCGCCATCGGGATGACTTCCACCGGCAAGGGGAACTTGCCCAGCACCGGTACCCGCTTGGACGGATCGACGATGCAGACGAAGCGCTCGCTGGCCTCGGCGATGATCTTCTCGCGGGTCAGGGCCGCGCCGCCGCCCTTGATCAGGCACTTGTTCGGATCGCACTCGTCGGCGCCGTCCACGTACAAGGACAGCGCGCCGACGTGATTGAGGTCCAGCACCTCGATGCCCAGCTCGCGCAACAGCGCCGTGCTCTGCTCGGAACTGGACACCGCGCCCTTGATCCGCTCCTTGACCCGCCCGAGGGCCTGGATGAAATAGGCGACCGTCGAACCGGTGCCGACACCGACGATCATGCCGTCTTCGATGTAGTCGATGGCTTTTTCGCCGGCCAGGCGCTTGGATTGGGTCATTGGGCGGGGATTCGGGATTGGGGAGTCGGGATGGGTAGAAGCAAGGGCGAGAATGCGGGGCCGGACGATGCGGGAGGGGCGTTGCCAATCCCCAATCCCGTATCCCCAATCCCCGCTATTCCATGGACAACAACAACTTCCACTGCGCCGCCGACACCGGCAGGATCGACAGGCGGTTGCCGCGGCGGGTGAGGGCGAAGTCTTCGCCGAGTTCGTCGGCGCGGGCCTTGATTTCGTCCAGGGTGACGGTGCGCGCGAGTTTGCGCTCGAAGGCCACGTCCACCAGCAGCCAGCGCGGTTCCTCGCGGGTGCTCTTGGGGTCGAAGTAATCGGACTTGGGGTCGAACTGGGTCGGGTCGGGATAGGCCTGGCTGGCGACCGTGGCCACGCCGACGATGCCGGGCTCGGCGGTGTTGGAGTGGTAGAACAGCACGCCGTCGCCGACCTTCATGCCGTCGCGCATGAAGTTGCGGGCCTGGTAATTGCGCACGCCGTTCCAGGGCTCGGTGCGCACGCGCTCGAGGTCGTCGATGGAAAAAGCTTCCGGTTCGGACTTCATCAGCCAGTAGCGGCGTCTTGCGGTCATGCGGGGGGACTCGATCGGTTCGGATGCAGGGGCCTGCACCCGAGGTGGGGGAATCAGGCCAGCAGCGCCGAGCGGCAGTCCAGGGTGGCGGCCTCGGTGCACACGGCGTCCAGGGCGACGTCCCAGTCGGCGGCTTCCAGGCGCTCCACGCGCTGCAACTGGAAACCGGCGCCGACCAGCCAGGGCGGCGCAGGGCTGCGCTGGCGGAAGGCGAGGCTGCGATCGTACCAGCCACCGCCCATGCCCAGCCGGTGCCCGCGCGGGTCGAAGCCGACCAGGGGCAGCACGATCAGGGCCATTTGCTCGGGCGCGAGCAGCGACTCGGGCGCCAGCGCCGGCTCGGGGATGCCATAGCGGTTGGCGACCAGGGCGTCGCCGGGGCGCCAGGGGGCGAAGCGCAGGCGCTGGTCCTGGTGCAGCACCGGCAGGCAGTAGACGCAGTCGCGCGGCAGCCGCAGTTGCCAGGCGTGCAAGGCGATCTCCCCATCCATGGCCCAGTAGCCGGCCACGTAGCCGGCGCTGGGCGCGAACGGCAGCGCCAGCAGCCGCGCGGCCACGGCCTCGGCGGCGGCGATGCGGGCGGGCGCAGGCAGCCCGCGGCGTTGGGTGCGCAGCGCGCGGCGCAGCGTCGTGCGGTCGGCCGTCATGCAGTGGGGGCGCTCAAGGCGGGGCGGACGCAAAGCGCCCGCGCGAAACAGCGAGCGCCCGGCCACGCCAGGTGGCCGGGCGCCCGCTATGGGATGAGTAGTCCTCCGCCAATGGCGATGCGTGCGAAACGACCTTGAACCCGGGGTTCAAGTGGGAACGCTTGGAGACCTTCGGGCTTCCCGCTGCGAGGCGGACTTGCACTCCAGGTTTCCGGCGCGCCCCCGTGGTCGTCATTAAGGGACAAGGCGAATGTTTGCGCACGCCGTCGCGCACAGCAGAGGACGTGCGCGCAGTATAGCGCGCGCGTGCGGTGCGGCGAATCCGTTTGTCGGCGATGCTGCGTTGCGGTTCATGCCTGCGGGCCGGTGCGCGCACTGAACGGGGGCGGGACGTGATGCGGGTCGCGCGTTGTCGCGGCGGGAGGGCGTGGCGGTGTGCAGCCGTTCCGGCGCGGGCGCTGCTCGGCCGGCCTTCTGGAGGCCGGCTTGCGGCCGGGCCGGCCTGCGGTTGGGTTGGATCTCGCGCCCGTGCGCGATGCGGTGCGGTGCCCCGGCCTGGCGGCGTCAGCGGATGGCGGCGTCGAACAGGCTGTCGAGCTTGCGGTGCAATTCGTCCAGCGTGCGCGAGAGCTCGCGGTCGCGGCTGTCGCCTTCGCCGCGCAGTTGCTGCAGTTCGTGGGCGAAATTCAGCGCGGCCAGCACCGCCACGCGATCCAGCGCGGCCATGCGGTTGCCGCCGCGGATCTCGCGCATCTTGCCGTCGAGCATGCGCGCGGCGGCGAGCAGGTCGTCGCGTTCGGAGGGCTCGCAGCCGACCGTGTACTCGCGGTCGAGCAGGCGGATGCTGACGACTTCGCTGGTGGTGCTCATGGTCAGGTGTGCTGTTCCAGCGACTTCAGTCGCGCGATCATGGCTTCGACGCGGGTGCGCGCCTGTTCGTTCTTGGCCAGCAGGGCCGAGCGTTCGCCGACCAATTGCTCCTGCTGCTGGCGCAGGCTGCGGTTCTCGTCGCTGAGCTTGCGCACGCGCTCGCCGAGTTCGTCGACCCGGGCGAGCAGGGACTGCAATTCGGCGATGAGTTCGGCGCGGTCCATCCCGGCACGATGGCAGGCCGGGGCGGGGGCGGTCAAGGCGGTGCCGGAACTTGTTGGCCCCCGGTCACGGAAGCCCGCCCGGCCGGCCCGCCGGGCTGCGCTGGCCGGCCTCCCCAAGCCCGGATTCCCAACCCCCGCGGCGGCGGGCGCCGCTCAGCGCCCCGCGAGCATGCTGCGCGGCGGTTGCCACTGCTGGATGAAGGCCAGGCAGGCGTCGGCCTCCAGCGGCTTGGCCAGCCAGTAGCCCTGGATCTCGTCGCAGCCGTGGGCGCGCAGGAATTCCATCTGTTCTTCCAGCTCCACGCCCTCGGCGACCACGTTCAGGCCCAGCGAGTGGGCCATGGTGATGACGGTGCTGGTGATCGCTTCGTCGTCGGGGTCGCGGGTGAGGTCGCCGATGAATTCCTTGTCGATCTTCAAGGTGTTGATCGGCAGGCGCTTGAGGTAGGCCAGCGAGGAGTAGCCGGTGCCGAAGTCGTCCACCGCCAGGGCCACGCCGAGCTCGCGCAGGGCCTGCATGGTGTTGGAGGTGTGGGCGGCGTTGGACATGACCACGGTCTCGGTCAGTTCCAGCTCCAGCCGCCAGGGCGGGATGCCGGTTTCGCTGAGCGCGCGGGCGACCATCTTGGGCAGGTCGCCGCGCAGGAGCTGGATGGCCGAGACGTTGACCGAGACCGAGAGCTGGTCCAGCCCGTGCTGGCGCCACTGGCGCAGGCGGTTGCAGGCCTCGCGCATGGCCCATTCGCCGATCTCCAGGATCAGCCCGCTTTCCTCGGCCAGCGGGATGAACTGGGTCGGCGGGATGTTGCCGTATTCGGCGCTGTGCCAGCGCAGCAGCGCTTCCACGCCGGTGATGCGCGCCTCCGGCAGCGACAGGCGCGGCTGGAACACCAGCCGCAGCTCGCCGCGGTCGAGCACCTTGCGCAGCGCGGCGGAGATGGTCGCGCGCTGGCGGATCTCGATGTCCATGGCCTCGGTGTAGCGCATGAAGGTGCGCCGGCCGGCGGCCTTGGCCTGGTACATCGCGGTGTCGGCGTGCTTGAGCAGGTCGGTCGGCACCTGGGCGTGGTCGGGGTAGACGCTGATGCCGATGGACGGGGAGATCGCCACGTCGTGGCGCTCGTCGAAGTCCAGCGGGGTTTCGAAGGCCTTGATCAGGCGGCGGGCCACGTCCTCGGCCTGCTCGGGCGTGTCCAGGTTCTCCAGCACCACGGTGAACTCGTCGCCGCCCAGGCGGGCGACGGTGTGCTCGGCGCCGACGGTCTCCTGCAGGCGCACCGCGGCGGCGCGCAGGATGCGGTCGCCGGCAGCGTGGCCGAGCGAGTCGTTGATGTCCTTGAACCGGTCCAGGTCGAGGAACAGCAAGGCGATGCGGTGGCCGTGGCGGCGCGCGCGCACGATCGCGCGCGACAGGCGCTCCGACAGCAGGGTGCGGTTGGGCAGGCTGGTCAGGGTGTCGTAGTTGGCCAGGTAGCGCAGTTCCTGCTCGGCCCGCTTCTGGTCGGTGATGTCGGTCAGCACCGCCACGTAGTGGCCGCGCTGGCCGCTGCTGTCGAGCACGATGGAGGCCTGCAGCCAGCACAGGAACTCGTTGCCGTCCTTGCGCTGCTGCCAGATCTCGCCCGACCAGCGGCCGCTGCGCTGCAGCTCGTCGCGCATGTC
>CBIFVU010000213.1:0-7197 GCA_966185905.1 uncultured Lysobacter sp.
ACCCAGACCAAGAGCGCCGGCCTGGAGTCAGCGCCACCGCAGTACACCGCCGCCAGCGCGTCGCACCACCAGAGCGAGCGCGAGGAGCGCTATGTGGCGGCGGTCGAGCGCGTCGCCCGGCGACGCGGCATCGGCGTGGTCTGGGTCAATCCGCCGCGTTACAGCCAGGCCGCCACGCAGGCGCAAACGCCGAAGTAAGCCGGCCAGGCGGTGCCTGCGGGGCTGGCGATCCACCGGTCCGGCGCGTTCGACAAGGCGCGCTCGGACAGGCCCCGCGCACCGACGGCCAGGCAGCCCCATGCGGCGATCGCATGCGGCCGGCCTGGGGAGCCTACGGTCGGCGTGGAATGGCGTGGCCGGTTGGGGCCCTGACCGGCTCTGATCGGCCCGGACGGGCCCTGATCGGCCCGACCGACCACAGGCGCAGACGCATCCCAGCCGTGCGGCCGCGCGCTGCCCGACTCAACGCCGGCGCGCGGCCAGCAGCACCACCACCGCGCCGGTGCCGCCCTGCGCCGGCGGCGCGGAGTGGAAGGCCAGGACATCGGCGCGCTGGCGCAGCATTCGGTCGACCAGGTTCTTGAGCACCGGCGCGCCGCGGCTGTCGACATAGTCGGCGATGCCGCGGCCCTTGCCGTGGATGATGCGAACGCAGCCCAGGCCGTGTTCGCGCGCATCGTTGAGGAAAGCGCGCAGCAGCGCCTCGGCTTCGCGCGCCGGACTGCCGTGCAGGTCCAGTTCTTCCTGCGCCGACAGTTCGCCGCGGCGCAATCGGGCGAAGGTCTGCGGCGGCAGTTCGTCGCGGCGGTAACTCAGCGCGTCGCCGGCTTCCAGCAGGCTTTCGTCCAAGGCATGGCGGAACTCCTCGCGGGCCTGCGCTTCGTCGCGTTCGGCCATGCGCGCGCGCGGGCGCGGCTTGGGCGCAGACGGAGGCAGGGCGGCATCGGGCAGGCGCCGGACCTCGCCGACGGCGGCGCGGAACAACGCGGCCTCGTCCTCGTCGCGGTCGTCGTCGGGGCGGTCGGGCGGCAGGCTCATCGGCACAGGATAAACGCCCGCAGGGGAGGCAAAAGCCCCGGCCCTTCCTTGGGACCTGCGACCCGTCGGTATCGGGCCGGCACCGGGGAAAATCGGCGGCCGCGCAGGCCGGTGGCCGAGTGCGCCGACGCAGCCCCCTAGTGCCGGCAGGCACGTCCGCGTCGGCGCACTCAGCCGCGCCAGTTCAGCACGCCGCGGCCGCCGTGGGGCAGGCGGCTGTCAGAAATGACAGGCGATTCGATCGCTGCCGCAGCCGCCGAAGACGCCGGCCACTGCCGCGCTCCGGCGCCCAGGCCCGGCCGAGCGCATCGGGCCAGCGGCCTGCCCGGCGCGGCGGCTGTCCTGCGCCGGACGCGCGATCGGCCAAACCCGGCAAGGCGGCTCAGAGCGCGATCAGGCCCAGCGCCACCGCGCGCGCGCAGGCTGCGCGCCGGCCCTTGACCGCGAGCTTGCGCGCGGCCTGCTGCAGGTGGAAATTCACCGTGCGCTCGCTGATCCGCAGGATCACCGAGATCTCCCAGGACGTCTTGCCGATGGCCGACCAGCGCAGCACCTCGCGTTCGCGTTCGCTCAACCGCGGCAGCGGCTGGCGCTGGCGCAGCAGGCGGTCCAGCGCGGCCTGCATGCAGCTGACGTAGTACACCGCCGAAGCGATGCTCGGCGCCATCTCGCGCGGGTCGAACAGGCTGTCGTGGGTGAAGGTCATGAACGACCAGCGCAGCCCGCGCGACCCACTGGGCACGGTGATGCCGCCGCGCAAGCCGTGCTCGCCGGCCATCTGCAACGTGCGGCGGGTGCGCTGCATCAACTGCACGCGCGCGCCCAGGCCGTAGCTGGTCTCGCCGCGCGAATTCCAGGCCGCCGCCGGCAGACCCTCGCGCGCCTGGACGATGCGCGGGTCGGTCTGTTCGACCTGGGGAGTGACCAGCGCCGGGTAGGTCCGCGACCACTCGCTGGCGAAGTCCTCGAAGAAGAAGAAATCGTTGCCCGGGTTGGCGGCCAGGCCGGGCAGCAGCGCCGGCTCCTGCAGTCGCATGGCGTAGCCGTGGTTCTGGAAGCCCAGCGCGCGGGTGTAGTCGGCGGTCGCCGATTTCACCTCGGCCAGCGACTGGGCCCGGAACACGCGATCGATATGTTCCCAATACTGCATGCCTGATCCTGCATTCAGTCGGTCATACAACCCGGTCCGGGCCATCTTACCGCCACCGGGCCGCCGGGTGCCGGCCGGGCTCGCGGCCGGATCGGGTATCATCCCCGCCTCGGTCGCAGTTTCCTTCATCAGCGGAGCCTCATGCGCGTATTGGTCAGCAACGACGACGGTGTCGACGCCCCCGGCATCCGCATCCTTGCCCAGGGCCTGCGCGACGCCGGTCACGAAGTGCTGGTGGTTGCGCCGGACCGCGACCGCTCCGGCGCGAGCAATTCGCTGACCCTGGACATGCCGGTGCGGGTCAACCGCCTGGACCCGGCGACCTGGCGGGTCTACGGCACCCCCACCGACTGCGTGCACGTCGCCTTGGCCGGAATGCTGGAGCTGGAACCGGACATCGTCGTCTCCGGCATCAACAACACCGCCAACATGGGCGACGACGTGATCTATTCGGGCACCGTCGCCGCGGCCATGGAAGGGCGCTTCCTCGGCCTGCCGGCGGTGGCGATGTCGCTGGCCACCGCCGATCACGTCGGCCGGCACTATGAGACCGCGGCGCGCGCGGCGGTGGAGATCATCGCCCGCCTGCGCACCGACCCGCTGCCGGCCGACACCATCCTCAACGTCAACGTGCCCGACCTGCCCTGGGCGCAGGTCGCCGGCTTCGAGGTCACCCGCCTGGGCAACCGCCACCGCGCCGAGGCCTGCATTCCGCAGCAGGACCCGCGCGGCCGCCAGTGGTGGTGGATCGGCGCCGCCGGCGCCGAGGCCGACGCCGGCCCGGGCACCGATTTCCACGCCGTGCGCACCGGCAACATCTCCATCACCCCGATCCATGTCGACCTGACCCGCTACCAGGCGCTGGAACAGGTCGCCAGTTGGGTCGGCGGCCTGGCCGGCGCACTGGGCGAACCCGGCCCGGGGGCGCCGGCATGATCCAGCGCATGCGCTTGCAGCCGGAGGCCATCGGCAGCGGCCTGACCTCCCAGCGCGTGCGCGACCGCCTGGTCGAGCGCCTGCGCGAGGCCGGCATCGGCGATGAGCGCGTGCTCAACGCCGTGCGCACCGTGCCGCGCCACCTGTTCGTGGACGAGGCCCTGGCCATGCGCGCCTACGAGGACACCGCGCTGCCCATCGGCCACGGCCAAACCATTTCCCAGCCCTGGGTGGTGGCCAAGATGACCGAGGCCGTGCTCGCCGACGGCGTGCCCGGGCGCGTGCTGGAGATCGGCACCGGCTCGGGCTACCAGGCCGCGATCCTGGCCGCGCTGGGGCTGGAAGTGCACACCGTCGAGCGCATCGGCGAGTTGCTGCGGACCGCGCGCAAGCGCTTCCGCCAGCTCGGCCTGAACGTGCGCAGCAAGCACGACGACGGCCGCATCGGCTGGACCGAGAACGGCCCCTTCGATGCGATCGTGGTCACCGCCGCCGCGCCGGCCCTGGTCGATGCGCTGACCGAGCAACTCGCCCCCGGCGGCACCCTGATCGCCCCGGTCGGCGCCTCCGGAGGCCAGTCCCTGCTCAAGCTGCGCAAGGACGCCGAGGGCAACGTCAGCCAAACCGCGCTCGCACCGGTGGTCTTCGTGCCGCTGCTGTCGGGCATGATCGACTGAACACCACACGCGACAGGGGTTGAGCTTGAAGATCTTCGGTCCGCTCTACGAGCGCGCGCTGACCTGGGCCCGGCACGAGCGGGCGCCGGCCTATCTGACCGGACTGAGTTTCATCGAGGCCATCATCTTCCCGGTGATGCCCGAGGTCATGCTCGCGCCGATGTGCGTGGCCCAGCCGCGGCGCGCGTTCTGGTTCGCGACCTTGAGCATCCTCGGCTCGATGGCCGGCGCGCTGGTGGGTTACTTCCTCGGCCATTACGCGTTCGAGGCGCTCAAGCCGGCGTTCGCGGCGATGGGCATGCTCGAATCGATCGAGGCCGGCATCGCGACGGTGCAGGCCAAGATGGCCGAGTCGCCCTGGGCGGTGTTCACCTTCCTGGTGTTGGGCGGCTTCATGCCGATCCCGATGAAGGTGTTCACCTGGGCGTCGGGCATCGTCGGCGTGCCTATGCTGCAATACGTGCTGAGCATGTTCATCGGCCGCGGCAAGCGGGTCTACCTGTTGGCGCTGGTGATCCGCCTGGGCGGCGAGCGCGCCGAAGCGGCGCTGCGGCGCTACATCGAGCCGGTGGGCTGGCTCGCCACCGCGATCGTGGTGGCGGCGGTGGCCTATCTGGTCTGGCGTTCACAAGGCTGAGGCGCGGCCCCCGCCACACTGGGCGCGGCGGCACCCCACGGCACAGGAGCACACGCGCGCGGCGCGGCAAGAGGACAGCATGAGCGAGACCACCCGAACCCCGACCCTGGCGATGGCCGCCTGCGCCCTGGCTGCGTTCGCATTGATCGGGTGTTCGAGCACCGTCGTCCGCGAACCCGCGCGCGGCGGCGGCCGTCCGTCCAGCACGCGTCCGGGCGCGCCCGCGCCGGCGGTGTCCAAGCCCAAGTACGGCGCCACCGTGACCGTGCAGCGCGGCGAAGGCCTGTACCGGATCGCCACCAACAACGGCATCCGCCTGGCCGACCTGGCGGCCTGGAACAATCTGTCGCCGCCGTACAATCTTTATCCGGGCCAGCGCCTGCGCTTGTATCCCTCCAGCGGCGGCGGCAGTCGGCCGCCTTCGTCCTCCTCCGGCAGCGGCAGCGCGAGCGCCCCGGCGCGCCCGGCCGCGCCGGCGGCGGCGCCGGTCAACAGCGGCATCCGCTGGCGCTGGCCGGCCGATGGCCCCTTGTTGGGCCGGTACGTGGCCAACGAGCCGACCAAGCAGGGCATCGACATCGGCGGCGCCAGTGGTTCGCCGGTGCGCGCAGCGGCCGACGGCGTAGTGGTGTATTCCGGCACCGGCCTGGTCGGCTATGGCGAATTGGTCATCGTCAAGCACAACGAGCAGTGGTTGTCGGCCTATGGCCACAACCGCAAGCGCTTGGTCAACGAAGGCCAGGTGGTCAAGTCCGGCCAGCAGATCGCCGAGATGGGCCGCAGCGGCGCGGCGCGCGAGATGCTGCACTTCGAGGTGCGCTACAACGCCAAGCCGGTGGATCCGTTGCTGTACCTGCCGGCCAAGTAGCCTGGGCCGGCGGCGGCTGGCCGGCGTCGCTGGGCGCAGGCGCCGCCCCTCACCCCAACCCTCTCCCGCCAGCGGGAGAGGGGGCAGAGCGCGGGGCTGTTCCCTCTCTCGCTTGTTCTTCTCCCGCTTGCGGGAGAAGGTGCCCGAAGGGCGGATGAGGGCGCGCGCGAACGGACCGCCGGCGCCGCCCCATGAAAGCACCGCCCCTCACCCCAACCCTCTCCCGCCAGCGGGAGAGGGGGCAGCCAGCCGTGCAGCGCCGCCGCCTCAAGCCTGGTCGGGCCGGGGCGCGTCGACCGCGGCGTAGACGCAACCCTCGCCGATCAGGTCCAGCAGGCAGCGGCTGCGCGGCGCGTAGGCGATGCGCACCCGGTCGCCCGGCGCAAGCGCGTCGTAGCACCAGCCCGGCACCGAGAATCCCAGCGGGCACTCCGGGTCTTCGCCGTCCACGGCGATGTTGAGGCGATGCAGCGGACGGCCGCCTTCGGCGTCTTCGCGCATCCACATCGAGGCGATCGCGCCTTCGCGCCATAGCTTGGCGCCGCCGGCCAGGTCGGCGCGCAGGTCGGTTTCGTCGAAATAGACCGACAGGGAAAACGCGGCGCCGAGCACGACCGCGATGCCCAGCCCGAACAAGGGCCAGAACGAATGCAGTTCCGGCGACTGGACGATGCCGACCACCGCCAGTATCGGCAGGGCGATGGTGATCGCCAGGTTCAGCAAGGGCGAGGCTTCACCGCAGCGGCTGTGCAGATAAGCGCGCTCGCGCACGTCCAGCGGCGTGGACTGGCCCGGGACTGCGGCGGTGGAGCGGGGCGGGACGGTGCTCATGCGCCATCTTGCACCCAGACCGTGCGGACGCGGCAAGCCCTCGCTCAGGCGGCTGCGGCCGAACCGCGGCGAGGCGGTGGCGCCAGGCAGGGCGAGGTCTTGCGGGTGTAGTCCAGGCCCCAACTGCGCATCCCGGCGGTGTCCACGTGCAGGCGGCGGCGATCATAGAAACCCAGGCCGAAGCCGGTGGCCGGCCCGCGCCGGCGCCAGAACGCGCACAGCCGCGCGGCGTCGATATCGGCCGGCAGGTCCAGATCGTAGGCGCCGCCGAGCCGGTGGCGGCTGCGGCCGGCGCCGCCCTCGCAGCGATTGAACCCAGCTTCGCGGTAGGCCGAGACGATGCGTGCGCCGTCGATCAGCCCGGCCGCGCGCAGTTCGCCGAGCAGGCGCAGGCTGGCCGCGTTGGAGGCCCAGGCCGCGCGCGGCGGCAGGGCGAATTCCTCGGCGCCGCAGCTGCGCCAGCGCCGCCCGCTGCGCAGGTGCTCGGCCGGCGGGGCGACCGCGCCCACCCCGGCGGCGCGCAGGTGCGCCAGATAGGCATCGACTTCAGGGCCGCGGCCCGCAGCGGCCCGCCATTGAGCGAAACGCTGCTCCGGCGTGGGCGCCGCGCAGGCGGCCAGCAGCAGCGCCAGGCCCGCGGCGATCCGCCGCAGCTCGGCCGGGTGGCCGGTGGCAGGGCGCATTCAGCTTCCCAGCACGAACCCGGCGACCACCCGCCGGCCTTCGCCGGCCAGCACATTGAACGTGCGCGCGGCGGCCGCGTTGGTCATGGTTTCCAGCCCGATTCCCCGGGCCAGGCTGGCGGCCAGCGTCGCCGCCGGCGGAAAGGCCTGCACCGCGCCCCCGCCGATCACGATCAATTCCGGCTCCAGCGCGAACAAAGGCTCCAGCGCCTGCGCGTCCAGACTGCGCACATCGGCCACCGGCCAATCCTCGATCAATCGGTCCGGCGCCAGGATGAAGCTGCGCTCCAGCCGCCGGTCGTTGACCAGCGCGACCCGGCCGTCGGCGCCGCGCAGGAAGAACTCGTGATCGGGGGCTTCCAGGGTCAGGTGCATGG
>CBIFVU010000214.1:0-7186 GCA_966185905.1 uncultured Lysobacter sp.
GCGTCGACCTCCTCGCGGCTGACCATCGCGCCGATCTGCGCGGTGAAGGCGCTGGCGGTGCGGCCGGCCAGCACGATGGCGGTCAGCAGCACCGCGAACTCGCGCAGGAAGGCGATGCTCACCAGCTCGACCACGAAGATGGTGGCGCCGAAGTCCTTGAGGATGGTCGAGCCGAGGAAGGCCACCACCGCGCCGACCAGGTAGCACAGCAGGGCGACCAGCGGCACCGCGTCCAGGCCGACCTGCTCCATGTGGTGCACGGTCGCGGTTGGGCGGAAGCGGCCCGGGTTCTTGAACAGCCGCAGCATCTTGACCAGGGTTTCGCCGAAGAAGGCGACCAGGGCCAGCACTTCCTTCCAGTTGTCGGTGACCGCGAAGCCCAGCCGGCCCAGCGCGGCCTGGAAGCCGTACTCGCGCTTCTTCTTCGGACGCTCGTCGGCCACGTCCTCGATCGCGCTGACCAGGGCACGATGGGTGTCGTGGAAACGGAAGGAGGCCTCGAAGTCCAGGTCGCGGCGGCGCGCGTAGCGCATCAACTGGAGCACGCCGACCGAATCCAGCCGCTCCACGCCGGTGGCGTCGATTTCGCTCGCGCCTTCAGGGGC
Source organism: uncultured Lysobacter sp. (assembly GCA_966185905.1). Lineage (GTDB taxonomy): Bacteria > Pseudomonadota > Gammaproteobacteria > Xanthomonadales > Xanthomonadaceae > Lysobacter. The sequence continues at coordinate 606 of CBIFVU010000214.1, forward strand.
GCGCTTGAGCGCTTCGCCGATCTGCACCGCGTGCTCCAGCGTCCAGCAACCGGAAAGGCGCAGCCGCGAGGGCGTGGAGCCCTCGGCGGCGATTTCCGGCGCGTGCGTGGTCGATACGGTCATAGGGCCTCGGGCGGGAGGATACAGGCTAGGCAGCGACAGGTGAGTGTCGCGTAGACCCCGGGGCCGGCGGCAGGCGCGGCGGCCGGCGCGGGCCGCCTGCGGGAGCGCGCCGGGCCACGGGCCGCGCCGCGGTGCGCCGACCGGAGCTGGCCGCGCGCAGCCGCCTGAGCGGCGCATGCACGCCGCCGCGCCGCCGTCTGCCCAGCGGCGCGCGCTCATGCCATGCTTGCCGCTCATGTCCACTCCGCATCCGCTCAGCGCCACCAGCTACGCCGCCCGCATCGCCTTCGTGGTCGAGCTGGCCGAGCGCCTGCACAGCTACGGCACCACCGCCCAGCGCCTGGAGGCGGCGGTCAGCGCGGTCGCGCAGAAACTGCGGCTGGAATGCGAGCCCTGGTCCAATCCGACCGGGCTGATCCTGACCTTCAGCGACCCCAACCGGCCGCTGGGCGACAGCGACACCACCCGGGTGATCCGCCTGCCGCCGGGCGAGAACGATCTCTATCGCCTCAGCGAGACCGACCGGATCGCCGAGGAGGTCATGGCCGGCCGCCTGGACCTGGCCGCCGGCCACGCCGCGCTGGAGGCGCTGGACCGCCCGCGCAGCCACCGCTGGCGGGCGATGCAGGTGTTCGCCTATGGCCTGGCCGCCGGCGCGGTGGCCGCGCTGCTGCGGCTGCCGTGGCTGGACATCGCGGTGGCCGCGACCAACGGCCTGATGATCGGCCTGTTGGTGGACGTATCCGGCCAGCGCCCGCGCCTGCGCGAAGCGCTGGAGGCCATCGCCGGCATGTTCGCCGCCGCGGCGACGGTGCTGGTGGCCAATTTCATCGCCCCGCTGAACCAGAACACGGTGATCATCGCCTCGCTGATCGTGTTGTTGCCCGGCATGGCGCTGACCAATGCGGTCAACGAGCTGACCAGCCAGCACTTGGTCTCGGGCACCGCCCGTTTCGCCGGGGCGGTGACCACGGTGGTCAAGCTGGCGGTGGGCACGGTGATCGGCCTGTACCTGGCCGACTTGGCCGGCCTGCAACCGGCGGTGCGCGCGCTGCGCCAACAGGCAGCCTGGGTGGAGTGGGTCGGGCTGGCGGTGGCGTCCTACGCATTCGCGGTGCTGTTCCGCGCCCATCGCAGCGATTATCCCAAGGTCATGCTGGCCGCCGCCGGCGGTTATCTGATCTCGCGTTTCGCCGGCCTGGCCTGGGGCAGCCCGGCGGGCATTTTCCTGGCGGCCCTGGTCATGACCGCGGTCGGCAACGCCTATGCCCGCTGGGGCAACCGGCCCGGGGCGATCATCCGGGTGCCGGGCATCATCCTGCTGGTGCCCGGCAGCGTGAGCTTGCGCGGCCTGCTGAGCATGCTGCAGCAGCAGGACGTCAACGTCGGCCAGGACGCGGTGCTGGCAGTGACCAATATCCTGCTGGCGCTGATCGCCGGGTTGATATTCGGCAATTTGTTGCTGCCTTCGCGGCGCAATCTGTAGCGCGGTTTCAGGCGCGGTCCGGGCTGGTTTCGAGCGGGTTCGTTCCGGGCTGGGTTCCGGCCGGTTTCGGGCTGGTTCGAGCTGGTTTGGGGCTGAATTCGAGTTGATTCGACTTGGTTTTGGGGCGCGGCCGCCGGAGCGGGGCGGAACAGGCCTGCGGCGAGCGTCCGCACGGCGCGCGAGACAGGAAATACCGGCTGCGCCGAACGGCGGCCCGAAACGCAGGACGCCGGCCCTGGGGCCGGCGTCCTCGGATCGCGAAACGCGGCCGCGGCCGGTCTGGCCGCGGGCGATCACTTGATCAGGAAATCCTCGATATCCCGGCCCTGGGCGGCATAAGCGGCCAGCCAGCGCGGCTGCTTGCCGCGGCCGGTCCAGGTTTCGGCGGCATTGGCCGGGTTGCGGTATTTCGGGGCGACCTTGCCCAGGGGTTTGCGCGCCTTGCGCGGGGCCGCCGGGGCCTTGGCGGGCTTGCCGCCGCGAGCGGCCGGGGCGCCGCCGAACAATTCTTCCAGGGTATAGCCTTCGGCCTTGAGCAACTGCGCGACTTTCTTGCGCACCGCGGCGATGGGCTTGCGCTTGTTCAAGGTGGTCTTGCGCTTCTTGGCCTGGCTGATCAGGGATTCGAGCTCTTTCGCGGACAACGAGGAGATATCGATCGACATGGTGCCTCCGGGGAGTGGGTCGGATTAACGCCAGTCCCTGGCGCGCCGCCGAATAATAAAGGCGCCCGGCCCCGGCGTAAATGCGCGCCGCGCCGAAAATAATGATCCGGCCGCGGCCCGGCGAGGTTTCGGCAGGGTCGGCGACCCGCTCGCCGCCGCCGGCGAGCGCGCAGGGGCTGCCAGGCCGGGCGGATAATCCGTGCGCCTGGCATACGCCCAACGCGGCCGCATTCAACGCCGGGATAACCGCGCGGATAACCGCGCCGGCGAGCGCGATATCGAGCCGGACCGGCGGCGGGTTATCTCCGCCCGCGGGCGGCCGAGGCCGCCGCGCGCCGGGCCGGCGTCGCCGGCCTCAACCGGCGATGCGTGCCAGGACCGCTGCGCGGTCGAGGTTTTCCGCCGCTTCGGCGCGGCGGTGCCGATATTCGAAGCTGCCCGCAGCCAGGCCGCGCTCGGACACCACCACCCGGTGCGGAATGCCGATCAACTCCATGTCGGCGAACATCGCGCCCGGGCGCAGGCCGCGGTCGTCCAGAGCGGCGTCCACGCCGGCGGCGCGCAGGTCCTGGTACAGCGCCTGCGCCGCTTCGGCCACGGCCGCATCGTTCTTGGGGTTGATCACGCACACCACCGCCTGCCACGGCGCCATCGCCTCCGGCCAGGCGATGCCGGCCTCGTCGTGGTTCTGCTCGATGGCCGCCGCGACGATGCGCGAGACGCCGATGCCGTAGCAGCCCATGGCCGGTGTAGCGGCCTTGCCGTTCTCGTCGAGCACGCTGAGCTTGAGCGCCTGGGCATATTTGCGGCCGAGCTGGAACACGTGGCCGACCTCGATGCCGCGGGCGATGCCCAGGGTGCCGTGGCCGTCGGGCGAGGGGTCGCCGGCGACCGCGTTGCGGATGTCGGCCACTTCGGCCGGCTCGGGCAGGTCGCGGCCCCAGTTCACCCCGGCCAGGTGATAGCCGTTGTCGTTGGCGCCGACCACGAAGTCGGCCATCGCCGCCACGCTGCGGTCGGCGATCACCCGCACCGGGCGCGCGGGGCCGACCGGACCGAGGAAGCCGGGCTGGGCGCCGAGGTGTTCGAGGATCTCGGCTTCGGTCGCCAGGCGGTATTCGGCCAGGCCCGGCAGCTTGGACAGCTTGATCTCGTTGACCGCGTGGTCGCCGCGGACCAGGGCCAGGGCGAACTGCGCCTCGCCTTCGGCGCCCACGCCGACGATGGCCACCGACTTGACCGTGCGCGACAGCGCCACGCCCAGCAGGGCGGCCACGTCCTCGCAGGTTTTCTGGCTCGGGGTCTCGACCTTGCGCAGCGCCTCGGCCGCCGCCGGGCGCGGGCCGGGCGCGAGCGCCTCGGCCAGCTCGACGTTGGCGGCATAGTCCGAGCCGTCGGAGAAGGCGATGGCGTCCTCGCCCGAATCGGCCAGCACGTGGAACTCGTGCGAGGCGTTGCCGCCGATCGCGCCGGTATCGGCGAACACGGCGCGGAAGCGCAGCCCCAGGCGGGTGAAGATGCGCCCGTAGGTGTCGTACATGTTGCGGTATTCGCGGTCCAGGTCGGCGTCGGAGACGTGGAAGGAATACGCATCCTTCATCAGGAACTCGCGCGCGCGCATCACCCCGAAGCGCGGGCGGATCTCGTCGCGGAACTTGGTCTGGATCTGGTAGAAGTTCACCGGCAACTGCTTGTAGCTGGACAGTTCGTTGCGGGCGAAGTCGGTGATCACTTCCTCGTGGGTCGGGCCGAAGCAGTACCAGGCTTCCTTGCGGTCCTGGATCTTGAGCAACTGGCCGCCGAACTTCTCCCAGCGCCCGGTCTCCTCCCACAACTCCTTGGGCTGGACCGCCGGCATCAGCACTTCGATCGCGCCGGCGGCGTCCATCTCCTCGCGCACCGCGCGCTCGACCTTGCGCAACACGCGCAGGCCCAGCGGCGACCAGGTGTACAGGCCGGCGGCGAGCTTGCGGATCATGCCGGCCTTGAGCATCAGCTTGTGGCTGACGATCTCGGCTTCGGCGGGCGTTTCCTTGCTGGTATGGAGATGGAACTGCGACAGGCGCATCGGCGGGAGTTTCGTGGCTGGGAAAGCGCACAGTGTGCCATGCGGCCGCCGGGGCGGCCGCGGCAGCGGTGCGCGGAGAGAGGGGGGCAGCGGCGCAAGCGCGGCGCCGAGAGCGGCGCGCAGCCGGGGACTGGCCCCGGCGCCGGACGCGACCGCCGGGGGGCGGCCGCGGCGGCGGAGAGGCTCAGGCCTCCGACGCCTTGTCGGCGGGACGCGGGGACGGGCTGGCCGGCGCGGCGGCCGGGGCCGGCGTGCAGTAGGCGCGGATCGAGGCTTCGGCCAACTGCACCTGGGCGGCGCGCTGTTGGGCGTCGAGGACGTTGTCGGGCTTGCCGTCGCCGTTGTTGTCCACGCCGACCTGGCCCGACCCCTGCAACTGCTTGAGGTTGGCGCGGGCGGAGATGCACTGGGCGCTCTCGCCCGGCGCGGTGACCGCGGTGGTCTGGCTGGCGGTGCCCGAACGGTTCTTGATCACCCGGTTGGTGACCCCGCCCTGGTTGGGCGGCGGCGAATCGGAGTAGTGGGTGACGCCCTTGGCGTCCTTCCACTGGTACAGCTCGGTGGCGGCGGCGGGCAGGGCCGCGGCGGCCAGCAGGCCGGCCAGCAGGGCCGCGCTGGGCGCCAGCGCCTTGCGGGCGCGGCGGGCGTTCGGGTCGAGGATGCGGGACATGGATTCGGGCTCCGGAAACAGGGCAGGCGGTTCGGTGCAGAGTCGGCGGGGAGGCGGACAGCGCTGGAGCGGGGGAGGCCGGCATTCCAGCATCCTGCCGGGGCGCAGGCAAGCGGTACACTTCCCACTATGGACCCCCAACACTCGCCCCGCCCGCGCGGCCGCGGCATTTACCTGCTGCCCAACCTGTTCACCACCGGCGGCCTGTTCGCCGGGTTCTACGCGATCATCGCCGCCACCCAGGGCCGCTTCGACGAGGCCTGCGTGGCGGTTTTCATCGCCGCGATCCTGGACGGGGTGGACGGCCGGGTGGCGCGGCTGACCAATACCCAGAGCGAGTTCGGCGTGCAGTACGACTCGCTGGCCGACCTGATCAGCTTCGGCTTGGCGCCGGCCCTGGTGATGTACCACTGGGCGCTGGAATCGACCAAGCTCGACGGGGTGATCCCGGGCAAGATCGGCTGGGTCGGGGCCTTCCTCTATGCGGCCTGCGCCGCGCTGCGGCTGGCCCGGTTCAATTCCCAGGTCGGCCAGGTGGACAAGCGCTGGTTCATCGGCCTGGCCAGCCCGGCCGCGGCCGGGCTGGTCGCCAGTTTCGTCTGGACCTGCCACAGCTTCGGCCTGGACGGGGAACAACTGCGCTACGGCGCGCTGGCGGTGACCGTGCTCGCCGGCCTGCTGATGGTCAGCCGGGTGCGCTATGTCAGCTTCAAGGGCAGCGGCCCGCGCAACGACCGGGTGCCGTTCCTGGCGATCCTGGTGGTGGTGGTGGTGCTGGTGGCCATCGCCATCGACCCGCCGCGGGTGTTGCTGGCGATCTTCGCGCCGTATGCGCTGTCCGGTCCGGTCCAGGCGATCTGGCGCCGGCTGCGGCGCGCGCCCGAGCCGCCTCCGGCCAGCGGAGCGGGCCCGGCATGAGCGCGCTGTGGGACGCCCAGCAACGCGAGTGGTTGCAGGCGATGGGCTATTCGGTGCTGGCCCTGGCCGGCGAGGAGCCTGCCGCCGGCCAGGCCACCGGCGATGAGCCCACCGCGGCCGCGGCGCAGGAGCGGGCGGGGCCGGCGCGCAGCGGACCTGGCCGGGGCCCCGGGCCGGAGGATGCCGGCAACGCCAGCGCGCGCCGCACCGCGCCTGCCGGCGCCAGCGGCGAGGCCGCCGCGTTGCTGCGCGCCGTGCTGCGCGCGGCGCGGCGCGACCCTGGCGATGCCGAGGTGCAGGCCCTGTTCGACCCCGACGCCCTGCGCGCGCCCGCGGCCAAGCGCGCGCTGTGGCCGCGCCTGCGCGCGCTGCGCCGGGCGCGCGGAGGGCGCGGATGAACGCCCTGGCGCCGGATCGCGACGACACCGCCGCCGCGCCGACCGCGCTGCGGCCGATGCGCGAGGACGATCTGGAGGCGGTGCATGCCATCGAGATCCGCGCCTATGAGTTCCCCTGGACGCCGGGCATCTTCCGCGACTGCCTGCGCGCCGACTATCCGTCCTGGGTGTTGACCGAGCACGGCCGCATCCTCGGCTATTTCCTGATGAGCGTGGCCGCCGGCGAGGCGCACGTGCTCAACGTCTGCGTCGC
>CBIFVU010000215.1:0-7004 GCA_966185905.1 uncultured Lysobacter sp.
GGCGTCATGTCGTGGCCGGGGAACGGCGGCGAGGTGCGGCCGGGGCGCGCGGCGAGCAGGCGCCGGACCGGGCCGAGCCGGCGCCCCGTGGGACGCCGGGGTGGCCTCGGCTGCTTACTCGGCCGGCGGGGTGGGGGTGTTGAAGGCGATCGTGGTGGCGCCGGTGATCGGGCCGGTCTTGGCGCTGGAGTGCACGTACAGCTTGACCGCGCGCTCGAACACCAGCGGGCCGTCCACGCGCGCGTTCGGGCCGATGATCACCCGCGGCTCGCGCGGCTTGAGCAGATTGAAGTTGCCGGTCGGCTTGGTGTAGCGGATGCCGCCGGAGACGTGCGACCCCACGCCCACGGTCAGGTCGCCGTTGACCGTCTCGATGCCGCCGGACACATCGGTGTCGACCAGGCCGATGGCGCCGTTGACGGTCTCGATGTCGCCGCGGACGCTGCCGCCGCGATCGACGAAGATGCTGCCGTTGACCGTTTCCAGCCCGTCGCTGGCGACCAGGCCGGTGCCGGCGCGGATGCCGCCGTTGACCGTCTCCAGGCTGCCGGACTGGACGTTGTTGCCGACCGCGATGCTGCCGTTGACGGTCTGGGCGTCCTTGATCCGGGCGTTGTCGCCGATCTTGATGCTGCCGTTGACGGTCTCCAGGTCGGCCTGGGTCTCGCCGTCGGCCACGGTGATGCTGCCGTTGACCTTGCTGATGCCGTCCGCGGCGCTGGCCAGCGGCGAGGCCAGGGCGATCAGAGTCGAGAGCGCGAGGGTGAGGTGGGTGCGGGTCATGGCGTGTTCCGTTGTCTGATGGGCAATGACACTGATGCGGCGAAGGCGGGATCGGTTTAGGGCGCCGGGCGGATTCGCCGCGATTTTTTTCCGGATCGAACAAGATCAATCACTTGCGCGGCGCGCGCCGGCACCGAGTAGCGTTGGCCGGGGCTTCAGCGCGCGCTTGGCTACAATCGCAGGCGCCGCCCGCGGCGGCCCCTGCCCCAAGTCATAGGAAGCCCGACGTGTCCGCCCATCCCCGACCCAAGCCCGTAGTGCTGTTGATCCTGGACGGTTGGGGGCATCGCGACGATCCGGCCGATAACGCCCTGGCCCAGGCAGCCCTGCCGAACTGGCGCGGCCTGCTGGCCGCCCAGGCGCACACGCTGATCCACACCGAGGGCCGCCATGTCGGCCTGCCGGACGGGCAGATGGGCAATTCCGAAGTCGGCCACATGAATCTCGGCGCCGGCCGCATCGTCTATCAGGACCTGACCCGCATCGATGCGGCGATCGAGGACGGCAGTTTCTTCGCCAACCCCGAGCTGCGCGCGGCCTGCGCCGCGGTGGCGCAGGCGCCCGGCGCGACCTTGCACCTGATGGGCCTGCTCTCGCCCGGCGGCGTGCACAGCCACGAGCAACACCTCTTCGCGATGATCGAACTGGCGCGGCGCGAAGGCGTGGCCCGGGTCGCGCTGCATGCCTTCCTCGACGGCCGCGACATGCCGCCGCGTTCGGCCGCGCCCAGCCTGGAGCGCCTGCAGCAGGCCTGCGACCGCGCCGGCAACGCCCACATCGCCAGCATCGCCGGCCGCTACTACGCCATGGACCGCGACCAACGCTGGGACCGCCAGCGCCGCGCCTGGGACGCGATCGTCGAGGCCCAGGGCGAGCATCGGGCGGCGACCGCGCTGGAAGGCCTGGACGCGGCCTACGCGCGCGGCGAAACCGACGAGTTCGTGCTGCCCACCGTGATCGGCGCGCCCGCGCCGATGGCCGACGGCGATGCGGTGGTGTTCATGAATTTCCGCGCCGATCGCGCGCGCCAGCTCAGCGCGGCGTTCGTCGATCCCGGCTTCGACGGCTACCACGCGCGCCGGCCGCGGCTGTCGCGCTTCGTCTGCCTGACCGAATACGACGCCAAGCTGCCCGCGCCGGTGGCCTTTGCGCCCGATGATCTGCGCAACACCCTGGGCGAATTGCTGGCCGCGCACGGCCTGACCCAGTTGCGCATCGCCGAGACCGAGAAATACGCCCACGTCACCTTCTTCTTCAGCGGCGGACGCGAGGAGCCCTATCCGGGCGAGACTCGCATCCTGGTGCCCAGCCCCAAGGTCGCCACCTACGACCTGCAGCCGGAGATGAGTTGCCCGGAAGTCACCGCCAGGCTGGTCGAGGCCATCCGCGGCCAGGCGGTGGACGTGGCGATCTGCAACATCGCCAACCCCGACATGGTCGGCCACACCGGCGACCTGCAGGCAGCCATCCGCGCGGCCGAGGCAGTGGACGTGGCGATCGGCGCGATCGCCGCTGCCGTGGCCGAGGTCGGCGGCGCGCTGCTGATCACCGCCGACCACGGCAACCTGGAAATGATGCGCGACCCAGCCACCGGCCAGCCGCACACCGCCCATACCGTCGGTCCGGTGCCGCTGCTCTACCTGGGGCCGCGCAAGGCCGCCCTGCGCAGCGGCGGCGCTCTGCGCGATGTCGCCCCGACCATCCTCGACCTGCTCGGCCTGCCGCAACCGGCCGACATGACCGGCCAGAGCCTGCTGGAGCGTTGATGCCGCACCTGCGCGCACTGTGCATCGCCCTGCTGCTGGCCGGCTGCGCGCTGTGCGCGCCGTCGGCCGCGTCCGCGCAGGCCAACAGCCGCGAGGCCGAACGCAAGCTGCAGAAGATCAAGACCGAGCTCAAGTCGGTGGCGGCCGAGCGGCGCAAGCTGGAAGGCCAGCGCGGCGACGCGGCCCAGCGCTTGCGCGCGGCCGACGAAAAGGTCGGCCATTCCAACCGCGTGCTGCGCGACACCGAGAGCCGGCTGGCGCGCGAGCAGGCGGCGCTCAAGGATTTGCAGGCCAAGCGCGATGCGCTGGGCAAGCGCCTGGGCGCGCAGCGGCGCGAGTTCGACCAGCTGCTGCGCGCGGCCTATGCCCAAGGCAACGATGCGCCCTTGAAGCTGTTGCTGTCGCAGGATCGCGTCGCCGACAGCGGACGGGTGCTGGCCTACCACGGCTATCTGCAGCGCGACCGCGCCCGGCGCATCGCCGAGTTGGGCGCGCAGTTGCGCGAGCTGGACGCGGTCGAAAAGCAGATCGTCGAGCGCCGCGCTGAGTTGGACGACACGCGCAAGCAACAGCGCACCCAACTCGGCCAGCTCGAGCGCGACCGCAAGGAGCGCGCCGCGCTGGTGGCCCAGATCAACGAGAAGTACGAAGACCGCAGCAGCCGCGAGCGCGCACTGGGCCGCGACGCCAAGGGGCTGGAACAATTGCTGGCCAAGCTGCGCGCCGCCGCCGCCCGGGCCGAAGCGCAGCGGCGGGCCGCGGCCAAGGCCAAGGCCGAACGCGAAGCGCGGGAAGCGCGCCAGGCCGCGGCCGAGGCGGCCAAGACCCCGGGCAAGCCGCCCGCGCGCAAGCCGCCGCCGGCGGCCGTGGCCAAGACCCCGGCACCGCAGGTCGGCGGCATGGGCTGGCCGGTCTCCGGCGCCCTGCTGGCCGGTTTCGGCGGCACCATGCCCGACGGCCGCAACAGCGAAGGCCTGCTGATCGGCGCCGCCGCTGGCGCCACGGTCAAGGCCGTGGGCGATGGCACCGTGGTCTATGCCGAATGGATGACCGGCTACGGCCTGCTGCTGATCATCGATCACGGCAACGGCTACATGAGCCTGTATGCCAACAACGACGCCCTGCTTAAGGACGCCGGGGCCAGCGTGCGCAAGGGCGAGGCGGTGTCCACCGTCGGCAGCTCCGGCGGCCACGGCCGGCCGGCGCTGTACTTCGAGCTGCGCCGCGGCGGCCAGCCGGTCAATCCCAATGTCTGGTTGCGGCGCTGAGGCCGCGGCCGGCGCGGGGGCTTAACGAAAGCTTGCAAGCGCGCGGCTTAACGTGCGCAGATAGCCGTCCGAACCCCTTGCCGTCGAACCTGCGCCGCCGCGCGTGGTCCCATGGCCATCCCTTCCGGAGTGTCGTGCATGTCCCTGCGTCACCCTCTGCCCCGCCTGCTCTCGCTCGCCCTGGCCCTGGGCGCAGTGCCGGCCCTCGCCCAGCAGGCGCCGGCCCAGCACGCGCCGGCCCAGCAGGCGCCGGCCCAGCAGGCGCCGGCCCAGCACGCGCCGGCCCAGCACGCGCCGGCCCAGCAGGCGCCCGCGGCGCCGGCTTCGGCGGGCCAGGCCGCACCCGCCTCGACCCCGCCGCCGGAGGCCGACCCCGCCGATCGTCCCGCGCCCGCCCGTGAGAGCGGCCGCGATGCCCGCGGCGAACAGGAGGACGGCGCCAGCCAAGAGCGCGGCGCGGACGAGGGCGAGGGCGAGGGCGAGGCCCAGGCCGGCGAGCCCGTGCCGCCGGCGCAGGCGCAGCCGCCCGCGCGCAAGGGCGGCAAGAACGCCGGCAAGGACGAGGCCGCCGACGCCAAAGTGCCGCTGGACGAAATCCGCCGCTACGTGGCTGTCTACAACGCGGTCAAGCAGGCCTATGTCGAGCCGGTGGACGACGCCAAACTGATGCACTCTGCGATCCGCGGCCTGCTGTTCGACCTGGACCCGCACAGCGTCTATCTCGACAAGTCCGCGGCCGAAGACTTCGACGAGCAATCGCGCGGCAACTACGAAGGCATCGGCGTGGAACTGCAGCGCCAGTCCGACGGCACGCTGCGGGTGATCGCGCCGATCGACGACACTCCGGCCGCGCGCGCCGGCATCCGCGCCGGCGACTTGATCACTGCCATCGACGGCAAGCCGTTCAAGGTAGACGAGGGCGACAATTCCGGCCCGCTGCGCGGTCCGGCCGGCAGCAAGGTGGTGCTGACCATCGTCCGCGCCGGGCGCGACAAGCCCTTCGACCTGACCATCGCGCGCGAGACCATCCGCGTAGCCAGCGTCAAGAGCCGCCTGCTCGAGCCGGGCTACGGCTATATCCGCATCAGCGCGTTCCAGGCCGACACCGCGGCCGATTTCGAGACCCAGCTGGAGAAGCTCAAGGCCCAGTCCGGCGGCAAGCTGCGCGGACTGGTGATGGACCTGCGCAGCAATCCCGGCGGCCTGTTGACTTCGGCGGTGCAGATCGCCGACGACCTGCTCGAGCGCGGCAAGATCGTCAGCACCCGCGGCCGCATCGCCATCAGCGACGCCGAGTTCGGCGCCACCCCGGGCGACCGCCTCGATGGCGCGCCGTTGGCGGTGCTGGTCGATGCCGGTTCGGCCAGCGCGTCGGAAGTGCTGGCCGGCGCTTTGCGCGACAACGGTCGCGCGCGCGTGATCGGCAGCCGCACCTTCGGCAAGGGCTCGGTGCAGACCGTGTTGCCGTTGGACAACGGCGATTCGGTCAAGCTGACCACCGCGCGCTACTACACGCCCAGCGGCAAGTCGATCCAGGCCCTGGGCATCGTGCCCGACGTGGTCCTGCGCGCGCCGCAGGACGGCAAGGGCGAGGGCCGCCCGAGCTATTCGGAAGCGACCCTGCCGGGCCATCTGCACGGCGACGAAGAGGACGCACCGGGCACCAACGCTGGCGAAGTGCTGGAGGGCGAGGCGCCCATCGCCTCGGCCCTGGCCGAGCTGAAAAAGCCCGGCGCAGCGAAGGCTCCGGCGCAGGCGGCCAAGGCGCCGGCGCCGCAAGCCAAGCGCTGAGGTCCTCGCGCCGGAGCCCACGCAAACGCCCGGGCGACCGGGCGTCTGCGCTCAGGGGGCTTGCTCTTGGCCCGCGTGCGGCGCCGTTCCGGGTTGCCTGATCGGCACCCCGACTCATCGGCCGCTGCCAGCGGCGCCGCACGGGCGGCACCGCGCGGCCGGCGAGCGGCCGTCAGCCGACGGGGTCGAAGAACACGCGCACCAGGCGATGGAGTTCGTCGCCGGGCTGGTCGCGGAACCGGCGGAACCCGCGGTAGCGCAGCTGCGCGCCGGACAGCCCGCGACGGCGCAGGATCGCGCGCGCGGCCGCTTCCAGGTCCTGGTCCTCGTCGTCCTGCCAGAAACGCACCTCCTGTTCGGCGAAAGCGACCGAGGCAGCGATCCGGAACGGCATGTCGCGGCCGTAGTCTTCGTCCCAGTCGGCTTCGGCCAGCCCGCTCCATTGCAGGGCGAATGCAGTGCCCTGGCGCGCACCCAGTTCCAGCTCGCTCAGCGGCAGGCTCAGGTGCGAGCACAGGTACAGGCTCGGCAGGCTGTCGCCCTGGCCCTCGTCGTCCTGCCAGCGGAAACGGCAGCGCTGGCCTTCCAGCTTGCGCCAGTCGTCGATGCGCAGCGGCAGGGACTCGTCGTAGAACCGGGGGGCCAGATCCTGGGCGAAATCGCCGCTGCCGAAGCGATGCGCGCGGCCGCGCACTTCGATCGACCAGCGCGGCTCTCCGCCGACGTCCTCGTACAACCAACCCTGCAACTGCGCGTGTTCGATCGACAAGTGCAGATCCTTCAGTTCGATCTGGTCCTCGGCGTTCGAATCGTCCTGCGCGGCCTGCGTGTGACGCTGCTCGTCCATCGTTCGCCTCCCCGGGCGGGGCGCCGGCGAGCCGGCGCGATCAGATTGTGCACGACCAGGATCGACACACCGGATCGATGCAGCCGACGCCGGCGCCGCGCCTCAGCGCGGCGGCTTGGCCGGCAGCGGGAACGGCGTGACCACCCGCTCGCCGGTGGCCGCATCGCGGATCGCCGACTGCCCTTTGCGCTCGACCTCCTCGATCCGCACGATGCTCTGCATCGGCAGATGCAGCACCCGGGTCGCACCGAACTCATCGCGCAGCCGCTCCTCGGTCGGATCCACCACCAACCCCTCGTGCACATCGAACACCAGTTCGCTGACCTCGGTGAACCCCCACAGCGCTCCCGCGCCCACCTTGCGCGCGTAGAGCTCGTAGATCTTGCCGGCGTTCAGGAAGGTGATTTTGTAGAGGAGCATGGGATTGGGGATTCGGGATTGGGGATTGGTTGGAGCAAAAGCAGCGAACCGGCGACATCGGGGCCTGTGGTCGGAAACTCAAGATCGGTGCAGCCGCTCTGCCAATCCCGAATCCCCAATCCCCAATCC
>CBIFVU010000216.1:0-7003 GCA_966185905.1 uncultured Lysobacter sp.
ATCGGTACGGCGCGCGCGTTGCGCACCCGCCGACGGGAGGGGGAGTCTAGCGCGGGGGAGTCGCCCCGGACAACGCGACGGTGCGGGATTCAGCGGAAGTCGAAGGTGAACGCGACTACCCGCGGCGCCGGTTCGCGCACGTCGAACTGCACCGCGGCGCTCTGTCCCGGCGCGATCAGTTCGCCCTTGCGATGGCCCCTGCGGTACTCCTCTGGAGCGAACGCACGTTGGCCGACGCGGCGGCCATCCACGTCTTCCAGGCTCAGCACCAGCACCGGCCAGGGCTGGGGCCAGCGCGCATCGTTGCGGAAACCGGCGTTGACCCGCAGCACGCCGGGTTTGCCTTCCACCGGCAGCACGTTGCGGTTGAGCATGCTCAGCGCCTCGGGCTCGCGCCAGGGCGGAACCGTGCAAGGCAGCGCGCTGCACAGCCCGGCCACCAGCGGCCGCCAGCGCGCGTCGGCGGCCAGTTCGGCGCGCTGGGCCAGCAGCAGTTGCAGCGCCAGCGCCAGCGCCAGGACAGCGACCAGGGCCGGCCCGCTCCAATGCGCGCGCGGCTTGCGCGCGGCGGCATGAGCCTGGCGGCGGGCGAAGCTGGGCGCGCGGCGCGCGGCACTGACCGCGGTCTCGGCCTTGTCGCCGCGCCGCGGCGTGCGCGGCGCAGACTTGCTGGGCGCGGGCTTGCTGGGCGCGGCCGCGGCGGTCAACGGCGGCAGGGGCGCGGCTTCGGTGGTCTGCTTGGCGGCGTCCTCGGTCGTGTTGGCTTCTTCGGCCGGCACCGCCACTGTTTCCGCTTCGGCCTGTGCGCCAGGGGCCGCTTCCGCCGCCGCTTGGGCGGGAGTTTCGGTCCCGTCCTCGTCCTCGGCGGCAGCGGCTTGCGGCGCGGGCAGGGTTCCGGCGCGCTGCCGGGCCGGAGCGGGCGTGTCGCCGGTGCCGGCGCTGGCCGCGACCGCCCCGGCTTCGGCCGCGGTTTCGACCTCGGTTTCGATCTCGGCCGGACCGCCCCCGCCGTCCAGCGCGCCGCCGCAGCGCGGACAGGCGCGCGCGCTGTCCTTGGCCACGATCAGCGCGACCAGATAACCGCAATGAGGGCAGGCGACGAACATCGCGCTATTCAATCATGCCGCCGCGCTCAGCGGCGGCGCACGCCTGTGACGCGGATCCAGTCTTCGAGCCGGTCGGCGCGCAGTGGCTCGAACCACGGCGCGTAGCGCTCGATCACCTCGTCTTCCTGCCCGGCGAGGATGCCCGACAGGGCGATGCGTCCGCCGGGCGCGACGCGCGCGGCCAGAGTATCGGCCAGCGCGATCAGGGCCGAGGCCAGGATGTTGGCCACCACCACCGGATACGCCGCCGCCGGCTCGTCCTGCGGCGAATGCACGCTCAGGCGCTCGCCCACTTGGTTGCGCTCGGCGTTGTCGCCGCTGGCAACCAGGGCTTGTGGATCGTTGTCCACGCCGACCGCGCGCCGCGCGCCGAGCTTGAGCGCGGCCAGGGCGAGGATGCCCGAGCCGCAGCCGAAATCCAGCACGTCGCGGCCGGCCAGGACGCCCTCGTCGGCCAGCGCATCCAGCCATTGCAGGCACAGCGCGGTGGTCGGGTGGGTGCCCGAGCCGAAGGCCAGGCCTGGGTCCAGCCGCACCACCGCGGCGCCGTCGGCCTGGGCGGCCTCGGGCAGGTCCTGGTTCCACGGCACGATCCAGGTGCGGCGGCCGAACTGCAGCGGTGCGTACTGGTCCATCCAGGCGCGTTCCCAGTCCTGGTCCTCGACCGAGCGGAACTGCACCTGGGTCCATTCCAGTTCGGGGTCGAAGGCCTCCAGCGCAGCCAGCAGCACCAGCGCGTCGGCATCGTGCGGAAACAGCGCACTGAGCACGATCGACTGCCACAGCGGCGTTTCGCCCACGCCCGGCTCGAGGATGGCGTGTTCGTTGCCGGTGTCGGCATCGGCGTCGAGCATGGTCACCGCCAGCGCGCCCACGTCCTCCAGCGCGGCTTCGTAGCGCGGTTGTTCGGCTTCGCTGCAGCGCAGGCTCAGTTCGAGGAAAGGCATGGTCGCGGGGCCGGCGCAGGCCGGCAGGTTCGGAGCGGGCGGCCATTATTGACCCGTTTGCGCGCGGCAGATAGCGTGCGGCCACCGACGACAGGAGCGCAGCGCGATGGAACCGACTCTTTCCCGACCGGGCGGCGCGTTCGCCCAGGCCCGCCTGGCCGGCGCAGTCGCGCTGGCGCTGTGGGCCCTGGCCGGCTGCCAGCGCGAGGCCGCGCCCGCTCCGGCCGCGGCGCCGGCCTTCACCAGCGAACCGGCGGCTGCTCCGGCCGAGCCGCAGGCGGCCGCAGCCCCGCAGGCTGGGCCGGAAGCCGAGGCGATGGTGCAGGCCGGCACCGTCGGCAGCCTGCGCCTGGAAGCGCTGGACGCCATCCCCGAGCCGGGCAAGGCCGCCGCCGACCAAGAGCAGGACCCGGCCGAGCATTGCCTGGACGCGCCGGATTCGGCCGAAGCCAAGGCCGCCCAGCCGCGCGCCTGGGCCGTGCATTCGCAGCAGGACTGGGCCGGCTACCGCGTGCTCGGCGTCAGCCGGGCGCCGTCGGTGTTGTACGGCTTCGGTTGCGTCAACCCGGGCGGGCGCGTGCTGGTGTTCCGCGATGGTCGCGTGGTGGCCGCCGTGCGCGACCAGGACGAGGCCCGTGTCGACAGCGGCGTGCAGCATTTCGGCGAGACCGGGCCGGCGCACGACGGCGCCGACCGCGACCTGCGCGTGGGCGATTGGTCGGGCAGTTGGCAGGCGCGATTGCTGGCGCAGGACGGTCGGCTGTCCCTGGCCGTGCTGCCGCCGCTGGACAGCTACTGCGGCGGCAAGGCGCAGGTGCCGCGGCTGGAAAGCCTGGACCTGCCCGAAGCGCGCAAGCGCCTGCTCGCGCAAGGCTGGCGTCCGCGCACGGTCGGTGCGCGCGAGGGCGAGGACGGCATCCGCGACGCCCTGGTCCGCGGCGGTTATCCGGAAGTGGAGGAATGCAGCGGCACCGGCATGGGCTATTGCAATTTCCTCTACGAAAACGCTGCCGGCGCCAACCTGACCCTGACCACCGGCGGGGAATCCGACCCCGAGGGCGACCGGCCCACCTGGCCCGGCACGGCCGGTTTCGGGGTGCAGTGCCCGCAGTGAACGGTGCGCCGGGCGCGCGCGAGCGGCGCCCAGGGCGCGCCTGAACAGGCGCGGCGGGTGCGGGAAGCGTGATTTTGTTCGCTTTTCGCCGGCCGGCGGGCAAGCGTGCGACGCTTGACTTATCATCTGCGGTCCGACTGTGCGCCAAACCCGCCCGCGGTCCGCTGCGGGGCGAGGTTGCGGCGCCGTCCACTGCGGGACCGGCTGGCCGGTTCCCTCCCCGGATCCACGAGACAAGCATCCACGAGATAAGCGGCCTTGATGTCCGATGCCTACCGGTCCGACTACCCGCAGCGCCCCGAGGGCGCGCTGCCGCGTGCGCGCCTGACCGCGCGCGCGGTGGCGGCGGTGTGCGGTCTGGGGCTGGTGGCGGCGGTGCTGGTGTTGGCCCAGCGCCGCGCCCCGGCGCCGGCCGAGGCCGGGTTCGCGCCGGTTCCGGCCGCGACGGCGCCGGCCTCGCCGCAGGCGCAGGGCGCGCAGCGCGCGGACGTGGCGCAGGACGGCACGCTGCGATTGGGGCATCGGCCCAGCGGCGCGATGCGCCGGCCCTGGCCGGACTCGCCGCTGCGCCGCCAGTTCGAGGAGGCCCCGGACCTGTACGCCTACGCGCAGACGATCCGCTCGCGCGCCGATGCCGGCGAACCGGAGGCGATCTGGCTGCTCAGCCGCGTCTACGATTACTGCGCCGGTTTCGCCAACGCGCCGGTGGCCTATGGCGAGGACACCCGCGCCATCGAGCGCATGGGCCTGCGCACCTCCGCGGCGATGGTCGCCGCGCGCCAGCGCGTGAGCTCGCGCTGCGCGCGCTTCGTGCCGGAGGACAACCTGAGTTATCCGCTGATCGTGCTCAAGCGCGTGGAAGCGGCCAAGGCCGGCAGCCTGCCGGCCGAAGCATCGTTGCTGGCGGCCGGCAAGCCGCTGGAGAAGACCGAGGAATATCGGAACAACCTGGTCGACCGCGTGCTGCGGTCCAAGGATCCGGAGGCCTTCACGGCCTTGTCCTCGGGCATGGGCATCGCCGCCAGCGGCCGCAGCCTGGCGCCGGTCACGCGCGTGGCCGGCACCCAGTTCGCCGAACTGGCCTGGCAACTGGCGGCGTGCGAACTGGGACAGGACTGCAGTGCGGAAAGTTCGTTGATGACTTCCTACTGCGCCAACGGCGGCATTTGCTCGCAGGACCCGCAGCAGGATTTCGCGGGCTTCGTCTACGACGCGGCGATCCCGCGGCAAGGGGCTCAAGTGGTGAAGGAAATGGTCGATTCGCTGGTCAGCGAAAAGAGGATGGTGCAATGAAACGCGAGCACTTCGTAAACACGGCCAAGATCGGTTTCTGGGCGTTGTTGCTCGGCGCGTACTCGGTCGGCGCGGCCGGCGTGATGGTCGACGTATTCGGCGAGGACTACAGCGACCTGGGGCAGGTGGCGGTGACCTCGGTGGATTCCAAGGACGAGCAGCGCTCCATGAGCGCGGCGCAGATCGCCGCGGTCTACCGCGCCCAGAGCGGCGCGCCGTTCTCGTCGCTGCCGCCGGGCAGCACGTTCAAGGTGGTCTGGCCGGACGGTTCGAGCGAGTACGTGATGGTGGTCAGCCCGTCCTCCAGCGCAGGCGTGCAGCCCATTCCGGGTACGCAGACGCCGGCGCCGGGGGGCAAGAAGGCCTCCTCCCCGGGCAAGGGCGGGCCGTCGCCGCTGCCGGGCGCCAACGGCCTGAGCGAGGCCGACGTGGAGCAGATGGCGGCCTGGTTGAACGCCGCGCGCTGAGCGCGGCTGCGGCCGGAGCGCGCCCACGGCGCGGCCGGTCGCGGGCCGCCGGCCCCGCCGATGGCGGCCGCGGCCGATCCCCCGCAGCGGGGGCGCAGGGCTGCGCGGGCCCGCCTGCCGGCGGCGCCCGGGCCCTCAGACGATCGAGATCGTCTTTTCCTTTTGTTCCTTGAGCCGCTTTTCCAGGTAGTGGATGTTCATCCCGCCCTGCTGGAAACCGGCGTCGGACAGGATCCGCTGCTGCAGCGGGATGTTGGTCTTGATCCCGTCCACCACCATCTCGCTCAGCGCCACGCGCATGCGCGCGATGGCGGTGTCGCGGTCGGGGCCGTGCACGATCAGCTTGCCGATCATCGAATCGTAGTTCGGCGGCACCCGATAGCCTTCGTAGATGTGGCTGTCCACGCGCACGCCCGGCCCGCCGGGGGCGTGGAAGTGCTGGATCAGGCCCGGGCAGGGCATGAAGGTCTCCGGGTCTTCGGCGTTGATCCGGCACTCGATCGCGTGGCCTTCCAGCACCACGTCCTCTTGCTTGATCGAGAGCTTGCGGCCAGCGGCGATCATCAGCTGCTCGCGCACCAGGTCGATGCCGGTCACCAGTTCGGTCACCGGGTGCTCGACCTGGATGCGGGTGTTCATCTCGATGAAGTAGAAACGGCCGTTCTCGTACAGGAACTCGAAGGTGCCGGCGCCGCGGTAGCCGATGCGGATGCAGGCCTCCACGCAGACCCGGCCGATCTCGGCGCGCTGCTCGGCGGTGATGCCCGGCGCCGGCGCTTCTTCCACCACCTTCTGGTGGCGGCGCTGCATCGAGCAGTCGCGTTCGCCAAGGTGGATGGCGTTGCCCTGGCCGTCGGCCAGCACCTGGATCTCCACGTGGCGCGGGTTCTCCAGGAATTTCTCCATGTACACCATGTCGTTGCCGAACGCGGCCTTGGCTTCGGACTTGGTGGTCTGGATGGCGGCGTTGAGATGCGCCTCGGTGTGGACCACGCGCATGCCGCGCCCGCCGCCGCCGCCGGCGGCCTTGACGATGATCGGGTAGCCGATCTCGCGCGCGATCTTGATGTTGGCCGCGTTGTCGTCGCCGAGCGGGCCGCCGCTGCCGGGCACGCAGGGCACGCCGGCCTCCTTCATCGCGCGGATCGCTTCGACCTTGTCGCCCATCAGGCGGATGGTTTCCGCGCGCGGGCCGATGAAGACGAAGCCGGACTGCTCCACGCGCTCGGCGAAATCGGCGTTCTCGCTGAGGAAGCCGTAGCCGGGATGGATCGCCTGGGCGTCGGTGACCTCGGCCGCGGCGATGATCGAGGCCATGTTGAGGTAGCTCTCCGACGACGGCGCCGGCCCGATGCAGACCGATTCGTCGGCCATGGCCACGTGCTTGAGGTTGCGGTCCACGGTGGAATGCACCGCGACCGTGCGGATGCCCAGCGCGTGGCAGGCGCGCAGGATGCGCAGCGCGATTTCGCCTCGGTTGGCGATTACGACTTTATCGAGCATGGGATTGGGGATTCGGGATTTGGGATTCGTAAGCCGGGTAGGGCTCGCGGATCGTGCGTGGGCCGGAGTCCAGCGTCCTGATCAGGGCGTTCAGACGGGCGAAGGTTCGGTCGAGCAATTGGGCGAGTAGCGGGTCGGGTGCGGCGAAATCGAGGCGTTCGGCGATCTGCAACTGCGTGTCCAGCTCGGCCAGCGAGCCGCGGGCGATGGACAGGAAGCGCAGGTACTCCTGGGTCGAACGCCGCGCAGCGCCTTCGGCGATGTTGGACGGCACGCTGACGGCGGTGCGCCGCAGCTGTGCGGTCAAGCCGAATCGCTCGCCATCGGGAAACGCATCGGAATGGCGATAGATCGCCTCGACCAACGACATCGCGTCGCGCCAGACCTCCAGGCGCTCGTGCGGCCGCTGCTTTTCCGGATCCCGAATCACGAATCCCCAATCCCGGCCGTTCAGCCGATCACGAACAACGGCTGATCGAACTCGATCGGCTGGCCGCTCTCGGCCAGGATCTTGAGCACGGTGCCGGAGACGTCGGCTTCGATCGGGTTGAACATCTTCATCGCCTCGATGAT
>CBIFVU010000217.1:0-6965 GCA_966185905.1 uncultured Lysobacter sp.
TCGATGGCCGCCCTGTTCGATGGCCGCCCTGTTCGATGGCCGCCCTGTTCGATGGCCGCCCTGTTCGATGGGGCCGCCCTTTCGAGGGACGCGCCTTTGGACGGCCGCCGCGCCGATGGGCCGGACGCCGCGCGCGCCGGACATGCGACACTGCCGCACCGTCCTGCCGCGACCGCTTGCCTCGCATGTCCGCCACGCCGCTGTCCATCGATGAGGCCGCCGCCGCCCTGCGCCGCGGCGGCGTGCTGCTGTACCCGACCGAAGCGGTCTGGGGCATCGGCTGCGATCCCTTCGACCGCGAGGCGGTGCTGCGCCTGCTGGCGATCAAGCAGCGGCCGGTCGAGAAGGGCATGATCCTGATCGCCGCCGCGCTGGACCAGTTCGATGGCTTGCTGGACTGGCAGGCGCTGCCGGCGCAGCGGCGCGAGGCGGTGCAGTCCGGCTGGCCCGGGCCGCACACCTGGATCGTGCCGGCGACTGCGCGCGTGCCGTCCTGGATCACCGGCCAACACCGCGGTGTAGCAGTGCGGGTCAGCGCCCATCCCCAGGCCAGCGCCTTGTGCGCGGCCTTCGGCGGCCCGCTGGTGTCCACCAGCGCCAACCTGGCCGGGGAACCTCCGGCGTTCGCGCGCGCGCAACTGGACCCGCGCGTGCTCGCGCTCAGCGACGGCGCCTGCCTCGGCGAAACCGGCGGTCTGGACGCGCCGACCGCGATCCGCGATGCGCTCAGCGGCGCGGTGCTGCGCGGCTGAGCCGCGGCCGGTCGCGCCCACGGCGGGCGGCGTGCTCGGCGCCGCCCGGCGCCCTCGACTTCCCCGTGACGCAGACGTGGCGCAAGATGCGCCCATGCCCGCCGCCCGCGCCCGCCGCTTCGTCCTGGTCCTGCTGCTGTGCGGCCTCGCGCCCGCCGCCGCGGCCGCGACGGCCGAAGTCATCATCTACCGCTGCACCGACGCCCAGGGCCGGCTGAGCCTGCGCGACACGCCCTGCGCGGCCGGGGAGCGCCAGCAGGCCACCGCCATGACCCGCCCGGTGGACCCGCCGCCGCGCCCGCTGCCGCCGGTGATGCCGGCCGCGGCGCCCGCGCCGGCCGCCGCGGCGCGCCCGCGGGTGGTGGTGGTGCGCACGCCGCGGCCCATGTACGAATGCGTCCGCCCCGACGGCGAGCGCTACACCAGCGACAACGGCGACGGCAATCCGCGCCTGATGCCCATCGTCGATGTGGGCTACGGCTTGCCGGTATATCCGCAGACCCAGCCGCGCAATCCGCTGGGCGACCGCGTCGGCGCGCCCGCGCCGCGGCTGGGCGACCCGGCCGCACGCCTGCCGCGGCAGCGGGCGGCGTATTACCCTTACGGCTACGATTACGGCCACGGGGTCTACTACGGCAGCCAGTGGGTGCGCGACGAGTGCCGCGAACTGCCGCAGGAAGAAATCTGCGCGCGCCTGCGCGACCGGCGCTACCAGCTCGACCGGCGCTACCACAGCTCGCTGCAGAGCGAGCAGCACCGGATCATCGAGGAACAGCGCGTCATCGACGCGCGCATGAACAACGATTGCGGAGCGTACTGATGCGAGTGTGGTGGTCCTGGCCCGTCCTGCTGCTGGCTTGCGCCGGCGCGTCCGCCCAAGGCAAGGTGGTGATCTATCGCTGCACCGACGCGATCGGCCAGCTCACCGTGCAGAACAACACGCCCTGCCCCAAGGGCAGCCGCGAGGAAAAGCGGGTGATCGAGGACGCGCCGGTGTCCTCGGCGCCGCCGACCTTCATCACCGCGCCGGTGGCGCCGATCGCTCCGGCCAACGCGCCGCCGCCGCATCCGCCGGTGTCCTCGCAACTGCCGTCGGTGAAGAGTCCGCGGCCGGCGCCCGCGTCCACCATCGCCGATGCCGACCGGCTGCCGCCGCCGGTGCTGTTCGAATGCCGCACCTACGACAACGGCCGCTACCTCAGCGACGACGGCAAGCCGCCGCAGCGCTGCGCGCCGTTGCAGACCACCGGCCTGGGCTCGGCCGGCAACGGCGCCGGCGTGGCCTGCCAGATGATGGACGACCAGTGCCAGCGCATCGCCGACGAGCATCTGTGCGAGAACTGGAAGCAGCGGCTGCGCGAGGCCGAGTCGGCGCTGCGCTTCGGCCGCAACGACCACCGCGACGCGTCCGCGGCCGAGGTCGCGCGGATCCAGCGCATCGTCACCGAAAGCACCTGCGGCCGCTGACGCCGCAGGCCGCCGCCGGCCCGGCCGCGCTGCGCGGGCCGCGCCGCCGCGGCGCTCGCCGGCTCAGAACCCGTAGCGCAGAAAGCCGCCGTCCACGGCGATGCATTCGCCGGTGATATAGCCGGCCGCGGGCAGGCACAGGAAGGCCACCGCCGCGGCCACTTCCTCCGGTTCGCCGACGCGGCCGGCCGGCGTTCGCAGCAGCACCTCGTCCAAGTAGTCCGGATCGGCCAGCGGCGCGGAGGTGCGGCGGGTGCGGATGTACCAGGGCGCGACTGCATTGACCCGGATGCCGTCCTCGGCCCATTCCACCGCCAGGTTGCGGGTCATCTGGTGCATGGCCGCCTTGCTCATGCCGTAGGGCGCGCCAGTGCGCACGTGCACCGCGCCGGACACGCTGCCGACATTGACGATGCTGGAGGCGGCGTGCCGGGCCAGCAGGGCGTGGGCGTAGCGCGAGAGCTCGAAGGCCGAGAACAGGTTGATCTCGAAGATCTGCCGCCATTCGTCCTCGGTGTAGTCGTTGGCCGGCTTGCTCAGGTTGCCGCCGGCGTTGTTGACCAGGATGTGCAGGCCTTCGCCGAAATCCTCGACCCAGTCCAGCAGTTCGCGCCGCTGCTCGTCGTCGGCGACATCGGCGACGAAGGCCTGGACCTCGCGCTCGGGGTAGTCCTCCAGCAACTCGGCGCGGGCCGACTCCAGCGCCGCCGCATCACGCGCGGCCAGCAACACGTCGGCGCCGAAGCCGAGCAGTTCGCGCGCGATCGCGCGGCCGATGCCGGCGCTGCCGCCGGTGACCAGGGCCAGCCGCCCGTCCAATCGCCAACGCTTCGGGTCCATGCCCCTGTCCTCTCGTGTGACCAGTGCCGCGCCGCCGGCGCGCCTGGGCGCGCGCACCGCGCGACCGGCGTAGCATAACGGTCCCGCCGCCCGAGGTTGCCGCGATGATGCCGAACCGTACCGTTGCCTGCCTGGCCCTGGCCTGTGCCTTGGCGGCCGGGTTTTCCACGGGCTGCTCCAAGCCGCAGCCGCCGGAGAAGGAACGCCCGGTGGAACCGCAGGCCACCGAGCTGCGCGATTCGATCCAGAAGCCGCTGGATACCGCCAAGTCGGCGCAGGACACCCTGGACCAGGGCGCGCAGCAGACCCAGGACGCGATCGAAGCCGCGGGCGGCTGAACCCCGCCCCGGCGCCGGTCCGGGCTTCGCAGGCCGGCCGGCGCCCGCCTCCTTTTGGCATCGGCGCACAGCGCCGCGCCAATCCGCATCCGCCGCGCCCGCAAACGCAACGGGCCGCCCGAAGGCGGCCCGCGCGAGGACAGCGATGGCGATCTGCGCGCCCACCGCCACCGGGCGGCGGGCGCGCGCTTTCACAGCTCGCAGAAGCAATACGCCAGCGACTTCACCGGCACGCCGCCGGTGGGCTTGATCGCGCTGCGCAGGAAGCGCAGGTCCGCCGCGGTCTGCGGCAGCGACTCGGCCAGCAGGCCGTGGGCGAACTCCGAACGCGCCAGCAGCGCGCCGCCGGCGCGGCTCTGGGCGAAGCGGGTGAACACACGCTCGAACGGGCTCTGCATGCGCTCCACGTAACGCACGCGGTACTCGCCGGCCTTGCCCAGCTTGGCCCGCGCGGCGACATCGGCGATCGCGTCGTTGAGCCCGCCCATCGCATCCACCAGACCGTGCTGCTTGGCCTGCGCGCCGCTCCAGACCCGGCCGCGGGCGACCGCGTCGACCTCGGCCACCGGCTTCTTGCGCGCATCGGCCACGCGCGTGGTGAAGTCGGCATAGCCCTTGTTGATCACGGTCTGGATGACCTGGCCGACTTCCGGCGCCAGCGGCCGGGTGATGTCGAAGGAGCCGGCGAAGCGGGTGGTGCCCACGCCGTCGGTGCGCACGCCGATCTTCTCCAGCGCGCGCGGCACGGTCGGGATCAGGCCGAAGATGCCGATCGAGCCGGTGATGGTGGACGGATCGGCGTAGATGCGGTCGGCGTTCATCGAGATCCAGTAGCCGCCGGAGGCGGCCAGGTCGCCCATGGACACCACCACCGGCTTGCCGGCGGCCTTGAGCGCGACGATCTCGCGGCGGATCTGCTCGGAGGCGAACACCTCGCCGCCGGGCGAATCCACGCGCAGCACCAGCGCCTTGACGTTCTCGTCGTCGCGCGCCTCGCGCAGCAGGGCCGCGGTGGACTCGCCGCCGATGGTGCCCTGCGGCTGTTCGCCGCCGGTGATCTCGCCCTCGGCCACCACGATGGCGACTTGCGGACGGGAATCGGCCGGGTTGATGTTGCGGTCGAGCTGGGCGACATAGGTCTCGAAGTCGACCTGGCGGAAGCCGCCTTCGGCCTCGGCGTCGGCGGCGCCGCGCTTGGCCAGGATCTGGTCCACTTCCTCGCGGGTCTTGAGCGCATCGACCAGCTTGAGCTGCAGGGCGTACTTGCCCAGGTCGCCCTGCACCGCATCCAGGCGCTGGGGCAGCTCGTCGATGGCCGCAGCCAGGTCGGCAGCCTTGAGCTTGCGCGCCTTGGCCACGTCGTCCAGGTAGCGCGACCACAGGTCGTTCATCCAGAACAGGTCGGCGGTCTTGGACTCTTCCGAGGCCGCGTCGAGGATGTAGGGCTCGGCGGCCGACTTGAACTCGCCGACCCGGAACAGGTGCACGTCCACGCCGAGCTTTTCCTGCAGGCCCTGGCGGTAGTACTGGCGATAGCGGCCCAGGCCCTCGAGCATCAGCCCGCCCATCGGGTCGAGCATCACCTCGCTGGCCTGCGCGGCGACCAGGTACTGCTTCTGGTCCATGCCCTCGCCGAAGGCGATGACTTCCTTCTTGCTCGCGCGCACGCGCGCCACCGCGGCGGCGATCTCGCGCAGCGAGGCCATGCCGCCGCCCTGGAGCTTGTCCAGGCGCAGCACCACCCGCTCGATGCGCTTGTCTTCGCGGGCCGCGTCCAGCGCGCGCAGCACGTCGCGCAGCTGCACCTCGGAGGACTTGTCGCCGAAGGCGCGGCCGAGCGCGCGCGAGGCCGGGTCGCTGCTGAACTGCTCGACCAGGTTGCCCTCCGGCGCGATCACCAGGGTGGTGCGTTCCAGCAGCGGCTTGGCCCCGCCGCCGCCCAGGGTCAGCGTGGCCAGGAAGAACAGCATCAGGCCGAAGAACAGCAGGTTCAGGAACAACCTGCGGGTGAAGTTCATCGCGTCCCAGGCGCCGATGAAGAAACGGGCCAGGGGGCCGCGCCGTTGGGTGGTTTCGTTCATTGCACAGGCTCCATGTATGGCCTCCAGACTAACCCGCCCGCAGGCGGGCTTTCACCCGCCATTCGTAACGCGAAAAAACCAGGCCCGGCGCGGCCTGGCGGGGATGCGCGGGGGCGGCGGCGTTCAGGTTCACGGCGGACAGCCGGTCTCGCGGGGATCGACTTCGTGCGGGTTCTGCGCCGCGATCCGCGCCGCCAGCCGCTCGGGCTGGCTGGAACGCAGGAACCGCGCGCACAGCAGGACCGAGGCCACGGTCAAGCCGGCGATCAGGCCGATCCACATGCCCTTGGGCCCCCAGCCCAGGCCCAGGCCCAGGCCGGCGCCCACCGGCATGCCCACGCCCCAATAGGCCAGGGCGGCCAGGATCATCGGCATGCGGGTGTCCTTGAGCCCGCGCAGGGCGCCGGCGGAGAGCACCTGGATGCCGTCGGGGAACTGGAACAGGGCCGAGTAGAACAGCAACGAAGCGGCCAGCGCGGCCACCGCCGCATCGGTGGTGTAGAAGCTCACCAGCAGGTCGTTGGCGGTCAGCAGCAGCACGCCGGAGATCAACTGGGTGCCGATCACGATGGCATAGCCGGCAAAAGCCGCCTGGCGCACCCCGCTCAGGTCGCGCCGGCCCAGGGCGTGGCCGACCCGGACCGTGGTCGCCTCGGCCAGCCCCATCGGCACCATGAAGCACAGCGCCGAGAGGTTGATGGCGATCTGGTGGGCCGAGGCCGGCACCTCGCCCAAGCGGCCGATCAGCAGGGCGGTGACGATGAAGAGGCTGCCCTCCATCAGCACCGTCACCCCGATCGGCAGGCCGGTGGCGAGCAGGCCGCGGATGGTCGGCCAGTGCGGCCGGTCGAAGCGCTCGAACAGGCGCAGGTCGGCGAAGCGGCGGGCCCCGCGCAGGACCAGAAAGAAGCCGACCGCCTGCACCCAGAGCATGATCGCCGAGGCGATGCCCAGGCCGCCGGCGCCCATTTCCGGCAGGCCGAACTTGCCGAAGGTCAGCACATAGCCCAACGGCAGCAGCACCAGCAGGCCGCCGGCGCTGAGCAGCATGGTCGGCAAGGTCCAGTGCAGGCCCTCGCTGAGATAGCGCATGCAGAAGAACAGGGTCAGCGCCGGCACGCCCCAGCGGATGCCGTGCAGGAACTCGCGCGCGCCGGGGATGATCTCCGGGGCGATGCCCATCGCGCCCAGGGCATATGGGATCAGGCTGAGGAAGGCGAACAGGAACACGCTCAACAGCACCGCCATCCACAGCGCCTGGCGGAACAGCGCGCCGATCTCGCCGCGGCGGCCGGCGCCTTCCAGTTGCGAGACCGAGGGCGGCACCGACAGCAGGGTGCCGATGGGCACCATCATCGGCAGCCACCACAGCGCAGTGCCGATGGTCACCGAGGCCAGGGTGGTGGTGCTGTGGTGCCCGGCCAGGGTGTTGTCGACGAAGCCGATCAGGCCGGTGGAGACATGGCCGGCGACCAGCGGCGCGGCCA
>CBIFVU010000218.1:0-6910 GCA_966185905.1 uncultured Lysobacter sp.
CTCGCGCTGGCCGGCCTGCTCGACATCGGAGGCGACCACGGTGCCGCGCAGCGCCCATTGCCGGCTCGGGGTCCAGCGCTGGTCCAGCTCGTAGACATTGGCGCTGCGCTGCAGGAACGGCCGCTCCACCCGGGTGGCCATCGCGCCCAGGCCGAAGCGCTCGAAATCGCGGGTCGCGCGCGCAGCGTAGAAATCGCGCCCGTCCGCCTCGCCTTCGCTGGCGGCGAACACGCCGTAGCCGAAGCCGCCCGCGCTGCCGTTGAGCTTGACCGCCGCGGTCACGTCGCCCGAGCCGCGGCCGCCGTCGGCCGGGCCGCCGACACGGCGGGTGTAGATCAGGCGGCTGTTGTTGTTGTACGAGCCGAAGGGCACGTCGAAGAACCCCTGGTTCTCGGTGAAGAACGGCCGTTTGTCGCTGAAGAAGGTTTCGGTGGCGCTGAAATTGACCGTCAGCTCGTCGCTCTCGACCTGGCCGAAGTCGGGGTTGAGCGTGGCGCTGAGCTGGAACCGGCCGCTGGGCTTCCAGAACAGGTCCAGGCCGCCGTCCAGGTCGCCCTCGCGCGCCACCGCATCGCCCACGCCGACCACATAGGGCGTGATCGCCAGCAGCGATTGCCGGTAGGCCGGCACTTCGACCCGGTTGAACGCCGACAGGTAGCGCGCCTCGGTGTAGTGCACCGCCGGCCAGGACAGGCGCTCGCCGGTGGAGGCGACCACCCGGTCGAGCTGGATGCCCAGGGTGCGGGTGCCGTCGGCGGCCTCGCGCATCGGCGCGATGTGCCAGGGAATCAGCATCTCCGCCGACCAGCCCTGCTCGTCCTCGCTGGCGGCGTGGCGCCAGTCGCCGTCCCAGTCGTTGTTGAACTGGTTTTCGCTGGTGATGGTGGCGTCGGTGATGCTGTTGGCCAGGGTCACGGTGAAGTTGTAGCCGTTGCGCCCGTCGCCGTCGAAGTCCACATACAGGTTGACCCGGTCCACCGAGCCATCGCCGTCGCGCTCGGTGTGTTGGCGCATGCGCGGCACGCCGGCCGGCTGGCTGTTGCGGAAGGCCACCGCCAGGCCGCGCTCGGTCGCCATCAACCAGGCTTCGGTCGCCAGCGCGCCGGGCTGGCGCGAGAGCGGCTGGGTCAGGCGGAAATCCTCGATGCGGCGAGCCTGGCGCCATTCCTCCGGGTCGATGCGGCCATCGATCTCCAGCGCCTGCGCGCCGGGCGCGGCGAACGCGGCGGCGCAGGCGGCCGGCAGGACGCGTGCAGCCCAGACGCGCGGGCGGCGGCCGGTGAGCGGGAGGCGGGGGCACGAGGGGCGGCGAGCGCGCATGGACGGTTCCGAGCGGAGTGGCCCGTCCGGGCGCGTGCGGCGACCGGACGGATCGCGGCGGACTGCATCGCGATGCTGCGCAGACTAGCCATACGGCGCAGGCGCGCTAACTGGCTTTAGTCATGCAAACGCAATGCGGTCCGGCGGCATCCCGGAGGAGCCGCCGGTTCAGCGTGGGCGCCCCGGGGGGGGGACGCGAGTACGGCGGATGCGCCAAGCGCGGCGGCCGGCCGCGCGATTGCCGCGCAGACTCGCCGACATGGGGCGCGCCATCCAGCCTCGACTCTGTTCGGCGGGGGGCGCCCCACGGCAGCCGGCCTACCGCGCCGCCCCCACAAGCCGACGGCCGCCCGGGAATGCGCGCGGCCGTAGCCCTGGCCGGCACCTGTCCGGGCACGCGCGCCTCCAACCCAAGCGTTCAGGGCGCGGTGGCGTCGTGGGTGACGAAGGCCGACTCGCCCGCCGGCAACTGCAGCCATTCCGGGTGCGCCAGGGCGCGGGCGATGTCGCCCTGCCCGGAAATCCAGTGCTCGCGCATCGCCACCCGCCCGAACTGGTAGTCCTTGAAGTGGCCGATCCGCGCCTTCTCGCGGTAGATCAGGTGGATGACGCTGTAACGCCGGTCGCAGGCCAGCTCGGCAGCATGCTGGGCCCAGGGATTGCTGGCGCGCACCTCCTCGGGGATCTCCTCCAGCAGCTCGCGCAGCAGGCGGCGGTAGTGCTGGGCCACGCGCTGGGTGTCGGTGATCAGGCGGGTGCGGCTGGAATACTGGATCTCCTTCTGCCGCTCGGCCACGTCCAGCAGGTTCTGCGGCAGATCGCCGCGCGCGTTCCACAGATCGACCTGGAACACCAGCGTGTCGCTGCGCGGACTGGCGGTGAGCACGTGCGAGAGCGGGGTGTTGGAGACCAGGCCGCCGTCCCAGTAGAACTCGCCGTCGATCTCGATGGCCGGGAACGCCGGCGGCAGCGCGCCGGAGGCCAGGATGTGGCGCGCATCCAGGCGCATGCGGGTATTGTCGAAATACTCCAGATTGCCGGTGCGCACGTTGACCGCGCCCACGCTGACGCGGATGCCGCCCTCGTTGAGCCGGTCGAAATCGACCATGCGCTCGAGCGTGGCGATCATCGGCGAGGTGTCGTACCAACTGGCGGCGGCCGGTCCAGGCTGGCCGCCGGCGAGCACGGCCGGATCCGGGCCGAGCCAGGCGCGCGGCAGGTAGAAGCCGCGCTGGCCTTCGATCAGCGCGCGCCAGGCTTCCCAGGTATCGAGCCAGGCGCGGGTATCGGGGTCGATGTCGGCCAGCCGCGCCTCCTGGCCCAAGGTGGTGCTGGGGAAAACGTTGGGCCGGGAAATGGTGTCCCAGAACTCGCGCAACGCGTCCAACCGGCGTTGCGGCGGGTTGCCGGCGATGATGGCGGTGTTGAACGCACCGATGGAAATGCCGGCGATCCAGTCCGGGTCGATACCGGCCTCGTGCAGGCCTTGGTAGACGCCGGCCTGGTAGGCGCCGAGCGCACCGCCGCCCTGCAGCACCAGGGCGATGTGCTCGGGCAACGCAGGCGCGGCGTCGCGCACGCGCCGGGCGGCGCTGCGGGTGGCCTGGGCGGCCTGTTCTGCGCGGCGCGCCTGGCGCGGCGAGACCGGCGCGGGCGTCGGCGCGACGGTGCTGTGGGAGTCTGAGGTGCGGGAGGCCGCGCTGCGGGAAGCGGGAGCGCGCGGAGCGGAAGCGCGCACTGTCGTGCGCGCGCCCGAACGGCCCTGGGGACGGGCCGCAGCGCTGGACGCACCGGCCCGGCGAGCGCCGGGATCGCTGGCGTGCGCCGTATCGGCGGCGGCTTGCCTGGCAGACGGCGGCGTGCGCTGGGGCGGCTCCTTGCGCCGAGGCGTCTTCGTGGGCGGATCCTGCTTGGCCGGCGCGGCCGGCCTGGGATCGCGCTGGGCCGGGGCGCGTCGAGCGCCGGCGCCGGTGCTGCGGGAGGGTCGCTTGCTGGGCATCGTTGCCGCCTCTGGTGGTTCGTTGCCGGCGCTGATCGGGCGCCGGTGTGGCTACAGTACCGCGGGAGTCGTTGCCGCCTGGGCCTTGCCGGCGGCGCCTGCGAGGAGAACGGCACGCAGCCTTCGGCGCTGCGTAAGCAAGCGGCTTGGGCCTTTACCCGGATGAAGCCTCGGGTTCCCGCCTGCGCGGGAACGACGGCGAGAAGAAGCACCCTGCCGCGCCCACAACACCCTCGCCGCCTCCCGTCCGCCATCCCCGCGGAGGCGGGGATCCCCGGACTTCAGCGCACTGCCTGGGCGAGAACCCGGGTTCCCGCCTGCGCGGGAACGACGGCGAGGGGCAACACCGTGCCGCATCCTGGCCGTCCTTTCCACGGAAGCAGCCCCCGGCCGCGGCTTACTGCATGTACCAACCGTGGCTGACCACGAAGCTCTGCCCGGTCAGCGCCGCGCTCGGGAACTCGGCCAGGAAGCGCACCGTCTGGGCCACGTCCTGCACGGTGGTGAACACCCCGTCCACGGTATTGCCGAGCATGACCTTCTTGATCACCTCGTCTTCGCTGATGCCCAGCTCCTTGGCCTGCTCGGGAATCTGCTTGTCCACCAGCGGCGTGCGCACGAAGCCCGGGCAGACCACGTGGCTGCGCACATTGTGCTTGGCCCCTTCCTTGGCCAGCACCCGCGACAGGCCCAGCAGGCCGTGCTTGGCGGTGACATAGGCCGACTTCAGCGGCGAGGCCTCGTGCGAATGCACCGAGCCCATGTAGATCACGGTGCCGCCCTTGTCGCCGGCGTACATATGCTTGAGCGCGGCCTTGGTCGTCAGGAAGGCGCCGTCCAGGTGGATGGCGAGCATCTTCTTCCAGTCGGCGAAGGCATAGCTTTCGATCGGGTTGACGATCTGGATGCCGGCGTTGGAGACCAGGATGTCGATCCCGCCCAGTTCGGCCGCGGCGCGGTCGATGCCGGCCTCGACCGCGGCCTCGTCGGTCACGTCCATGGCCACGCCGATGGCGCGTCCGCCGGCGGCGGCGATCTCGTCGGCCACCGCCTGTGCCCCGGCCTGGTTCAGGTCGGCGATGGCGATGGCGGCGGCGGCGCGGGCCAGCTCCAGGGCGATTTCCTTGCCGATGCCGCTGGCGGCTCCGGTGACGACGGCGACTTTGCCTTGGATCGAACTCATGGGGACTCCTGCAAGCGGAAGGGACGACCGCGACGGCGGACCGGCGGCCATTGTCGCCGCGCCGTGTTATCGCAGCGTGGCGGCGGATGCACCGCAGTGTCCCGGCGCGCGCAGGCCAGGGGAATCGGACCTTCGTACGCCGGCGAAGTTGGCCGGAAAGTTTGCGCAATCGGCCGACCCGAGCGAGGCCATCCGCCCGCCGGCCCCCTGTAGGAGCGGCGCAAGCCGCGACCGCAACAACGAATCGCCGGCGCCGGCTGCGCCCCCCTGCGATTCATCCGCCCTGTAACCCGCCAAACCCTCGAGGGCGCCCGGCTTGCGCGGGCGCTCCAAATACCGCGGTCGCGGCTCGCGCCGCTCCTACAGGGAGCGGACGCGGCCTCGCCGCGTTCGGTCAATCCTTCTTCTTGCCCTTCTTGTCCTTCTTCTTTTTCTTGTCCTTCTTGTCCTTGTCCTTCTTCTTTTTCTTCTTGTCTTTCTTGGGCTGCAGCATGGTGCCGGTGCAGTTTTCCGCGCCGCAGCGGCACTCCCAGATCTTCTTCAGTTCCTTGGTGTGCTTCTCGGCCAGGGTGATGCCGTAGTTGTAGGACAGTTCCTCGCCCGGGGCGATGTCGCGGATGGCCTCGATGAACACCTTGTCCTGGCGCCGGTCCTCGCCCTCGTCCTCCTCCAGCACCGCCTCGCAGTTGGGCGCGCAGCTGTGGTTGATCCAGCGCGCAGTGTTGCCCTCGTAGTTGGCGTCGATCACGTACTCGTCGTTGAGCGTGAACAAAAAGGTGTGGCCGGAGTCGGCATCGCCGGTATCGCCGGCATCGACTTGTTCGTGGGTGCGGCGGCGGCCCTTGTACTCGATGACGCGTTCGCCCTTGGCGATCGGGGCGACGGCGAACACACCGTTGCCGTGGATGGCTGAACGACGGGCGGCGATCTTGCGCGGCATGGCGGCTTCCAGAATGGTCAATCCGCATTCTGACCTGTGGCGGCGGCCGCCGCTATCGCGGGTTGCGCCGCCTCCCGTGGTGAGGCCGGCAAGCCGCCGGCCGACCGCGCGGCCCGGTTTGGCCAGGCCGCCCGGTTCGACCGATCGCCCCGGTCGCCCAGCCGCCCGGAGGCCTGGACACCGCGGCCCGCGCCGGCGCAGCCGCTGAACCGGGCAAAACCGCCCACTGGCCCCCGGCCGGCCAAAACCGTACAATTTCGGTACGAATTCCCCCCGACCCCGCCGCCCCATGCTCCGCGTCACCAAGCTCACCGACTACGCCACGGTCGTCCTGACCGTCCTGGCCGCCGAACTGGCGGCCAGCGGCGAGCGCGTGCTCAGCGCCGCCGAGCTGGCCGAGCGTGCCGGCCTGGAAGCCCCGACCGTGAGCAAGCTGCTCAAGCCGCTGGCCCAGGCCGGCCTGGTCGAAGGCTTCCGCGGCGCCAACGGCGGCTACCGCCTGGCCCGGCCGGCCGACGAAATCGGCCTGATCGAGGTGGTCGAGGCCATGGAAGGCCCGCTCGGGATGACCGAATGCAGCGTCCACGGCGGCAGTTGCGGCCTGGAGCGCCAGTGCGGCGTGCGCGCCAACTGGCGCCGCATCAACGATGTGGTGGTCGAAGCCCTCAGCAGCGTCACCCTCGCCCAGATGATCGCCCCCGCCTTTCCAACCGACACCGCCGTGCCCAAGCGCATCGACCTGCGTTTGGCCGGCGCATAGACAGTAGGCAGCCGCCATGGCCACCGACATCCAGCTCCAGCCCGCGCCCACGGGCGAGACCGCCCCTCGTCCGTCGCAGAACGAGGCCATCCACGAGCAGCTCGGCCGTCGCTACGAGGCTGGCTTCGTCACCGACATCGAGTCCGACAGCCTGCCGCCGGGCCTGGACGAGGACACCATCCGCGCTCTGTCGGCGAAGAAGAACGAGCCCGAGTGGATGACCCAGTGGCGCCTGGCCGCCTACCGGCACTGGCTGACCATGCCGATGCCGCACTGGGCCAAGCTCAACATCGCCCCGATCGACTTCCAGGCGCTGAGCTACTACAGCGCGCCCAAGGCCAAGTACCAGTCCCTGGACGAGGTGCCGGCCGAGCTGATCGAGACCTACGACAAGCTCGGCGTGCCGCTGCACGAGCGCGCGCGCCTGGCCGGCGTGGCGGTGGACGCGGTGTTCGACTCGGTCTCCGTCGGCACCACCTTCCGCAAGGAACTGGCCGAGAAGGGCATCGTGTTCTGCTCCATGTCCGAGGCCATCCGCGAGCATCCCGAGCTGGTGCGCACTTACCTGGGCAGCGTGGTGCCGGTCGGCGACAACTACTTCGCCGCGCTCAACTCGGCGGTGTTCTCCGACGGCAGCTTCGTGTTCATCCCCAAGGGCGTGCGCTGCCCGATGGAGCTGAGCACCTATTTCCGCATCAACGCCGGCCA
>CBIFVU010000219.1:0-6878 GCA_966185905.1 uncultured Lysobacter sp.
GACAGCTGTTGCCACAGGAAGGTGTAGGCCAGCGCGTTCATGTGCGCGGCCTGGGCGTTGTTGGCCGAACCGCCGTGGCCGCCTTCGATGTTTTCGTAGTAGCGCACGTCCTTGCCGGCCTCGATCATCTTGGCCGCCATTTTGCGGGCATGGCCGGGGTGCACGCGGTCGTCGCGGGTGGAGGTCATGAACAGCACCGGCGGGTAGCTGCGCTTGGCGTCGAACAGGTGGTAGGGCGAGAAGGTCTGGATGAACGACCAGTCGGCGGTGTCCGGATCGCCGTACTCGGCCATCCACGAGGCGCCGGCCAGCAGGTGGCTGTAGCGCTTCATGTCCAGCAGCGGCACCTGCACCACCACCGCGCCGAACAGCTCCGGATACTGGGTGAGCATGTTGCCGGTGAGCAGGCCGCCGTTGCTGCCGCCCTGCACGCCCAGGTGCGCGGTGGAGGTGATCTTGCGCTCGATCAGGTCGCGGCCGACCGCGGCGAAGTCCTCGTAGGCCTTGTGCCGGTTGGCCTTGAGCGCGGCCTGGTGCCAGCGCGGGCCGTACTCGCCGCCGCCGCGGATATTGGCCACCGCGTACACGCCGCCCTTCTCCAGCCAGCCCTTGCCGATGCCGCCGGAGTAGCTGGGGGTGAGCGAGATCTCGAAGCCGCCGTAGCCGTACAGCAGGGTCGGCGCCTTGCCGTCGAACTTGAGGTCCTTGGGCCGCACCAGGAAGTACGGCACGCGGGTGCCGTCCTTGCTCTTGGCGAAGTGCTGCTCGATCACGTCCTTGGACGCATCGAAGAAGGCCGGCATGGTCTTCAGCGTTTCCGGCGCCTTGCCGATCTCGGCCAGGGCCAGGGTGCTCGGGGTCAGGTAGTCCGAAGCGCTGAGCCACACCGCATCGCTTTCGTCGGCGTCCACCGCGCCCACGCCGATGGTGCCGAAGGCCGGCGCACCGACGAACTCGCTGCGCTTCCACTCGCCCGGCCCCGGGGTCAGCACACTGAGCTTGTACTTGACGTCGTCGAGCACGTTCAGGACCAGGTGGTTGCGGGTCCAGGTGGCGCCGGCCAGCGAGGTGCTCTGGGTCGGCGCGAACAAGGTGGTGAACTCGCGCTTGCCGGCGCGGAAGGCGTCGAAGTCGATGGCGATCAGGCTGCCGGCGGCGTGGGTCTTGCCGCCGGCGGTGTACGGCTCGCGCAGTTCGGCCACCAGCCATTGCCGATGCACGTACTTGTTGGCGGAGTTGGGCAGGTCGATCTTCTCCAACTTGCCGTCGGCGCCGCGCAGGTAGAGCTCGTCGTTATAGAAGGCCAGGGTGCGGCGGACGAAGTCGCGCTCGAAGCCCGGGGTGAAGTCGTGGCCGGCATCGACCAGCATGTCGGTGTCCTTGCCTTCGTACACCAGCGCGGCCTCGCTCATCGGCGTGCCGCGCTTCCACAGGCGCACGGTGCGGGCGTAGCCGGAAGTGGTCATGCTGCCGGCGCCGAAGTCGGTGGCCACGAACACGTGGTCGCGGTCGATCCAGGTCAGGCTGCCCTTGGCCTCGGGGCGGTAGAAGCCGTCCTTGACCCAGGCCTTGGTGGACAGGTCGAACTCACGGGTGACGTCGGCGTCGGCGCCGCCGCGCGAGAGCGCGATCAGGCAGCGCTGGTAGTCGGGCTTGAGGCATTCGGCGCCGTGCCAGACCCACTGCGCGCCCTCTTCGCGGTTGAGCGCGTCCAGGTCCAGCACGGTCTCCCACTGGGGCTTGTCCTTGCGGTACTCGGCCAGGGTGGTGCGGCGCCACAGGCCGCGCTGGTGCTGGGCGTCCTTCCAGAAGTTGTAGTAGTACTCGCCGATCTTCTGCACGCCGGGGATCTTGGCGTCGGAGTCGAGGATGGCGCGGATGCTGGATTCGAGCTGCTTGAACTGCGGGGTCGCGGCCAGCTCGGCCTCGGTCTTGGCGTTGCGCTCGCGGACCCAGTCCAGCGGGCGCTGGCCTTCGACCTCCTCGAGCCAGGCATAGGGATCGTCGGTCACGGTCGCCTCCTTGGCGTGGGCGGCGCCGGAAGCCGTTGCGGCCGCGAGACCGGCTGCGAACAACAGGGACTGGCAGGTCTGCGACATCGTGGGCATGGCTGGATCCAGGCGCAAAAGAAGGCGCCACGCTAGCACAGCGCGGTGCGCTGCCGATCTGCCCAAGGTCATGTAGGGAGTTGCGCGGTGTGGCGCGTTGCCGGGCCATGGCGGGGCCGGCGACCGGACGAGCCACCGGAGCGCTGGCGGGGGACGCTGGCGGGGCGCCGGGTCCGCGCGACAGCGGCGGCAGGAGCGGCTCAAGGGTGGCGCAAGGGCGGTCCAGGGCGGTCCAGGGCGGTGCGGGCGGTGCGCCCGGCGTGCCTAACGTGCCGACGTGAACAGTGCGGCCGAGGACCGGGCCGTCAGTACGACCGATGCAGTGTGCCTGGGCGCCGGGCGGCCGGAACGCCGCCGCTCAGGCCACCCGCGGCAGCGAACGGGCGCCGGCACCGGCACGGAGGCGGCGGCGAGCCTGCACGCCAGCGCGGCGGCGGCGGCGCGGTGCGGCCTCCTGCCCCGCCGGGGCGACGGCGTCGCCGCGCCCGGGCAGGCGGAAACGGTGCAGCGCCCACCACGCTACCGCCGGCATTGCCACCAGCCACAGCGGCAGCCAGCCGATGGCGGCATGGCTGCCGCGCGCGGCCGGCAGCATCAGCACCAACAGCGCGCCGATGGCGGTGGCGTAGCGCAGGGCGAGATCGAGGCCGGCCGGGCCGGCGGCGGGAACAGGGGACGCGGTGGCTTGCATGGCCGGACTCCGGAAGCAAAGGGAAGGCGTGGGCCTACCTTCCGGCCGCCCCATCTCAGAGGCTGCGACCTGCCCGACCGCTGGTCGGGCCGGCTCAGTAGCCGGCTTTGTCCAGGGCCTTGTCGGCCTCTTCCCGGCCCAGCGCGATCAACTCCTTGGCGCGCCAGAACTCGTAGAACTGGCAGGCATCGCGCGGAATGCGGATGACCAGCTCGGGCGGGTCCAGGGCCAGCTGAACGCGCGCGATCTGCGCCTGCATCATGTCCAGCGAGCGCGCCATCAATTCGCTGAAGCCCAGTTCGTGCGGCGGCGCATCGGTCTCGGCCGCGGCCTCGGGCCGGTAGCTGCGGCGGAACCACTTGCTCAGCAGCGGCGGCGGCTTGATCGCGGCCAGTTGCGGCGCGGCCGGCGCCGTGGACGCCTGGGCCAGGGCGCCGGTGGGGCGCTCGGGCCAGCCGTGCATGTCCACCGCGATCAGGCGGTGCGCGTCGGACAGCCGCGTAGCGGTGATCGGCAACGGCGCCAGCAGGCCGCCATCGACCAGTTCGCGGCCGTGCAGTTCGTAAGGGGTGAACACGCCGGGGATGGCGATGGAGGCGCGGATCGCGTCCCACAGATCGCCCTCGCGCAGCCAGACCTCGCGTTGGCGCATCAGGTCCACCGCGACCGCGGTGAAGTCCACGGCCAGGTCCTCGATCCGCGGTTGGCCGGTGAGCTCGCGCAGCGCGTGCATCAGCCGCTCGCCGCGGAACAGGCCAGGCTGGCCCAGCGCCGGGTCGAGCAGGCGCAGCATGTCGGTGCGGCTCATGCTGTAGAGCCAGTCGCGGTAGACCTCCAGCTTGCCGGCGGCGAACAGGCCGCCCACCAGCGCGCCGCTGGACGAACCGGCCACCGCGACGATGCGCAGACCGCGTTCGAGCAGGGCTTCGATCACGCCGATCTGGGCCAGCCCGCGCGCGCCGCCGGCGCCGAGCACCAGTGCGACCGGCTCGCCGCTGCGGACAGTCGGAGCGTCGGCGGAAGGCAGCATCAGTGGCCGTAGTTGCTCAGCGCCAGCTCTAGCATCGACTTGGCCTGCTCGCGCAGCACCACCGGCTCGACGATCTCGGCATCGCTGCCGTAGTGCATCACGTCCATCAGCAGCTCGCGCCCGGCGCTGTAGGGCACCTTGAGCTCATAGCGGCCGTCGGGCAGGAACCGGCCCTGCTGCTGCGAATGCCAGTGCTCGTCAGCGACCCAGCGCGCGGCCTTGGCGCTGAAGACGATGGTCGCCCAGCCCTTGGGCGCGCCGGAGAAGATGCCGTAGCTGGAGGCCAGGTGCTGGTCGAGCACGTCGTCGGCGACATCGTGCGCCGGCTCCTCGCCGATGCGCGCGGCGCTGATGCGGTCGACCGAGAAGCTGCGCAGCGCATCGCGCTCGTGGTCCCAGGCGTCCACGTACCAGTTTTCGCGGTAGTGGGTCAGGCGCTGCGGCGACACGCTGCGGCGGGTGCGCTCGTCGGTGGAGCGGGCGCGGTATTCGAAGGTCAGGCGCTTGCGGTCCAGCACCGCGGTGGCGACGGTGCGGAAGGCGGTCTCGTCCAGGCGGCGGGTGCGGTGCGGGATCACCCGCACCCGCTCCACCGGCAGGCGGCGGCCGCCAGCGTGCTCGTCGAGCAGCTTCTCGATGCGCTGTTGCAGCGGCGCCAGGGCATTGGACAGCACGCCGCCGCCGCTGCGCATCAGCAACTGCTGCGCGGCCAGCAGCGAATGCAGCTCCTCAGAACTCAGCCACAGCCCGGGCAACTCGAAGCGATCGCCGTCGCTGGTGTCGTAGCGGAAACCGGCTTCGCCATTGCCCACCACCGGCGCCATCAGGTAGTCGCGCAGGTAGGCCAGGTCGCGATAGACGGTGGCGCGCGAACACTCCAGGTCTTCCTGGAGGCGCTGGACAGTGACCGGGTACCTGGCCGCGGTGAGAATCCGGTGCAACGCGTGGATGCGTTCGATACGTTCCATGTCGGCGGGTCTGGGAGAAGTCGATGGGGGGCGCAACTAGCATGGCACCGGCCATCGGGCGGCCGCTACCATCGAACCTGACGATCCTACGTGATCGGAGCCTCATTATCCGCAACGGCGGTCGCGGCCTCGGCGCCCCGGGTCCGTGGCGGCGGGCAGCGGCTCCGGCGCGGCCGTAACGATGCCGCTCCGGCCCAGGCCCGGCTGCGGCGGGCCGCCCGGGCGCTGGCTGCGCGGCAGGGGGGCGGGCCGTCGCCGGCGTTGCGGCCAGCCGGCGCCCAGGATCCGGCCGGGCGGCGCGGGGCCATCGCCTTACAGGCATTCGTATCCAGGCCCGCCCCTCCCCGTCCGCACATGCCGGGCCACTGCCCGGTTCCGCCGCGAACCACTATTGGACACCAACGAGGTCGCACCGGCTGCGACGGCGCGGCGCGCGCTCGCCCGATCCGGCCGCAGCGGGCACAATGCCGGCATGCGAGAGCACGCTCCCACCGAGCCAGCCATCGATCTGTCGCCCACGCCCGGCGACGAGGTCAAGACCACCACTTGCTACATGTGCGCGTGCCGCTGCGGCATCAAGGTGTGGCTCGACGACGGCCGGGTCCGCTACATCCAGGGCAACCCGGACCATCCGGTCAACCAGGGCGTACTGTGCGCCAAGGGCTCGGCCGGGATCATGCAGCACTACTCGCCGGCGCGGCTGCGCAAGCCGCTGCTGCGGGTGGGCGAGCGCGGCAGCGGCGAGTTCCGCGAGATCGAATGGGACCAGGCGCTGGACATCGCCGCCGGCTGGCTGGCGCCGATCCGCGCGCGCAATCCCGACGAGTTGGCCTTCTTCACCGGCCGCGACCAGTCGCAGGCCCTGACCGGTTGGTGGGCGCAGCAGTTCGGCACGGTCAATTACGCCGCGCACGGCGGTTTCTGCTCGGTCAACATGGCCGCCGGCGGGCTGTATACGCTGGGCGGCTCGTTCTGGGAATTCGGCGAGCCCGATTGGGAACACTCGCGCTACCTGATGCTGTGGGGGGTGGCCGAGGACCACGATTCCAATCCGATCAAGCTCGGCCTGGGCAAGCTCAAGGCGCGCGGGGCCAAGATCGTGGCGATCAATCCGGTGCGCAGCGGCTATGGCGCCATCG
This sequence comes from uncultured Lysobacter sp., assembly GCA_966185905.1. Taxonomy (GTDB): domain Bacteria; phylum Pseudomonadota; class Gammaproteobacteria; order Xanthomonadales; family Xanthomonadaceae; genus Lysobacter. The sequence continues at coordinate 5,937 of CBIFVU010000219.1, forward strand.
CCGACGAGTGGATCGGCATCCGCCCGGGCACCGACGGCTTGTTCGCGTTCGCGCTGATCCACGAACTGCTCAAGGCCGACCGCATCGATCTGGACTACCTGGTGCGCTATACCAACGCGCACTGGCTGGTGCTGCGCAATCCCGGCGGCGCCGACGATGGCCTGTTCGCGCGCGATGAGCAGGGACGGCCGTTGTGTTGGGCGCGCAGCCCTCGCCTCAACCCTCTCCCGCCGGCGGAAGAAGGCGGGGGCGAGGGTCCGCAGCCCGCCGACGCCATCGGCATCGCCCCCGCCGTGGTCGGCGAATACCGACTGCCCGACGGCCGCCTCGCGGTGCCGGCGTTCCACTTGGTCGCCGAGCGCTATCTCGACCCGCAGTACGCGCCGGCGGCGGTGAGCGAGCGCTGCGGCATTCCCGCCGACACGATCCGCCGCATCGCCCGCGAGTTGGCCCAGGCCGCCTTCGACGATCCGCTGCGCCTGCCCATCGCCTGGACCGACGCGCACGGCCGCGAGCATCCCGACATGCCCGGCCGGCCGGTCAGCCTGCACGCCATGCGCGGCATCAGCGCGCACAGCAACGGCTTCCACACCTGCCGCGCGCTGCACCTGCTGCAACTGCTGCTGGGCGCGGTCGATACGCCCGGCTCGTTCCGCTACCAACCGCCCTACCCCAAGCCGATCCCACCGCCCAACCGGCCCGGCCGCGCGCGCGGCGCCAACGGCGCGCTCGATGCCGCACCGCTGGGCTTCGTGCACGGTCCGGAAGACTTGGTGGTGGACGCCGACGGCGCCCCGCGCCGGATCGACCACGCCTTCTCCTGGGCCTACCCACTGTCGGCGCACGGCATGATGCACACCGTGATCCGCAACGCCTGGGCCGGCGACCCGTACAAGATCGACACGCTGATGATGTTCATGGCCAACATGAGCTGGAACTCGG
>CBIFVU010000220.1:0-6843 GCA_966185905.1 uncultured Lysobacter sp.
GTCCTAATAACTAGAACATGCTGGGGAATTAGAAGATGTCTAAGGGGCAATCCCTGCAGGATCCTTTCCTGAATGCGCTGCGGCGCGAACGTGTGCCGGTTTCGGTCTACCTGGTCAACGGGATCAAGCTGCAGGGCACGATCGAGTCCTTCGATCAGTTCGTGGTGCTGCTGCGCAATACGGTCAGCCAGATGGTCTACAAGCACGCCATCTCCACCGTGGTTCCTGCGCGCAATGTCCGCGTCGGGCCCGGCGGCGGCTATGTCCAGTCCGCCGACGGCAACGAGCCGGCCGACGAGAACGAATGAACCCGGCCCGGGCGCGAGCGCGCCCGGGGCGGATTGAGAAACCGCGGCGGCGCCACCACATCCCGACGTTCCAGTCGTTTCCTGCCGGTGGCCATCGCCGATGTTCGAACGTTCCCGCAAGGGCGAGCACGCCCTGCTGATCCAGCCCCACGCCGGCGGCGCGCCGGAGGAAGACGTGCTGGAGGAATTCGCCGACCTGGCCCGCTCGGCCGGCGCCAGCGTGGCCGCGGTGCTGACCGCGCGCATCGACCGGCCCAACGCGGCGACCTTGATCGGCAGCGGCAAGCTCGATGAGGTCAAGGCCGCGGCCGAAGCCACCGGCGCCGACCTGATCCTGGTCAACCACGCCCTCAGCCCCGGTCAGGAGCGCAACCTGGAGCGCGCCCTGGAGCGGCGCGTGGTCGACCGCACCGGCCTGATCCTGGACATCTTCTCCCAGCGCGCGCGCAGCGCCGAGGGCAAGCTGCAGGTCGAACTGGCCCAGCTCAAGCACATGGCCACCCGCCTGGTGCGCGGCTGGACCCACCTGGAGCGCCAGCGCGGCGGCTCCATCGGCCTGCGCGGCCCTGGCGAGACCCAGCTGGAAACCGACCGCCGCCTGCTGCAAAAGCGCCTGGAGCAGTTGCAGAAGCGGCTGGACAAGGTCGAGGTGCAGCGCGCGCAGATGCGCCGCGCGCGCCTGCGCAGCGAACTGCCGCGGGTGGCCCTGGTGGGCTACACCAACGCCGGCAAATCGACCCTGTTCAATGCCCTGACCGGCGCGGAGGCCTACGCCGCCGACCAGTTGTTCGCGACCCTGGACCCGACCGTGCGCCGGATCGAGTTGCCCGGCGGCGGGGTGGTGCTGGCCGATACGGTCGGCTTCGTCCGCGACCTGCCGCACGAGCTGGTCGCCGCCTTCCGCTCGACCTTGTCGGAGGCGCGCGAGGCCGACCTGCTGCTGCACGTGATCGACGCGGCCGACCCGCTGCGCGACGAGCGCATCGCCCAGGTCGACGAGGTCCTGCGCGAGATCGGCGCCGGCGAGCTGCCGCAGTTGCTGGTCTACAATAAGATCGATCGCCTGGAGGCGGTCGCGCCGCGCCTGGACCGGCCCGGCGAGGAGCGCCTGCGGGCCTGGGTCTCGGCCCGGGAAGGGCGCGGCCTGGACCTGCTGCGCGCGGCCCTGGGCGAGGCCCTGCAACTGCGCCACGTGCAGGGGCGGGTGCGGATCGCCCCGCAGGACGCGCGGCTGCGCGCGCGCCTGCACGAGCTGGGTGCGGTCCGCGCCGAGCAGGCCGACGAGCACGGCTGGCTGGTCGAGGTGGACCTGGCGCAGGCCGACGCCCAGCGCCTGTTCGCCCAGGCCCATGGCGAGCCGCTGCGCCCCTTGCTTGAGGCCGCCCAGGCCCCCACCTAGAATCGACGGGTTCGCGCGCGGCTGTCCGCGCGCGGATCTTCGCGCGCCGCCCCCGGGCGGCGCGGGCCGGTCCGGCGCCATCGCCGGGGCGGCAACGCAGGGCAGGGCGCCGGATCGCCCGCACCCCACTTTTAGGAGCAGGCATGGCCTGGAACACCCCCGGCAACGACAATTCCGGCGACCAACGACCGTCGCGGCAACGCAAACCCCAGGGCCGCGGCCTGGATTCCCTGCTCGATCCGCTGCGCGGGCTGTTCGGCGGCGGGGGCGGCGGCATACTGCGCTGGGCCGCACTGCTGGTCGGCCTGTGGCTGGTGTTCAACTGCTTCGTGCTGGTGACCGAACAGGAGCGCGGCGTGGTCCTGCGCTTCGGCACCTTCTCGCGCGAGCTCCAGCCCGGTCCGCATTTCAAGGCGCCCTGGCCGATCGAGAGCGTGGAGAAGGTCCTGGCCACCCAGAGCAAGGCCTACGGCGAGAACGTGCCGGTGCTGACCCGCGACGGCAACATGGTCAGCGTCGAGATCAACGTGCAATACCGGATTCAATCGCCGCGCCAGTACCTGTTCGGCTCGCGCAAGCCCGAGGAGGTGCTCAAGCAGGCCGCGCAGAGCGCGCTGCGCGAGCAGATCGGCCGCTCCGACCTGGACACCGTGCTCGGCGCGCGCAGCACCCTGACCACGCTGGTGCGCCAGCGCCTGCAAGCCTCGTTGGGCGCCTACGAGACCGGCCTGACCGTCACCGAGCTCAACCTGCCCAACGCGCGTCCGCCCGATGAGGTCAAGGACGCCTTCGACGAGGCCCAGCGCGCCAACGCCGACAAGACCACCTCGATCAACGAGGCCCAGGCCTACGCCAAGAAGATCGTGCCGGAGGCGCGCGGCGAGGCCCAGCGCATCCGCACCACCGCCGAGGGCTACAAGACCTCCACCATCGCCCGCGCCGAAGGCGACGCGACCCGCTTCAACCTGCTGGTGGCCCAGTACAAGAATGCGCCGGACGCGACCCGCAAGCGCATGTGGCTGGACACGGTGCAGGAAGTGCTCAGCCAGAACCGCAAGATCGTCGGCGGCGATTCGCGCCAGGTGCTGTACGTGCCGATGGGCGAGCGCGGCGCGGCGGCGACCACGCCCGGCCCGGTCAGCGTGCCGCTGACCCAGCCGGAGATGCTCGGCGCGGTGACCGCCACGCCGGCGACCAGCAATCCCAGCATTCCCTATGTCGGCCGTCCGCAACGCCCGAAGACCCGCGATGAGGTGACCCCATGAGAGTTCCCGCCCTGATCGCCGCGGGCGTGGCCCTGCTGCTGGCCCTGCTGGGCTCGGTGTTCGTGGTCAAGGAAGGCCACAGCGCCATCGTCTTCCGCCTGGGCACCGTGGTGCGCGAGGACGTCGGTCCGGGCCTGCGCTTCAAGTGGCCGCTGGTGGAGAGCCACCGTGTGTTCGACCGCCGCCTCAACATCCTGGAGGCCCAGCCCGAGCGCTACCTGACCGCCGACAAGCTCGATGTCAGCATCGACTTCTTCGCCCTGGGCCAGATCGACGACATGCGCCGCTTCTTCCAGGCCACTGGCGGCAGCGAGACCGTGGCCGCCGAGCGCGTGGGCCCGATCATCCGCGATGCGCTGCGCAACGAGATCAACTCGCTCAAGCTGCTGGACGTGGTCAAGGGCGACCGCGAGGCGGTGATCGGCAAGCAACTGGACGCGATCAACAAGGGCGCGGCCACCCTGGGCATCCGCATCCACGACCTGCGCATCAAGCGCATCGACCTGCCGCAGGACAGCAACGTGCTGGCTTCGGTCTACAACCAGATGCGCTCCCAGCGCCGGCAGGTGGCCAGCCAACTGCGCGCCGAAGGCGTGGAACAGGCCCAGGCCATCCGCGCGGCGGCCGAGCGCGACCAGACCGTGATCCTGGCCGAGGCCGAGCGCGACGCCCAGCGCCTGCGCGGCGAAGGCGATGCCGAAGCCACCCGCCTGTACGGCGAGGCCGCGGCCAAGGATCCGGCGTTCTTCGCCTTCCAGCGCAGCCTGGACAGCTATCGCAAGTCCTTCGCCGACGGCCAGAGCGTGATCGTGCTCGACAGCGACGATCCGTTCCTGCAGTACCTCAAGTCCGACCGCTGAACGCGTGGGCTGGGACGCGTTCGGCTCGGATCTGGTCCGGGCGTTGTGCCTGGCCGCGGTGTTGGAGGGGTTGTTCCTGTTCGCTGCGCCGCGCGGCTGGAAGCGCACGGCCGAGCAGTTGTTCTCGCTGCCCGAGCCGCATCTGCGCACGGTCGGCGCGATCGTGGTCGTCATAGCGCTGGCGGCGCTGTGGGGGTTGCGTCACCTGTGAGCCGGCGGCTGGCGTCGTGCGGGACCCTGCGGCGGTGCGATGCGGCCGCAAGCGTCCAGGGCCCGCGGCGTACCGCTGGGCGCGCTCGGGGCAAGGCGCTGCGGTCGCGCTGCCGCGGTCCGGCGGCCCCAGCCGGATGCCGCCCTATACGCTCGGATGAGACTGGATTCGGTCTGGGCGTCGCGCCCTGGGTCGGCCGGCCCTGAGTGGCCGCACTGCGGGCGGCGGAAGGCCGCGCAGCCTGGATCGTGCCGGCCCGAACCCGTCCAACCTGGCGCCAGCCAGCCCACTCCGTCGGCCCATTCGCCAGCCATGCGCCAGCCATTGGCCAGCCCGACCCCGGCAGGGCAGGCTCTGCGGGGGCGGCCCCGGCCAGCCGACCCGCCGACCGCCTCAGCGCGCTCGCTCCAGTCTGCGTCCCCGCTGGACAGCCTGCGGCCTTCCCGGTCTACCCGGCCGCCACATGAACGCCGGCGCCTGCGCGCGCCGGATCGCCAAGATCGGCCCCTTCCCGGGGTGGCCTTGGCCCCTCGAAACCCGGATAATGCACAAAAGCCGGACGGGGCCTTCCCCGCCGGCTTTTTTCCGTTCATGGCCCTGTGGCGCGGCGTCGGCCGCGACTGGGCGCGGGCGGACCTTGCGGCCGCGGCCGCCTACACAGCGAAACAAGCGCAGGAGTCTGGAGTCATGGGTCAGTCAGTCGTCGTTCTCGGTGCCCAGTGGGGCGATGAAGGCAAGGGCAAGATCGTCGACCTGCTGACCGAGCGGATCGGCGCGGTCGTGCGCTTCCAGGGCGGCCACAACGCCGGCCACACCTTGGTGATCGGCGGCAAGAAGACCGTGTTGCACCTGATCCCCTCGGGCATCCTGCGCGAAGGCGCGCTGTGCCTGATCGGCAACGGCGTGGTGCTCAGCCCGGCCGCGCTGCGCAAGGAGATCGAGGAACTGGAGGCGACCGGGGTGGAGGTGCGCTCGCGCCTGAAGATCAGCCCGGCCACGCCGCTGATCATGCCCTACCACATCGCGCTCGATCAGGCCCGCGAGAAGGCCGCCGGCGGCAAGGCCATCGGCACCACCGGCCGCGGCATCGGCCCGGCCTACGAGGACAAGGTGGCCCGCCGCGGCATCCGCGTGGCCGACCTGCACTACCCCGAGCAACTGGCCGACAAGCTGCGCACCGCGCTGGACTACCACAACTTCGTGCTGACCCAGTACCTGGGCGTGGAAGCGGTGGACTTCCAGAAGACCCTGGACGAGGCGCTGGCGTTCGGCGAATACGTGCAGCCGATGAAGTCCGACGTCGCCGGCATCCTCCACGAGCTGCGCAAGCAGGGCAAGCGCGTGCTGTTCGAGGGCGCGCAGGGCTCGCTGCTGGACATCGACCACGGCACCTATCCCTATGTGACCTCGTCCAACACCACCGTCGGCGGCGCGCTGGCCGGCACCGGCGTGGGCGCGGATTCGATCGACTACGTGCTGGGCATCGCCAAGGCCTACGCCACCCGCGTCGGCGGCGGCCCGTTCCCGACCGAACTGGACGACGAAGTGGGCCAGGGCATCCGCGACCGCGGCCAGGAATACGGCGCCACCACCGGCCGCCCGCGCCGCTGCGGCTGGATCGACATCGTCGCGCTCAAGCGCGCGGTCGCCATCAACGGCATCACCGGCCTGTGCATCACCAAGCTCGACGTGCTCGACGGCATGAAGACGCTGAAGATCTGCATCGCCTACGAATACCGCGGTAAGCGCACCGAGTATGCGCCGCTGGACGCGGCCGGCTGGGACGAGTGCACGCCGGTGTACCTGGAGTTCCCGGGCTGGGAAGAGAACACCCACGGCATCACCGAGTGGGACAAGCTGCCGGCCGCGGCCCGCGCCTATTTGCGTGCGCTGGAGGAACTGGCCGGTTGTCCGCTGGCCATCGTCTCCACCGGTCCGGACCGCGACCACACCATGGTCCTGCACGACCTGTGGGCCTGAGCCGCGACGGCGGCCATCGCGCCGCCCGCGCTTGACCCCCTTACAGCCCCGCTCCGGCGGGGCTTTTGTTTGCGCGGCCGCGGCCGATCGGTGCGGCTGCGTGCGCTCGCGCGCAGGTCCGAGCGCCCATAGGTCCGAGCGCCCGTGGAGCCGGCCGTGGATGCGCGGGTTCCTGCAGCCGCTCAAACCCGGCGCAAGGCCATGCGTTCGGCCAGAGCTTCGGCCAGGCCTTCCACCGCCTGCCGCAACTGGTCCGGGGACGGGGCGTCGCCGGCGTAGTCCTGGCTGCGCAGCGAGGCACCGCTCAGCCGCCATCGCCCCAGTTCGACCACGTGGCCGTGGCGGTGGCGCAGCTCCAGCGTGGCCCAACGCAGTGAGCGGTGGCCGCCGCCGCCCACGGCGACGCTGAACGCCGTCGGGTCCAGGTCGATCGCGGCCTGGCCCGGCCAATGCTGGGGCACGAGGCGGCGGGCCGGAACCTCCAGCCACCAGCCGCGCGCGGTGGCGTCCATGGCTGCCTCGGCGGCTTCGCAGCGCGCCAGCGCGCGCTCGTAGGCGCGCAGGAAGGCGAAGGCCGAGGGCAGCAACAGCACGGCGATCGCGCCCAGGGCGGGCAGCGGATCCTGGAAGCGGGCGTACAGCTCGCGCATCAGCAGCGACAGCAGCGCCAGCCAGCCCAAGACGGCCGCGAGCAGCCCGCCGCCCTGGGCCAAGCCCAGGCGAGGCAGGCCTTGCTGGGCGGGGATGAACAGCCGGGGCTCGGAACGGACCTGCAGGGTCAGTCGCTGCAGGCGTTGCAGGGCGCGCGCGGCGGAGGTCG
>CBIFVU010000221.1:0-6839 GCA_966185905.1 uncultured Lysobacter sp.
GGGCCGCGAATCGGGCCGGGTCGGCTCGACTCGCGGCGCGCAGCGACCGCGCCCCGCCGCACTCGGGCAACCACAGACCGCCGCAACGCCGGTCCGGGCCGCGCCCGCGCGACTGCACTAAACTGGCGCCATGACCACCCTCTTCATCTCCGACCTGCACCTGGACGCCGAGCGGCCGCAGATCACCGAGCTGTTCGGCCGGTTCCTGCACGAGCAGGCCCGCAGCGCCGACGCGCTCTACATCCTCGGCGATCTGTTCGAGGCCTGGGTCGGCGACGACGATCCCTCCGAGACCGGCGCCTTCGTCGCGCGCGAGCTCAAGGCGCTGGCCGCGACCGGCGTGCCGGTGTCCTTCATCCGCGGCAACCGCGATTTCCTGCTCGGCGCGGACTACGCCGCCCGCGCCGGCATGCGCCTGCTGCCCGACCCGAGCGTGATCGTGCTGTACGGCCGGCCGGTGCTGATCGGCCACGGCGACCTGCTGTGCACCGACGATGTGGCCTACCAGCAATTCCGCGCCCAGACCCGCCACCCGGCCTGGCAGGCGCAATTCCTGGCGCAACCGCTGGCCGCGCGGCTGGCCTTCGCGCAACAGGCCCGCGCGGCCAGCAAGGCCCACCAGGCCGGGCTCAAGGACGCCGGACGCATGGAGACCATCACCGACGTCGCCCCGGCCACGGTCGCCCAGACCTTCGCCCGCTACGGCGTGGACACGATGATCCACGGCCATACCCACCGCCCGGCGGTGCACGAGACCCAAGCAGGCGACCACCGCTGCACCCGCGTGGTGCTGGGCGACTGGTACGAACAGGGTTCGGTGCTGCGGGTCGATCGCGACGGCATGCACCTGCAAACCCTGGCCTGACAGCCGCGGCGCCCTCGCACGCCCGCCCCGGCAGGAGCGGCGCAAGCCGCGAGCCAACCGCAGCGACGAACGCCAGCGCCGCCACCGAAGCCACGCAAGACCGGCAGCCCGCCCGCCGCGAGCCTGGGCGGCGGAGCGTCTGCGCAGCGGCCTGCCGCCGGGGATCGCGGCGTGCGCCGCTCCTGCTGAGGCCTTGCGGGCCGGCGCCGCGCGGCCATGCGGCGCCAACACGCGCCCCAGCCGACCGGCCCCGTTCCGCACGTCCCCCTATCGGCATCCGCGCCCGCGAACCCGCGGGCGCGGATGGCTGGCTCAGAACCGCGCTTCGGCGGTCAGGAACACTTGCCGCGGTGCGCCCGATTGCAGCGTGTAGTTCAGGCCCTGCGGGTCGGAGGCGACGAAGCCGTTGGTGCCCAGGCTGCCGAAATAGGTCTTGTCGAACAGGTTGGTGGCGTTCAACTGCAGCTTGAAGGCATCGGCCCAGCCCAGTTCCTTCCACTCGTAGGACGCGGCCGCGTCCACCACCCAGAACCCATCGACCCGGGAGTCGTTGAGGTAGGTCAGGTAACGCTGGTCGGTGTACTTGGCGCCCAACTGCAACGCCAGGCCATCGCGTTCCCAACGCAGCTCGGTGGCGTACAGGCGCTTGGGCGCGTCCACCACCTGCTTGCCCTTGGTCCGGACCACGGTGGTGCCGTCGAGATAATCGGATTCGTACTGCGAATCGTTGAACGCCAGCGAGTGGTACCAACTCAAGCCCGGCAGCGGCGTCCACAGCACGGTGATCTCGGCGCCGCGGCTGTCCACATCGCCGACATTGGCGAAGCTGGAAGCGCAGCCGACGATGCCGGCGCAACGCGCGATCGCCAGCAGGCGGTTCTCGAAATTGACCCGGTACACGGCGATGGAAGCCTCGATCCAGTCGCGGCGGGTGCGCAGGCCGGCCTCGAAGGTCTTGGAGCTCTCCGGCTCCAGCGTGGCCACGGCCGCGTCGAAGGCCGCCTGCGAGGTCGAATGCGGGCCGTTGACGCCGGTGCGGAAGGCCGAAAGGTTCTCGCTGTAGGAGCCGAAGATCTCCTCGTGCTCGCTCAGCTGCCAGCGCGCGCCGAGCTGCGGCAGGAAATTGTCCTCCGACACCAGCTTGCCGCTGGCGCGGCTGGCGCCGCCGATCAGGGTCTTGCCGTCGGTCTCCACCCGCAGCCCCTTGAAGCCCGCATCCACGGCCAGGCGGCCATCGGCGAGTTCCATATGGTCGAACAGGTAATACATGCGCGTGTCGGTATCGAAACGCTGGCGGAACACACGCAGGGCCGGATTGCGATAGAAGAAGATCTCGTCCGGCGGCTCGCTGGCCTGGAGGTCGTAGAAATTGCGCTGCACGCCGTGGGCGTTCTTCTCCAGCCACAAACCGGCCTGCAAGCGATGCTCGCCGAGCTGCCAACTCAGGCTCGGCATCAGGCCGGTGCGTTCGATGTCGTACTCGGTGGTGCGCATGCGCAGCGGCACCGTCGGCGAGGTCGAATACGGCGTGGCCCAGTGGCCCTGGCCTTCGTTAGCGTGGTAGTAGGCAGTGGCCGACAGGGTCAGCTCGGCGCTGGCGTTCCATTCGGCGTTGAGGTAAGCCAGCTCGTCGTCGCGCACGCCGCGGGCGATGTAGTACGCGTCGTCCACGCTGGTCACCGCGCCGTGCAGCACGCCGTTGGCCGCATCGATGGCGCGCTGCCAGTCCTTGGCGTAGTTGTCCCAGTCCATGCCCAGGCGCCGCGCCGATTCCAGCGACAGGTCGGCGTAGTCGGTCTCGCGGCGGCGCGACGCATCGGCGAAGCCGGCAATGCGGAAGTCCTCACCGGCATAGACGAACTTGCCGTTGAATTGGGTGCCGCGCTGCGGCCCCTCGCCCTTCCACTTGTCGGTGCCGTGGTAGACCGCGCTGAGATAGGCGCTGAAGCCGTCATGATCGCCGGTGTCCAGGCGCGCGAAGCTGCGGGTGGTGGCATCGCTGCCCACGGTCTGGGCCAGGCGCACGCCGAACTCGGCCGCAGGATCGGCGCTGAAGAACCGCAGCGTCCCGCCCAGATTGCCCGAGGACGCGGTGTCGATCGCGCCGCTGCCTTGCGACAGCTCGGCGCCGGACAGGTTCTCCGAAGCGATCGCGCGGCCGATGTGCAGGCCGTTGTGGTTGCCATAGCTCATATCGCCCAGCGGCACGCCATCCAGGGTGAAGCCGAGTTGCTGCTGGGAGAAGCCGCGGATGCTCAGCTTGCTTGACCACTCGTAATTGCCCCACGGATCGGAGCTCTGGAAATGCACGCCCGGCAGCTTGGCCATCACCTTGAGCGGACTGGTGCCGGCCGCTTGGCGCTGCAATTCGGCGCGGCCCAGGGCCTGTACCTGGCGGGTCTGGCCGGTGCCGAGCACCGAGACCGCGTCCAGGGTGGTGGCGTCATCGCCGGCAGGCGCCGCGGCGGCGTCTGCTGCGAGGGCGGAGGGATCGGCCGCGGCCGCAACGTCGTCCGACGCAGCGGGCGCGCCGGAGGCAGCAGGGGCGGTGGATACGGGCGCGCTGGCGGCCAGGGCATGGCCGGCGTGCAGGCACAACAGGATCGAGGCGGCGAGGAGCGTCGTCTTCGTCGTCATGGGACTTCCAATAAGAGGGACCGCCATGCCGGCGCCCTCCCTGCGCCGCTCGCCCCTGGCGGCGTCGGAGCGAAGCGTGGGAGTCTGTGCGGCCGCTGTGAACGGCTGATGGCAATGCCGCGTCAATTGATCGAATGCGCGCGCGGACTGTGCGCGGCTTGGCGTTCGGCGAGGGCGGCTTAGCGGGCGAGGAGGCCGCCACGGCGTCAGGCCGGGTCTCCGCCCACATAGGCATAGAAGTCGGGATCGCCGCCGCCGAAGCCGTGGGAGTCCTCGCTGATGAACCGCCCCTGCCCGGGGGCGTAGTAACGCGCCCGGTAGTACATCAGACCGCTGCCGTCCTGTTCGCGGCCGGTGTACTGGTACGGGTTGCTGAATCCCGGCACCGAGGGCGTGGCCTCGCCGTAGGCGGTGTAGTCGTAGCGCTGCACCACCGCGCCGCTGGCATCGGTCAGGGCCCGGGTGCCGCCCAGGTGGTCGGTCAGGAAGTAGGTCCGCCCGCCCGTGTCGTTGCGGGCGAAGCGCTGGTCCACGCCCAGTCCGGTCAGGACCGGGTTGATCAGGGTCCCCTGGGTTTCCTGGACGATGTCGGGGCCGTCGTAGAGATACTGGGTGGCGACGCCGCTTTCGGTGCGGCCCACGCGGCGCCCGCTGGGGTCGTACTGGAAGCTGGCGACGACCGCGCCGCCCTGGCGGATTTCGGTCAACTGGTCGCGGACGTTCCAGACATAGCTCCGCAGGCCATCGCCGATCAGGTTGCCGTTGGCGTCGTAGCTCTGGGCTTGCCCTTGGCGCTGGGTCTGGCGGTTGTTGTCGTCGAACGCGTTGGCGCCAGCGCTCGCCATCGGCAGCACCTGGCTGGCGAAGCTGCCGGTCTGCGCGGCCAGGCGGCCGACGGCGTCGTAGCCATAGCCCAGGTCCCCGAGCGGGCTGTTGTCCGGCTTGAGCCAGGCGATGCCGGTGAGCTGGTTGACCTCGTTGTAGGCGTAGCCGGCCTTGATGCCGTTGGGCAAGGTGGCAAGGGACAGGCGATCGGCGTCGTCATAATCGAACGATACGACTTCGCTGCCCTGGGTGATGCGGCGCAGACGGTCGCCATCATCGAGCAAACAGCCACGACTCCGACAACACAGGAACTCGCGCCGCGTTACCGCCCCCTCAAAACACCTGCCCGCTCGGCTTGCCCGGCGGCGGCGCCAGGCGATAGCCGGACGGCGGCTTGCGGCCGGACAGGTGTTCGACGAAATAGTCCCACATCCGCCGGGTGTAGTAGGGGTCGTTGCGGAACAGTTCGTGGTTCTGGTTGGGCAGGTACAGCAGGTCGAAGTCCTTGTTGGCGCGGATCAGCGCGGCGGAGAATTGCAGGGTCACCGCCGGCAACGCGTTCTCGTCCAGTTCGCCCAGCACCAGCAGCAGCTTGCCTTGCAGGCGGTCGGCCAGGGCAGCGTTGTCGAGCGCGCGGTAGTTCGCCGGCACGGCGCCGCGGCTGGGTTGGACGTGGCGGCCGTCGCCATAGTCCGGCGGCCCGGCGAGCAGGCGCTCCAGGCCGTTGACGCCGCCGCCGTACATGCCTTGGTAGTTGTGCGGGCCGGCCGAGGATACGGCGACTTTGAAGAAGTCCGGCCGGTACAGCATCGCGCGGGTGGAGGTGTAGCCGCCGAAGGAGTGGCCGTAGACGCCCACGCGGTCGAGGTCGAGTCCGGGGAAGCGTGCGGCCAGTTGTTCGATCGCGGCGACATGGTCGTCGATCTGCGGGTCGGCGAAGGCGCCGAAGCTGACGTCGTGGAAGGCTTGCGAACGGCCCGGGGTGCCGCGCGCGTCGATGGTGATCACCACGAAGCCCAGCCGCGCCAGCGAGGAGCGCGAGATCGGATTGGTGGTGGCGGTGGCATCGGCGAAACCGACCGGGGCGTTGTGGATCTGCGGGCCGCCGTAGTAGGCGTCGATCACCGGATACTGCTTGGGCTGGGCCGTGTCGGGGTCGTAGTCGGGCGGGAAATAGGCGGTGGCCCAGATGTCGCTGCGGCCGTCGGCGGCGGTGAACTTGAGCCGCTGCGGCGGCACCCAGCCGGCGGCGCGCACGAGGCGGTCGTCGCCGCGTTCCAGTTCCAGCGCCACTGCCCCGTCGCGGGTGGAGCGCAGCACGCTGCGCGGCGGGGTGTCCAGGGTGGAATAGGTGTCGACCACGTAGGCGCGGTCGGGCGAGAGTTGGGTGTTGGGCTGGCCGCCGAGGATCGCGCTGGCGCCGGCCTCGATGGCGTGGTCGGCCGCTTCGGGCGTCAGCAGGGTCGGCTCGCCGCCGTCCAGGGACACACGGTACAGACGGCGCTGGTAGGGGTCGCCGGGTTCGCGTCCGCCGGCGGTGAAGAACAGTTCGCCGCGCGCCTCGTCCACGCCGATGACATCGCGCACCAGCCACGGCCCGGAGGTGAGCCGGCGGACCAGGCGGCCGTCGCCGAGATCGTAGAGGTAGAGATGGCCCCAGCCGTCGCGTTCGGAGAACCAGACGATCTGGTTGCGCGCGCCGAGCACCGCCACCGCTGGCCGGCTGTAGAGCAGATCGTTGAGCTGGATGCGGGTGTCCGAGCGTTCCTCCATCACCGCCCGGGTCCGGCCGCTGTCCAGGTCGACCTCGGTCAGCTGCATGCGCGCTGGGCGGTCGTAGCGCGCGATCGCCACGTAGGCGCGGCGGTGGTCGGCCGACCAGCCCAGCACGCCGGACTCCATGGCGGTGTTCCAGCCCTCGGCAATGGCGATGCGGCGCACCCGGCCGGCATCGACGTCGATGGCGTACCACTCGTCGCGCACGGTCTGCGCTTCGCCCAGCAGGCCCAGGCGGATGTCGTAGACCTTGGGCTTCCAGCTGTCCTCCGGCGCCATCGCCACCATCGGGTAAGGCTCGACCTTGCGCTCGTCGTAGCGAGTGCCGAAGACGCGCTTGCCGTCGGGCGACCAGTTCACCGTCATCGGCGGCGAGGCCCACTTGCCCTGCTGTCGCGGCACCGAGTGCAGGGCGAAGTCGGGCAGCACGCCGTAGCCGTAGTGGGCCTGGCCGTCGCGGGTGAGCGCTCGCTCGGCGCCGCTGCGCAGATCGCGCAGCCACAGGTTGTGGTCGCGCACGAACAGGGCGCGGCTGCCGTCGGGCGATGGCAGCCAGAGCGGGCCGGCTGCGGCCAGCACGGCCGGCGCGCAGCGGTAGGCAGACAGGTCGCAGGACAGCGTGGCCGTGCCGGCGGCGAAGCGGGCGTGCAATGCGCCGTTTTCGAGATCCACCGACAGCGGCGCCGGTAAGGCCGTGGAGTGGGCCGTGGAGTGGGCCGTGGGGTGGGCCGTGGGG
>CBIFVU010000222.1:0-6734 GCA_966185905.1 uncultured Lysobacter sp.
TCGACCGCCACCCGCGCGACCGCCTGCGCATGGCGGTGCGCGAGGACGGCCGCGAGGCGGTCACCCATTTCCGCCTGCGCGAGCGCTTCCGCGCCCACACCTTGCTCGAATGCCGCCTGGAAACCGGGCGCACCCACCAGATCCGCGTGCACATGCAGCACCTCAAGCACCCCATCGTCGGCGACCCGCTGTACGGCGGCCCGCTCAAGCTGCCCAAGGGCGCCAGCGATGGCCTGGTGGAGGCGCTGCGCGGCTTCAAGCGCCAGGCCCTGCACGCCGAGACCCTGGAATTCGCCCATCCCCTCAGCGGCGAACCGGTGCGCTGCACCGCGCCGGTGCCGGCGGACATGCTGCATCTGGTGGCCGAACTGCGCGCCGACAGCCGCGCCGCGGCCGAGGCCGGGCGGTGAGCGCGGGCTGGATCGTCCCGGACTGGCCGCTGCCGGCGTCGGTACGCGGGCTGTCCACCTTGCGCAGCGGGCCGGGCGTGTCGCAGCCGCCGTTCGATCGCTTCAACCTGGGCGCGCGCTACGGCGCCGACCGCGACGATCCGGCCGCGGTCGCGCGCAACCGCGCCCTGCTGGCCGAACACGCCGGGTTGCCGTCGCCGCCGCATTGGCTGCGCCAGGTGCACGGCCGCGGCGTGCTGCGCTTCCACGCTCCGGCTGCCGCGCCTGCCGAGGCCGGACAGGCCGACGACGGGCCGGCCGACGCCGGACAGGGCCGCGCCCAGCAAGCCGCGGCCGGGACCGACGCGGGCCCCGCCCCGCAGCCGCCGGCCGGCGAGCCCGAGGCCGACGCCGCCGTCACCTCCGCCCCCGGCACGGTCCTGGCGATCCTGACCGCCGACTGCCTGCCAGTGCTGTTCGCCGCCGCCGACGGCAGCGAAGTCGGCGCCGCCCATGCCGGCTGGCGCGGCCTGGCCGACGGCGTGCTGGAGGCCACGGTCGCGGCCATGACCACCGCGCCCGGCCGCCTGCATGCCTGGCTCGGCCCGGCCGCCGGGCCGCAGCGCTACGAAATCGGCGTGGAGGTGCGCGAGGCTTTCCTGGCCGAGGATCCGGCCGCCGCCAGCGCCTTCGCCGCCACCCGGCCGGGCCACTGGACGGTGGATCTCTACGCCCTGGCCCGGCGCAGACTGGCGCGCGCCGGCCTGGCGGCCGATCATGTCCATGGCGGCGGGCTGTGCACGCTTTCCGAGCCCGCGCGCTTTTTCTCCCATCGTCGCGACCGCCGCACCGGCCGCATGGCGACCCTGATCTGGATGCAATGATGCGCAAGCTGGCCCAACGGACGGTGCTGTCCCTTTCCCTGTCCTGCTCTGTGTTGTTCTCCTCCGCGACCGCGGCGGCCGAATGCCAGTCGCGGGTCGAAGACCTGCTGCGGGCGGCCTATCCCGGCGCCAGCATCGAGACCGGCGACGAAGGCGAACTGCTGCGGGTCGAGCGCCCGCAGAAGCGCTGGATCCAGCCGGCCGAAGTGGTGTGCAAGGTCTGGCCGGCAGCGCCGGACAAGACCCTGCTGGCGGTGCCGCTGCGGCACGCGGCGGCCAAGGGCCCCGACGGCGATGTCTCCGATCTGGAACTGCTGGTGGCCGACTCCAAGCGCCCGCGCATCCTCCAGCGCCTGCGCGAGGACGAAGCGCTGCGTTCGGACGCGATCTACATCACCGGCCTGACCCTGGACACCGCGCGCTACCGCCTGGACGAGCGCACCACCGCCTTCGGCGTGCGCGTGGAGTACACCGGCTCCTCGCGGCCCAACCCTTACGGCAGCACCACCCTGAGCCTGTATGTGCCCGAAGGGACGAGCCTGCGCCGGGTGCTCGACCCGATCGAAGTCTCCAGCAGCCGGGGCGAATGGGACACCAACTGCGCCGGCGAGTTTTCCGAGACCCAGCGCACCCTGGCCATGGACGCCAAGCGCGACAACGGCTATGCCGGCCTGATGGTCAACAGCGTGCACCAGGAACGGCGCAACGTGGAGCAGGGCGGGGATTGCAAGAGCGTCGACAGCCCGGTCAGCAAGACCCAGCAGCGCTTGCGCTACGACGGCCGGCGCTATCCGTTGACCAAGGAACTGCGCGGCGTGGAGTGAGGCTGCGGCGAGGCGAGCGCAGAGGAGTGAGCGCGGAGAGCGAGCAATGAGCGGGGGCGGGTGGGACGGCGGCTGTCGCTGAGTGCCCGCGGTGGGCGAGCGGCGGCGCCCGGACGCGCGCGGCGCTCGGCCGCGGTGGCCGAGGGCGGCCTGGGCGCGGCGCTCGCCGGCAGGGCCGTGGACGTTGCCGAGGTCGCCGGTGGGCCTGGATGGGCGCGGCGAATGCGGGCGAGGGTGCCGGGAGCCGCTTCGGGCGGGGAACCGCGTCGGTCGGCCTGGGCACCGGGGCCGATGCCGTGAGCGCACCCCAGGCCGGTCTCTATCGCCGGTTGCTGGGCGAGCGCCTGGATGCCTTGCCCCCGCCGCTGCGCGCCCTGCACGAGCGCGGCGGGCGCCAGCGATACCGCGGCCAGGCCGTGGTCGAACGCGGCCGCGGCCGGCTCTCGCGCCTGTGTGCGCGGCTGGCCGGCCTGCCGCCGGCTTGGCAGGGTGCGGTGGAAGTCGAGATCCAGGCCGATCCGCAGGGCGAGACCTGGATTCGCCGGTTCGGTCCCGCGCAGATGCGCTCGCATCTGCGCGACGACCGTGGCTGGGTGCGCGAGCGGCTGGGGCCGATGGGGTTCGCCTTCATGCTGGACGCGGTGGATGAGGTCGCCGTCGCGGCCGACGCTGGCGGTGCCGGAGACCGCCGCTGCGAGGACGCCGTGGAGGCGCGCGGCCCCGGCGTGGTCTGGCGGCTGGCGCGGGTGAGCGCGCTGGGGCTGCCGCTGCCGCTGCGCTGGTTCGACGGGGTGCGCGCCTGCGAATTCCAGACCCAGGGGCGCTATGGCTTCGAGGTGAGCGCGGCCTTGCCGCTGGCGGGGTTGCTGTTGCGCTATCGCGGCTGGCTGTCGTCCGAGCCGGTCGAGGACCACTGAGGACGACCCCGCTTACGCGGGGATGACGGTTTGGAGCGGATGCGCGGTGCGCTTTGGAGGAGCGCGCGCGGGATGCTGCGCTGCCACCCTTGCGCAGCCGGCTTCGCGTCTGCGTGCGGTGTCGCCCACCGGGCATGCTTGCCGACCATGGCGCCCCTCACACCGTCGTTCTCGCGAGAGCGGGAAGCCAGGGCTGGCTCCAGGCCGCGCGCTGAAGTCTCTGGATCCACGCTTTCGCGGGGATGGCGGTGCGCAGGGACGCACGCGGCGCGCTGCGCCGGAGAAGGCCCGCCTGCGCGAAGAGGACGGCCGCAAGGGCATGAGCAGATAACGCCGCCAGCGGCGCGGGATCGCCCAAACCATCGCCGATGGCCGCACACTTGCAGGGCGAACGGATCGCAGCCCCGCCGGCAAGGATGCGCCCCTCCCGCGCCACGAGTACCGCCGATGATCGCCATGCCGTTTTCCATGCCCACCGCCGCAGGGCGCCTGCCGGTCGCGGTGTCGTTGCGCCCAGCGGCCGGGCTCGTCCCTCCGGCCCGCTCCGCGCAGGGCCGTCCGGCCCGGGGCCGTCCTGCTCAAGTCCGCTGCGTCCTGGCCCGCGCCGCGCAGGCCCGCTCTGCCGCGTCCCCGGCTGCCGAGCGCGCAGTCTGCGCCGCTGCGGCAGTGCTTGTGGCGGTTGCGACCACGGCCCAGGCACAGGCACAGGCGGCCTCGGCGCCGCCGGCAGCACGCGCGGCGGCTCACGCCGCAGCGCCGGCCAGCGCGGGGGTGGGGCGATGAGCGCCCCCGCTGCGCCGCGCCGCGGCCGCTGGTTCGTCGCTGGCGATTTCAACGGCTTCTTCGGCCTGGTGGTCGACAACCTGTCGATCCTGGGCTTCATCGCCGCGGCCCTGATCGGCCTGTTCGGGTTCCCGGCCGAAGTGGTCTATACGCGCATGTTCCCCGGCACGGCCTTCGGCGTGCTGGTGGGCAACCTGGTCTACACCTGGATGGCGCGGCGCCTGGCCGCGCGCAGCGGGCGCGAGGACGTCACCGCGATGCCGCTGGGCCTGGACGCGCCGACCAGCATCGGCATGGCCTTGCTGGTGCTGGGCCCGGCCTTCGTCGGCTTCAAGCAGGCCGGCCTGGACGAGGCCGCGGCTGCCGACGCCACCTGGAAACTGGGCATGGCCTCGCTGATGGTGATGGGCGCGCTCAAGCTCGTGCTGTCCTTCGCCGGCGATGCCGTCACTCGGTTGATACCGCGCGCCGGCCTGCTCGGTTCGATCGCCGGCACCGCGCTGGTGCTGATGGGGTTCCTGCCGTTGGTGGAGACTTTGCGCTCGCCGCTGGTCGGTTTCATGACCCTGGGCCTGCTGTTGTACGTGCTGGTGGCCAAGGGGCGCTTGCCGGTGAAGCTGCCGGGCGTGTTCGTGGCGTTCGTGTTCGGCACGGTGTTGTTCTATGGCTTCGGGGCTGTCGGGTTGGGCGCGCCGGGCTTCGCTTGGCCGGCCCCGCAGCCGCTGCGGCTGGTGCTGCCGTGGCCGAGCCTGGGCTTCATCGAGGGGCTGCCCTCGACCGTGCCCTACCTGCCGCTGCTGTTGCCGTTCGGCCTGCTGATGATCGTCGGCGGCATCAACGTCAGCGAGAGCGCGCGCGCGGCCGGCGACGATTACCGCACCCGCGACATCCTGCTGGCCGAGGCTTTCTCGACCCTGGTCGCCGGCCTGGTCGGCGGCGTCGCCCAGACCACGCCCTACATCGGCCAGCCGGCCTACAAGCACATGGGCGCGCGCAGCGGCTACACCTTGTTGACCGGCTTGTTCATCGGCCTGGGCGGGATGCTGGGCATCGTCTCGGGATTGGTGCAATGGCTGCCGCTGGCGGTGCTGGCGCCGATCATCGTGTACGTGGCGCTGGACATCACCACTCAGGCGTTCCAGGCCACCCCGGCGCGGCACGCCACCGCGATGGTGTTCGGCTTCCTGCCGCCGGTGGCGTACATGTTGGCGATCAAGACCGGCAACCCGGCCTGGATCGCGCCGGACCAACATGCCCGGCTGATGACCGCGCTGGACGGCCACGGCCTGCCGGAACTGGCGGTGATCGTGACCCTGGGCAGCGGCTTCATCATGACCTCGATGATCTGGACCTCGGCGGTGGCGGCGATGGTGGACGGGCGCCTGCGCCGGGCCGCGGGCTTCCTCGCTGCCGGGGCGGTGCTGGCCTTGTTCGGCATCGTTCATTCGGTCGATCCGCGCGGCGGGGTCTATCTGCCCTGGGCGCTGGAAGGCTTGCAGCGGACCATCGCCTGGCAGTTCATCGGCGCCTACCTCGGCCTGGCGGCCTTGCTGATCCTGCTGTCCTGGCAGCGCGATCCGGTGCCGCCGCCGCCGCAGGCTTGATCGCGGCCGCGCCGGCCCCCAGTTTTCCCCTTCGTCCACCGCCATCGCGCCCGCCATGTCCCTGCAGACCGAACTCAACGCCGTCCCCGGCGTCACCGCCCAGCCCGAAGCGGCCACCCGCGACTTCGTGTTCAACCACACCATGCTGCGGGTCAAGGACCCGGTGGCCTCGCTGGATTTCTACACCCGCGTGCTGGGCTTCACCCTGGTGCGCAAGCGCGATTTCCACGAGGCCAAGTTCAGCCTGTATTTCCTGGTGCTGGTCGCAGATCCCGCGCAGATCCCGGCCGAGGAGCCGGCGCGCGGGCAATGGCTGCTGAGCCAGCGCGGCGTGCTGGAGCTGACCCACAACCACGGCACCGAGGACGATGCCGGCTTCGCCTATCACCACGGCAACAGCGAGCCGCGCGGCTTCGGCCACATCTGCGTGTCGGTGCCGGACGTGGAGGCCGCGTGCGCGCGGTTCGAGCAGCTCGGCGTGGCGTTCCAGAAGCGCCTGACCGATGGGCGGATGAAGGACATCGCCTTCATCAAGGACCCGGACGGGTATTGGGTCGAGATCCTGCAGCCGACCTCGCGGGTGTGATCGCCAGGGGCGGGCGCGGCGCGCGCGCCCGTCCCTCTGCGTCCTGGCGCTTGCCGCTGGGTCGGCGGCGTTGCGCCGCCCGGGCTTGAGCGGGCCGCTCGGAAAGACGCTCGCCGGCGCGATTTGTCCGCGGCTGTCGCCGCTCCTGCAGGTGCCGCTCGGCAGCCCGATGCCTGCCGCCGCGCGGCCCTGGCCTCCACTGCGGCCGGGCGTTGCGCCATCGCGCGCCAGCAACGGTCCGGCCGGGCTGTTCGCAGGGCCCGGTACGGGCCGCCGGCGCCTTCGCGCGCCTCGTCCCCGAGCGCGCCACCACGCCCGCCGCGGGCGTGAATCCAGGGTCTCGTCCTGCCTTGAAACACCCGCCACAGTCCGCATCTACAGCTCATTCGCAGCCTCCGCGCGACACTCGCCCGGCGCGGCCGCCACCCAATCTTCCGGAGACTCTCCAATGCGGATGGACAAGCTCACCTCGCGCTTCCAGCAGGCCCTGTCGGATGCGCAATCGCTGGCGGTCGGTCGCGACCACAGCGTGATCGAACCGGCGCACCTGCTGGCGGCTCTGCTCGAGCAGAGCGGCGGCAGCACCCGGCCGTTGCTGGCCCAGGCCGGCGTCAACGTGCCCTTGCTGCGCGAGCGCCTGGGCGAGGCGCTGGAAAAGCTGCCCAAGGTGTCCGGCCAGGCCGGCAATGTCTCGGTCGGCAACGATCTGGCGCGCCTGCTCAACGTGACCGACAAGCTGGCCCAGCA
>CBIFVU010000223.1:0-6729 GCA_966185905.1 uncultured Lysobacter sp.
GCCCTCGGATGCGCCGCGTCGTAAACCCGCGCCAAGTGCTGGTAATCCAGATGCGTATAGATCTGGGTGGTGGCGATGTCGGCGTGGCCGAGCAATTCCTGCACGCCGCGCAGGTCGCCGGAGGATTCCAGGATGTGGCTGGCGAAGGAATGACGCAGCAGATGCGGATGCACGCGCTTGAACAGGCCTTGGCGCTGGGCCAATTGGCGGATGCGCAGTTGCACGGCGCGGGCGGTGATCGGGCCGCCGCCGCGGCCGGGGAAGACCGGGGCATCGGCGCCGGCGGCGGTGGAGGCGCGCCACTGGGCCAGGGCCTGGCGGGCGTGCGAGCCCAGCGGCACGATGCGTTGCTTATTGCCCTTGCCCAGCACCAGCACCAAGCCTTCGTCCAGGTCCAGGTCGCGCCAGCGCAGCGCGCACAGTTCGCTCAGGCGCAAACCGGAGCTGTAGAACAGTTCCAGCAGGGCGCGATCGCGCAAGCCCAGCGGCACGTCGGTGGGCACTTCCACCAGCGCCTTGGCTTCGTCGGGATCGAGCACCTGCGGCAGCTTCCGCGCGGCCTTGGGCGCGCGGATCGCTGCGGCCGGGCTGGCCGGCAGCCGGCCGAGCTTGACCAGCCAGGCATAGAAGCTGCGGCACGCCGACAAGCGCCGCTGCAGGCTCTTGGCGGTCAGGCCGCGGCGGCGTTCGGCGGCGATGAAGGCGCGCAGTTGCTCGTCCAGCAGTTGTTCCGGCGCGGTGCCGGCGGCGGCGGCCTGGGCCCACTGCGACAAAGCCTCCAGGTCGCGGCGGTAGGCGTCCAGGGTATGCACCGACATGCGCCGCTCCACCTGCAGGTGGGCGAGGAATTGTTCGATCGCTGCGCTGGACACGGAGACTCCACGGGGCGGCACCGGTGCGCGCCCGTGCCGCGATCTTGCGGCGCCAGCGCGGGCTTGTCGAGCCGGCGCCAGCGCTGCGCCGGGCTCACTCGGCCAGGCGCTGCAGGCGGTAACGCATTTCCGCGGCCACGCCCGGATCGGGGTGCGCGCTGAAATCGTGCAGCGCCCGCATCGCTTCGGGCGTGCCGATCCGGCCCCAGGCGTGGCTGAACCACTTGGCCACCACGGCCTTGTCCGAACAATTGCGCTCGGCCAGCCAGTCCAGTCGCCATTCGAACAGGCGCCGCAGCACCGGCGCGCTGCTCGGATCGGCCTGCTGTTGCAGGCCGAACACCAGTTCCTGGTGGCGGAAATGCTGCGGGCTTTGCAACATCTCGTGCAGCAACCGCAATTGCGCTTGCCGCCCGGCCTCGTCGCTGGGCTCCTGCGCCAGGGCCGCGCCGACCCATTGCTCGATACGGTCCCGATCATTGTCGGCGCAGGCGCTGGCGAAGGCCTGGCGCACGGCCTCGGCCCAACTCGGATCCGTCGTTCCGGTCTCTGCCACTGGCTGGACTCCCTGGCGCGGTTCAGGCGAAGCGGCGCAGCGCCGCCGCCAGCGATTCGCCCATCATGCGCAGGAACAGCGTGCCCATGCCGGGGAAGAAACGGTTGGCGTCGCGGCTGCCGACCGCGATCAGGCCCACGCCCGGCAGCGGCAGCAAGGCGGTGGACTGCACATCGCCCTGTCGCTCGCCGTAGAGCACGGCATTCTTCTCCGGCTGCAACCGGCCGCACAGCGGCTCGTTGCTCTGCAGTGCATCGCGGAAAGGCTGCAGGCGCGGATCGGCGGCGTCGATCGCCTGCAGCCAGTCGCTGTCGGCCAGGCCCGGCACCGGCTGGAACAGCACCAGCCGCACCAGGTCGCCGTTGAAGTCCTCGGCCAGGCTCGCGGCCATCGCGCGCAGAGTATCGGCGGCATTGTCCTGGCGCATCAGCGCCAGGGTCAGTTGATGGGTGCGCACGGCCAGGCGCTCGTTCTCCTGGGCGTTGCCGAACAGTTCGTGCAGGCGCCGCGACAGTTCGCGGTTCTTGTCGCGCAGCACTTCCAGCTGGTAGCTCGCCAGCGAGGCGGCCGAACCCTCCTCGCGCGGCACCACCAGGCTCAGGGACAGGTCGGGGAACTGTTGCAGGAATCGCGGATGGCGGCGCAGCCACGCGGCCACTTCGTGCGCGCCGAGCTTGTCCTGGGTGTCGCTCATCGGTTCCATTCTCCTTCAAAGACGAATGCGGCCGGGCCGGCCATCGACAAGGTCGCGCCGGCCTCGGCCCAGGCGATGCGCAGCTCGCCGCCGGGCAGCTCCACCGCCACCTCGCGCCCGATCCGGCCGCGCTGCATCAGCACCGCCGCGGCAGCGCAGGCGCCGCTGCCGCAAGCCAGGGTCTCGCCCACGCCGCGCTCGTACACGCGCAGGCGGATGCGGTCGGGCGCCAGCACCTGGGCGAAGCCGACGTTGACCGATTCGGGAAAGGCCGTGCTGGCTTGCAGCAATGGGCCGATCGCCTCCACCGGCGCGGCGCCGACGTCGTCGACCTCGATCACCGCGTGCGGATTGCCCATGGACACCGCGCCGAAACCGATCACGGTGTCGTGGACGTCGAGCACGTACTGGTCCTGGCGGCCGGCATAGCCGCGCAGCGGGATGCGCGCCGGGTCGAACTCGGGCCGGCCCATGTCGATGCGGTAGCGGCCCTGGCCCAGCGGCCAGACCGCATGCCGGCCGGCCGGACTGTCCACGGCGAAACGGCCCTCACCGTCGGCGCCGCGCGCGGCCGCGCCGTCGCGCACCAGCCAGGCGGCGATGCAGCGCGCGCCGTTGCCGCACTGCTGCGAACTGGAACCGTCGGCATTCCAGATCCGGTAGGCGGCCACGGCGCCGGCGTCGAGCGGGTCCTCGATCGTCAGGATCTGATCGCAGCCCACGCCGAAGTGACGGTCGGCCAGCGCCCGGCACAGCGCCGGTCCGGGCGGCTCGGCACCGCCACGCAAGTCCAGCACGACGAAATCGTTGCCGGCCCCGTGCATCTTGGAAAAACGCAGCGGCGCCGGCGCGGCCGGCGCGGACTCAGCCATCGCCCTGGCCGTCGGCGGCAGGCTCGGGCTCGGCGGGGGCGGGTTCGGCGCCCGGCTCGGGCTCGCCGGAAGCATCGGCCTTGGACGGATCGGCGGCCGGGGCCTTGAGCACCTCGTCCAGCGGCGGCGCAGGCAGCGCGGACTTGGCCTTGGGATCGCTCGCCACCGGCGGGTCGTTGGCGTTGGACAGCGTCACCGGCACTTCGCCGGGCTTGGCCGGCGGCGCTTCCTGCGGCTCCGGCGGGGCCGGCAACACCAGCGGGCCCTTGTTGCCGCAGGCGGCCAGGGACAGGGTCAGCGCGGACAGGACGAGGAGGGTGGCGGGGCGTGCATTCATGGCCGAAGTGTAGCCCGCGCCGCTGGCGGAAACGAACCCGGCGGCGGCCCGGGCGAGCCTGGCGGCGACGCGGTTCAGGCGCGGCACGGCCGGGTGGGCGGATGCGGGCGCGCCGTGGACGGGCCCGCGGCGAGCGGCCAGAGCCGGCCAGCGCAGGTTCGCCGGGCCGCAGCAAGAGCGCCGAAGCACGCCGCCACGCCGCCACGCGCCGCTTAGCTCGGTGGTGGGCTGCGACCGGCGCGGGCGCAGCGCGCGCCAGGCTCAGGCCGGCGGAGGCTCCGGCCGGCGCCACAGCCACGCGGCGACCACGGCCATGATCGCCGTGCCGGTGGCAGCCATCCACCACTTGGGCGCGGTCAGGAACATGACCACCGCGCACACCGCCATCATCGACACCGCCAGACGCTTGGCCCGGCGGCTGACCGCGCCGTGCGCCTGCCAGTCGCGGATCATCGGCCCGAACTGGCGATGCGCCAGCAGCCAGGCGTGCAGGCGCTCGGAGCCGCGCGCGGCGGCAAAGGCCGACAGCAGCACGAACGGCACCGTCGGCAGGCCGGGCACGACGATGCCGACGATGCCCAGGCCCAGCGCGGCATAGGCCAGCAGCCACCAGGCCCAGCGCAGTCGCACCCGCCGCGGCGGCGCTGCGGCCGGCGCCCGGTCGCCGGCGGGATCGTCCGTGGGATGGCCCGCGGGCGCGCCGGCGAGCGCCGGCCCGGCCGGGCGATCGCGCGCTGGGTCCGGCGCGACTGCGCCGAACGGGGCTGCGCGCTCGGGATCGGCGGTGGGCGGCGGTGCGGACATGCCGGAAGTATGCAGGCGCGCAGCGGGGTCGGGATGAATGCAGATGGCGCGCGCCGCGGTGCTTTCAAGAGCCGGCGGCGCGGCGCTCGCTCGCCACCGCGCGGGCCGCGACATCATGGCACCCGCCCACGGCCCCAACGCAAAGGCCCGGCATGCGCCGGGCCCTTGCGATCGCCCCAGCAGGAGCGCGGCCGGCTCAGCGCGCCGGCAACGCCGCCGGGACCTGCAACTGGTCGATCATGAAGGCGTACATCTCGGCCTGCTCGCGGTAGCGGCGGAACCGGCCGGACTTGCCGCCATGGCCGGCGTCCATGTTGGTGCGGAACAGCACCGGCTGCTTGCCGGTATCCACATCGCGCAGGCGCGCGACGTACTTGGCCGGCTCCCAGTACTGCACCTGCGAGTCCCACAGGCCGGTGCCGACGAACATCGCCGGATAGGCCTGGGCCTTGAGGTTGTCGTAGGGCGAGTAGGACAGCATGTAGTCGTAGTAGTCCTTCTTCTCCGGATTGCCCCACTCGTCGTACTCGTTGGTGGTCAGCGGGATGCTGGCGTCGAGCATGGTGGTGACCACGTCCACGAACGGCACCTGCGAAAGCACCACGCGGTAGGTCTGCGGCGCCATGTTGGACACCGCGCCCATCAGCAATCCGCCGGCGCTGCCACCA
Source organism: uncultured Lysobacter sp. (assembly GCA_966185905.1). Taxonomy (GTDB): domain Bacteria; phylum Pseudomonadota; class Gammaproteobacteria; order Xanthomonadales; family Xanthomonadaceae; genus Lysobacter. The sequence continues at coordinate 4,804 of CBIFVU010000223.1, forward strand.
TAGGCGGCCACGCGGTCGGGGGCGGCGTAGCCGGCCTCGACCAATGCCTGGGTGACATCGATGAAGTCGGTGAAGGTGTTCTTCTTGTTGAACAGCTTGCCGTTGTCGTACCACTGGCGGCCCATCTCCTGGCCGCCGCGGATGTGGGCGATGGCGTAGACCATGCCGCGGTCGAGCAGGCTGACGATGGTGCCGTTGAAGGCCGGGTCCATCGACATGCCGTAGCTGCCGTAGGCGTACTGCAGCATCGCCGCCTTGCCGTTCTTCTCCAGGCCCTTCTTGTAGACCAGCGACACCGGCACCTTGGCGCCGTCGCGGGCGGTGGCCCAGAAACGCTCGGTGACGTAGCGTTCCGGGTCGTAGCCGATCACCGGCTGGCGCTTGAGCAGTTTGCGCTCGCCAGTGAGCGTGTTGAGCTCGTAGGTGGTGGCCGGGGTGGTCAGCGAGGTGTAGGTGTAGCGCAGCCAGGGCGTACCGGGCTCGGCATTGACCGACAGGCCCATCGAGAACGCCGGCTCGTCGGCCTTGACGTATTCCTCCTTGCCGTCCTTGCCGTCCTGGCCCTTGTGGATCAGACGCAGGCGCTCGAGCGCGTTGGAGCGCTCGGCCACGGCCGTGAAGCCGTCGAACAGCTCGAAGCCTTCGATGAAGACATCCTCGCGGTGGGCGATCCAGTCCTTCCAGTCCTTGCGCGAGCGCGCGCTGTCGGCGGCGGTGACCAGCTTGAAGTTCGGCGCGGGCTTGCCGTCGGCGCCGGCGGCGTTGGTGCGGATCACCCAGCGCCCGTCCAGGCGATCGGCGTCGTATTCGACATCGCGCTCGCGCGGGGCCAGCACGAAGAACTCCTTGGGATCGGCGGCCGGCGCGCAGCGCATTTCGCTGGAGACGGTGCTGTGCACGCTGATGCACAGGTAGGCGTCGTCGCGGGTGCGGCCCAGGCCCATGTAGAAGCTGTCGTCCTTTTCTTCGTACACCACGGTGTCGCTGGCGGCCGCGGTGCCGAGCACATGCTTCTTGACCCGCACGGTCAGCAAGGTCTCCGGGTCGTTCTCGATGTAGAACAGGGTCTTGTTGTCGTCGGCCCAGACCAGGTCGGTGGAAACGCCGGAAATGGTGTCGGCGTAGACCTCGCCGGTATCCAGGTTCTTGAAGCGGATGGTGTACTGGCGGCGGCCGACCGCGTCCTCGGCCCAGGCCAGGATGCGGTTGTCGGGGCTGATCTCCATACCGCCGACGCTGAAATAGTCCTTGTCCTTCGCCATGGCGTTGACGTCGAGCAGGACCTGCTCGTCGGCCTCCATCGCGCCCTTGCGGCGGGCGTGGATGGGATAGTCCTGGCCGGTCTCGAAACGGGTGTAGTACCAGTAGCCGCGCTCGCGATAGGGCACCGAGCTGTCGTCCTGCTTGATCCGCCCGACGATCTCGCCGTAGAGGGCGTCCTCCAGCGGCTTGAGCGGCTTCATGTAGGCGTCGACGTAGGCGTTCTCGGCGTTGAGATAGGCCAGCATCTGCGGGTTCTTGCGCTTGTCGTCGCGCAGCCAGTAGTACTCGTCGCTGCGGGCGGCGCCGTGCGGCGCGCGCACCTCGTGCGGCTGCTTGGCCGCGTCCGGCGGGGCCGGCAGGGCGGCCTGGGCGGAAAGGGTGGTGGTCATCAGGAGCGTGGCTGCCAGGCGATAGAAGGTGGGTTTCATATAGGGTCCGGGAGCGGATTACGCAACGGGACGGACGCGAGCGGCGCGCGCGCCCTGGCTCGGAGACGAGCGCGGGCGCCCAGGGGCGCCCGCGGCGATGGAACCGGTGGCCAGGGCGGCGGGCGCCGCGCTGGCCGGGATGGCGCCGGCGCGGGCCGGCGCCGGCCGGAGGCTTACTTGGACAGCTGTTGCCACAGGAAGGTGTAGGCCAGCGCGTTCATGTGCGCGGCCTGGG
>CBIFVU010000224.1:0-6702 GCA_966185905.1 uncultured Lysobacter sp.
CACACACCGACCCACTTCGGCCGCCCGATCATGGCGCGGGCGCAGCGGCCGAAGTGGGTCGGTGTGTGCGTTCGTGCGCGCTGCCGCGCAACCCGCGGCGGCGCAAACGACCAGCCCGGCGCGGCGGCCGGGCTGGTCGGTTCACTGCGGCGATCGCCGTGCCGGCCGATCAGAACTTGAAGCGGAACGAGGCCATGAAGCGGCGGCCGGTGTGGAAGCGCTGGGCGATCAGTTCCTCGCGGCCCAGGTACTGCTTGTACTCCGAGTCGAGCAGGTTCATGCCTTCCAGCGCCACCGTCAGGCGGTCGTCGATGTTCCAGGCCACGCTCGCGCCGAGCTCGGCGTAATCGTCCACGCTCGCCGGCGGTGCGCCGGCCACGTAGCCGCCGGCCAGGTAGTCGCTGCGCCAGTTGTAGCTCACCCGCGCCGAGAACGGCCCGCGCTCGTAGTACGGGCTGATGGCGACCGCGTCGCGCGACTGGTAGGGCAGGTCGGTGCCGTTGGCGCCTTCGCCGTCGGCGTAGGTGTAGTTCGCGGTCAGGCCGAAGCCGGTCTGGCCGAAGGGCTGCTGGTAGCTCAGGGTGAAGCCCTTGACCTTGCCCTTGCCGGCGTTGACCGGGCGGATGATGCTGTAGTCGCAGAAGCCGTCGGCGGTGCAGCCGTTGGTGCCGACGATGCGGGTCTGGTAGAACTCCGGCGCGGTCTGCGCGTTGGAGTTGAACTGGCGCTCGGTCGCCGCTTCGCTGGTGATGTAGTTGTCGATGTCCTTGTAGAACACCGATGCCGCCAGCACCGACTGCTCGGCGAAATACCACTCCGCCGACAGGCTGAAGTTGGTCGACTCGTAGGCGTCCAGTTCGGAGCGGCCGCCGCTGCCGGTGAAGGTGTTGTCGTTGAGGAAGGTGTTGCGCACCAGCTGGTTGTACGGCGCCCAGGCCACCACCTTGGCCGCGCCGAAACGCAGCAGCACGTCGGTGCCGGTGTCGTAGACCAGGTTCAGCGAGGGCAGCAGGAAGTCCTGCTTTTTCGAGGTGCGGCGTTCCTTGGAGGCCAGGTTCTCGAAGCTCGGCGCGCCGCCGGGCTCGTAGGCGAAGCCGTCGGTCTTGGCCTCCACGTAGCGCAGGCCCAGGTTGCCGCGCCAGCCGCCGGTGGCGAAATCGGCCTGGACATAGGCGGCGGTGTTGGTCTGCTCGACGCTGAAGGTGTTGTTGAGGAAGCTGCCGGCGTCCGGGCGCAGGCCGCCGCGGTAGCGGTCGACGTAGTCGATCACGTTCTGGCGGCCGACCTGCACATGCCGTCCCGAGCCCGCGGCCAGGCCGCGCAGGTTGGTCGGGTCGATGGTGCCGACCGTGGCCAGGTCGGCGACCGGCAGGCCGACGTAGACGTTCTGGCGGTAGTCTTCCTCGTGCTTGCCGTGGCGCACGCCGAACTGGAGATTGTTGAACACGCTGTCGAAGCGGACGTTGAAGTCCAATTGACCGTAGGTGTCCTTGGTCTCGGTGTCGATGACGCCGTAGTTGCCCATGAAGCCGTCGCCGGCCCAGTTGGCCGGGTTGCTGGCCGCGGCCGGGTCGTCGAAGCTCAGGCCGCGCTTGAGGTCCCAGCTGTAGCCGCCGGTGTAGACCGGCTCGATGAACCACTGCTCCAGCGCGTTCTCCGACTTGCTGTGGCCGACCTGGCCGGACACGCCCCAGGCGTCGGTCTGGTACTTGCCGGTCAGGTCGATGCCGCGGGTCTCCGGCTCGGAGGCGCGCACGTTGTTGTCGTAGAACACCGGGTTGGCGTTGCTGTGGCCGCTGGTGGCGACGTTGCCCTGCGCGTTGAGCCGGTCCACCGCGCCCGGACGCTGGGTCAGGAAGTTGTACAGCGACTGGTTGTAGTTGTCGAAGCTTTCCTTGATGTACAGCCCGCTGAGGTTGAACTCCAGTTCGTCGCTGGGCTTGAACTGCAAGTTGACGTTGGCGCTGTCGCGCTCGCGGGTCTGCTGGAACCAGGCGGCGTTGACGAAGTTCGGCACGTCCACGCCGGCGCCGGCGCCGGTCTGGTTGGGGAAGCCGCCGGCCTTGACGTAGCCGAACACTTCCGTGCCCTGGCGGTCCACGGTCTCTTCGTAGTGCTGCACGGCGATGTTGAAGCCGAAGCGTTCTTCGGCGTTCTTCCAGCTGTACATCACCGAGCCGCTGGGGCGGGTGTCGCCGCCCTGGTCGTTGTAGTTGAAGCTCAGCGAGCCGGCGATGGAGTTGGCGTCCATGTCCAGCGGCTTGCGCGTGTGCATCAGCACGGTGCCGCCGAGGCTGCCCTCGGTCAGGCGCGCTTCGGAGGACTTGATCACCTCCAGCCGGCCGAGGATCTCCGGCGCCAGCAGGGTGTAGTCGAAGCCGCGGTTGGGCTGCTCGCCGTAGAGCCAGATCGACTGCGCCACCGGGTGGCCGTCGAGGAAGCTCAGGTTGAGGCTGGGGTCGGTGCCGTCGATGCTGACGCGCTCGCCCTGGCCGAAGCGCCGGTCGAGCACCACGCCGGGGATCTGCGACATGGCTTCGGCGACGTTGGTGTTGGCGAACTTGCCGATGTCCTCGGCGGTGATCGCCTCCGACACGGTGACGTTGGCCCGCTTGGTGTCCAGCGACTTCTCCAGGCTGGCGCGGATGCCGGTGACCACGACCGCGTCCAGGTCGGTGGCCTGCGACGGCGCGGCGGCCGGGGCGTCCTGGGCCAGGGCGCTGGCCAGGCCGGGGCCCATGCTCAGGGCCGCGACGATGCCGGCGGACAAAAGGGTCTTGCGCGCATTCATTACTGTTCCTCCCTCGGGCGGTGGTGGCTCGGCGATCGACCGGTGGCCGGTTCGTCGCGGAGTCCGTTCGTTGTCTGCTGCTGGTCGGTGCTGCGCCGGGTGCGGGCGGGCCGCTCCGGGTGCTGCGTGTTGCCGCCATCGACGCCAGGGCCGCGTTCCGTGCAGGCCTTGCGCCTACTGCGTGTGTTGCCGCACTGCGGACGCCGGCGCGGCGCGCCGGCGCGGACTGCTTGGGGACTACGGGCTCGGCTGCGGCCCGGCCAGGGGCGCGAGGGCCTCGTACTGGCCGTGCTCCAGGTACCAGCTCGCCGCGCCGATCACGCCGAGCCGTTCGTTCTCGATCAGCCGCACCGGCACGCGTTCGAGCACCGGGCGCATGGCGCCCTTGTCGAGCAGGCGCGCGCGGAAATCGCTCTCCGGCACGAAGTCCTTGAGCTGCGGCAGGATGCCTCCGGCGATGAACACCGATTTGGCGCCGCTGATCACCGCCAGGTCGCCGATCACGCTGCCCAGCAGGGCGCAGAAGCCCAGCACCGCCTCGCGCGCCAGCGCCTCGCCGCGGCGCGCGGCCTCGGTGATCGCGGCCGGGGCGTGCAGCGAAGGCTCGGCGCCGTTGAGCGCGCACAGCGCGGCGTACAGGTTCGCCAGGCCGGGCCCGGAGACGAAATGCTCGGTCGGCACGTGGGTCTGGCCGTGCTGCTGGACCAGCCGCAGCATCTCCAGCTCGCGCGCGTTGCAGGGCGCGAAGGCGGCATGGCCGGCCTCGGTGGGCAGGACCACGGTGCCGCGCGCGTGCGGCACGCGCACCGCCGCGCCCAGGCCGGTGCCCGGGCCGACCACCAGCACCGGGCCGGGCGCGGCCACGGCCACGCCGGGGGTGAGCAGGGTCGAGTCGTCCGGCGCCATGCACTGGGCGGCGTTGGCGTTGGCCTGGAAATCGTTGATCACCTGCACTCGCTCCAGCCCCAGTTGCGAGCGCAGCTCGGACAAGCGGATGGGCCAGGGCAGGTTGGCGTTGATGACCTCGTCGTCCAGCACCACGCCCGCGGTGGCGATGACCACCCGGTCCACGCCGGCGCCGGCGTTTTCGGCGATGAAGCCGGCCAGGATCGCGGCCAGGCCGGGATAGTCGGCGCACACGTACTTGCGGTGGGCCAGCACCGTCACCGCAGCCTCGCCGCCGCGGCCGGCGCGGACCAGGCCGACGCGAGTGTGGGTGCCGCCGACATCGGCGGCGATGAAGGCGCCGGCGGCCTGGTCCAGGCGCGGTGCCGCGCTCATGCGCGCGCTCCGCGGCGCAGCGCGGCGGCGCCTGCGCTCACGATCCGTCCCCGCAGGGACCCGTTCGCGATCCCGTACCCATCCCACTGCATGCGCCCTCCACGGCTGCCGTTCCGGTTGCCCTTGGCGGCGCCGAGAGTGCGTGCGCCTGACAACGTTGTCAACACGGTCCAGTGAAATTGCCCGGGCAGGCCGACGAGCGGGCCCGGAGGTCCGAATTCTTGATGCGCCGCAGCATGGCGGCGCGCTGGCCAAAGCCGCGCCAGATCACGGTTTCCGGGCAAAGCGGCGGCGCCAGTTGGCAGCCGGGCGGCAGTTGTGACAACGTTGGCCGGTCGCTTGTCGCACCGGTCAACCGGGCGGCCGCGGGGCGTGGCGGGCGGTCACCCGTCTCTCTCTGGGAGGGGAGTCACATGTCGGTTTCCAACGCCGCGCCGCGGCCGGGTTCGTACCTGGGCTCGATCGCGATCATCGGCGCGCTGTTCTTCGTGTTCGGCTTCGTCACCTGGCTCAACGGGCCGCTGATCACCTTCGCCAAGCTCGCTTTCGACCTGGACGAGGTCGGCGCCTTCCTGGTGCCGATGGCCTTCTACCTCTCGTACTTCTTCCTGGCCCTGCCGTCCTCGGCGATCCTGCGCCTGACCGGGATGAAGCGCGGCATGGCCCTGGGCCTGCTGGTGATGGCCATCGGCGCGGCGGTGTTCGGCGAGTTCACCACCCAGCGCTGGTATCCCGGCGCGCTGGCCGGGCTGTTCGTGATCGGCGCCGGCCTGGCGGTGCTGCAGACCGCGGTCAATCCCTATATCAGCATCCTCGGCCCGATCGAGGGCGCGGCCCAGCGCATCGCGGTGATGGGCATCTGCAACAAGATCGCCGGCGCGATGGCGCCGGTGGTGCTCGGGGCGCTGGTGCTGCACGGCATGGACGACCTCGCCGGGCAGGTCAAGGCCGCCGATCCGGCGACCAAGGCGCGGCTGCTGGACGGCTTCGCCGCCAGCATCCACGGCCCCTACCTGCTGATGGCCGGCGTGCTCGGCCTGCTGGCGGTGGGCGTGTTGTTCTCGCCGCTGCCGGAACTGCGCGGCGAGGAGGCCAACCGGGTGCCGGCCGAGCGCGGCGGCCAGGCGCGCGGGCTGTTCCACTACCCGCACCTGTGGCTGGGCGCGCTGTGCATCTTCGTCTACGTCGGGGTGGAGGTGATGGCCGGCGACGCCATCGGCGCCTACGGCGAGGGCTTCGGCCTGCCGCTGGACAAGACCAAGTTCTTCACCTCGCTGACCTTGGGCGGGATGCTGGTGGGCTATGTGGTCGGCCTGGTGGTGATCCCGCGCTTCATCTCCCAGGAGCGCTACCTGAGCTTGTCGGCGGTGCTGGGCGTGGTGCTGTCGCTGGGCGCCTTCGCCACCCACGGCTATGTCTCGGTCGGGTTCGTGGCCGCACTGGGCTTCGCCAACGCGATGATGTGGCCGGCGATCTTCCCGCTCGGCATCCGCGGCCTGGGCCGGCTCACCGAGGTCGGCTCGGCGATCATGGTCATGGGCATCGCCGGCGGCGCGGTGATCCCACAGATCTTCGCCATCGCCAAGCAGCACCTGGACTTCCAACTCGTGTTCGCCGCGCTGATGGTGCCTTGCTACCTGTACATCCTGTATTTCGCCCTGGCCGGGCACCGGGTGGGGCAGGGGCGTGCGGCCGGCACCGGGGCCGCCGCCGAGCCGGCGGCGCAGACGCGCTGAAGCCTGCGGCTGCGCAATCGGGCGTGCGCCGGCGTTGCGCAGTTGTGCATACAACTGTGCGGCCGCCGCCCGTGCCGGGCGCCGCGGGCCGGGCACGGCGCCGCGGGCCTTGCGCGCAAGGCCCGAAAAACCCGGGCTTGCGCCGCATTGCCGGCGCGGCGGGGCGGTCGATTTTCGACCGCATCGCGTCGCGCCGCCGGTCATGCGCCGGTCCGGTGACGCGCACCGCTGGCCGCTGACCCGACGCTTCGGTATCGTGCACGCAATGAATGCGCCGCCTCCCCACGCCGGCGCGGTCGCGCCCAGTGGCGCGTCGACCGCGCGCGCGCTGCGTTACCTGGTCCGGGTTCCCCTGCTGCTCTGGCACGTGCTGGTGCACCTGCCGCTGGTGCTGCTGATCATCAGCCTGCCGACCGCGCGCCTGCGGATCGGCGCGGAGACCCTGGACCACCGCGCGATCCGCGCCTGGTCGGCCGGCCTGATGCGGGTGTTCGGCTTCCGCCTGCGCCGGGTCGGCACGCCGCTGCCGGGCGCGACCTTGTTCGTGGCCAACCACGTCAGTTGGGTCGATATCGAGATCCTGCACAGCCAGCGGATGATGGGTTTCGTCGCCAAGCGCGAGATCGCCGGCTGGCCGGTGGTGGGCTGGCTGGCCGCGCGCGGGGAAACCATCTTCCACCGCCGCGGCAGCACCGAGTCGCTGGGCGGGGTGCTGCACGAAATGCTCGCGCGCCTGCGCGCCGGGCGCTCGGTCGGGGTGTTCCCCGAGGGCGGCACCCGCGGCGGCCGCGAGATCGGCCCCTTCCACGCGCGCATCTTCCTGGCCGCGGTCGAGGCCGGGGTGCCGGTGCAGCCGGTGGCGCTGCGCTATGGCGAGCGCGGCGACGCGCAGGC
>CBIFVU010000225.1:0-6688 GCA_966185905.1 uncultured Lysobacter sp.
ACCTGAAGGTCAACTACCACGGCTCCGACATGCCGCTGAACCAAGTCGCCAGCGTCCAGGTCAGCGACGCCCGCACTCTGACCATCACCCCGTGGGAGAAGCAGATCGTCGGCGCGGTGGAGAAGGCCATCCTCGCCTCCGACCTGGGCCTGACCCCCAACACCGCCGGCACCACCATCCGCATCAACCTGCCGGCGCTGACCGAGGAGCGCCGCCGCGAGCTGACCAAGGTCGTGCACAGCGAGAGCGAGAACGCCAAGGTGGCGGTGCGCAACATCCGCCGCGACGCCAACCACCAGGCCAAGGAACTGCTCAAGGACAAGAAGGTCACCGAGGACGAGCTGCGCCGCTTCGAGGACGAGATCCAGAAGGTCACCGACAGCGCCATCAAGGACGTGGACGGCGTGGTCAAGGCCAAGGAACAGGAACTGATGGCGGTCTGAGCCGCCGGCCGCCGCCCCCCGCGGCCGGCCGGCCCCGCTGAACTTCCGCGGACCGCGCGGGTCTGGCTCTGGGGCGTCCCGGCCGGCCCCGCCACCGCCGTCCCCTTCCGCTTCCCGAGGTCCCCCGTCGGCGCCATGCCTTCCGAGCCCGCCACCGCCGCGCCCGCACGCATCCCGCGCCACCTGGCCGTCATCATGGACGGCAACGGCCGCTGGGCCGAGCGCCGCCGCCGCCCGCGCATCATCGGCCACCGCGCCGGTGCGCGCGCGGTCAATGTCTGCATCGATTTCTGCATCGCCCGCGGCGTCCGCGCGCTGACCCTGTTCGCCTTCTCCAGCGAGAACTGGGGCCGGCCGGACGAAGAAGTCGGCGGGCTGATGAAACTGTTCCTCAACGCGCTGGAGCGCGAAGTCGAGGAACTGGACCGGCGCGGCGTGCGCGTGCGCTTCATCGGCGAGCGCGAGCGCTTCTCCCCGGCGCTGTTGCAGCGCATGCAGGCCGCCGAGGCCCAGACCCGCGGCAACGCCACCCTGGACCTGACCATCGCCGCCAGCTACGGCGGCCGCTGGGACATCGCCCAGGCCGCGCGCTCGCTGGCCGAGGACGTGGCCGCCGGGCGCCTGCAACCGGCGGCCATCGACGAGACCCTGCTGGCCTCGCGCATCAGCCTGGCCGACCTGCCGCCGCCGGACTTGTTCATCCGCACCGGCGGCGACACCCGCATCAGCAACTTCCTGCTGTGGCAGCTGGCCTATACCGAACTGTGGTTCACCGAAGCGCTGTGGCCGGAGCTGGACGAGGCCCTGCTGCAACGCGCGCTGGAGGATTTTTCCAGCCGCGAGCGCCGCTTCGGCCTGACCGGGGCCCAGATCGCGGCCCAGCCCAACGAGACCGTTGAATGACCCGAACCCGCCTGCTCGCCGCGCTGGTCATGGCGCCCGTCGCGATCGCCGCGATCCTGCTGCTGCCGACCCCCTGGATGATCGCGGTGGCCGCGGTGCTGTTCCTGGCCGGGCTGTGGGAGTGGTTCGACCTGGCCGAGATCGAGGACACTCTGGCGCGCACGGTGCTGCTGGTGGCGCACCTGGCGATGATGGTCGCCATCGTCTGGGCCTCGCGCGCCGGCGACAGCGGCCCGGCCGTGCAGGAACCGCCGTTGGTGCTGTTCAAGCTGGCCTCACTGGTCGGCGTGGTCTGGTGGCTGTTGGCCCTGCTGTGGCTGCAGCGCTTCAACTTCGCCAGCAATCACCAGACCCATGCGCGCGTGTTCAAGCTCGCCGCCGGCGCGCTGGCGGTGATCCCGACCTGGTGCGCGCTGGCTTGGCTGCACGCCGAGCCCGGCCCGGGCCTGTGGCCGCAACTGGGCATCCCCAAGGGCCACTGGTGGCTGCTGACCGCGCTGGCGGTAGTCTGGGCCGCCGACAGCGGCGCGTATTTCGCCGGGCGCAAGTTCGGCATGCTCAAGCTGGCCCCGCGGGTCAGCCCCAACAAGACCGTCGAGGGCCTGGTCGGCGGCGCGCTGGCCGGCGTGGCCACCGGCGTGGGCCTGTCGCTGCTGGCCGGCGCCAGCCTCGGGCAACTGCACTGGGTGGCGCTGGTCTCGCTGGTCGCGGTGCTGTTCTCGGTGATCGGCGACCTGTTCGAGAGCCTGCTCAAGCGCCATGTGGGGGTCAAGGATTCCGGCCACCTCATCCCCGGCCACGGCGGCATCCTGGACCGCATCGACGGCGTGCTGGCCGCGCTGCCGGTGTTCGCCCTGGGCAAGGCCATCTTCGGATTCTGAGGCGGGCATGAGCGTTCCTTCGCGCAAGGTCGCCGTGTTCGGCGCCACTGGATCGATCGGCGCTTCGGCGCTGGACGTCATCGCCCGCCACCCTGAGCGACTGCGCGCCAGCGTGCTGGCTGCCGGCAGCAAGGTGCAGGCGCTGCTGGCGCTGTGCGAGCGCCACCGTCCCGACCATGCCGTGGTCGCCGACCCGGCGGCCTACCCGGCCCTGCGCGAGGGCCTGCGCGAGCGCGGCCTGGCGACCCAGGCCCATTGCGGCGATCCGGCCCTGGTCGAGTTGGCCGGTTCGGACGCCTGCGACACCGTGGTCGCGGCCATCGTCGGCGCCGCCGGGCTGGACTCGACCCTGGCCGCGGCCCGCGCCGGCAAGCGCCTGTTGCTGGCCAACAAGGAATCGCTGGTGCTCGCCGGCGAACTGCTGATGCGCGCGGCCCAGGAGGCCGGCGCCTGCATCGTGCCGATCGACAGCGAGCACAACGCCATCTTCCAGTGCCTGCCCGACGCCCATGCCCATGCCGGGCTCAAGCGCATCCTGCTGACCGCCTCGGGCGGCCCGTTCCGCGGCCGTACACGTTCGGACCTGGCCCAGGTCACCCCCGAGCAGGCCGTGGCCCATCCCAAGTGGTCGATGGGCCCGAAGATCTCGGTCGATTCGGCCACCCTGATGAACAAGGGCCTGGAAGTGATCGAGGCCCACCACCTGTTCGGCGTGGGCGGCGAGCGCATCGAGGTGCTGGTGCACCCGCAGAGCCTGGTCCACTCGCTGGTGGAATTCGTCGATGGCTCGACCCTGGCCCAGCTCGGCCTGCCGGACATGCGCACCTCGCTGGCGGTGGGCTTCGGCTGGCCGGCGCGGATCGCCTCCGGGGTCGGCGGGCTGGACCTGCTGGCCCATGGCCGGCTGGACTTCGAGCCGCCGGACCTGGACGCCTTCCCCTGCCTGCGCCTGGCCTTCCAGGCCCTGGCCGCCGGCGGCACCGCCCCGGCGGTGCTGAACGCCGCCAACGAGGCAGCGGTTTCAGCGTTTCTTCAGCGGCGGCTGGGTTTCCTAGCCATTCCCGCGCTGGTCGAAGACACCCTGGCCGCGCTCCCGTCCACCCCGGCCAGTTCGCTGGCGGCGCTGCGCGAGGCCGACGCCCGGGCCCGCCGCCACGCCGAGCAGGCGATCGCCGCCAGAGCCTGAGACAAGCCATGAGCGAAATCCTGGGCTCTGCGTGGTGGTTGATCATCAGCCTCGGGCTGCTGGTCACCATCCACGAATTCGGCCATTTCTGGGTCGCCCGCCGCTGCGGGGTCAAGGTGCTGCGCTTCTCCGTCGGCTTCGGCAAGCCGCTGTGGCTGCGCAGGGGCGCCGACGGCACCGAGTACGCGATCGGCCGCATCCCGCTGGGCGGCTACGTCAAGATGCTGGACGAGCGCGAGTACGAGGTCGGCGACTCGCTCAAGCCCATGGCCTTCAACCGCAAGCCGGTGTGGCAGCGCATCGCCATCGTCGCCGCCGGCCCGGCCGCCAACCTGATCCTGTGCGTGATGCTGCTGTGGGGCATGTTCGTGATCGGCCGGCCGGACTACGCGCCGGTGGTCGGCCATGCTGCCGGCATCGCCGCCGAGGCCGGCCTGCGCCGCGGCGATACCGTGCTGCAGATCGGCGAGCGCCAGACCCCGACCTGGACCGAAGTCCAGCTCGCCCTGATCCCGCACGCGCTCGACCACGAGGACGTGCCGGTGCAGGTGCGCACCGAGTCCGGCGCCAACGTGGTCCGCACGCTGCCGCTCTCGCGCCTGCCGGAGGGCTTCGACGAGCGCCGCGCGGTCCAGGCCATCGGCCTGGCCGGGCGCCACGAATTGCGCCCGGCGGTGATCGGCCGGGTCGCCCCGGACACTCCGGCCTGGCGCGTGCTGGCCGAGGGCGACCGGATCACCGCCCTGGACGGCGATCCGGTGGCCAGCTGGGACGACCTGTCCGGCCTGGTCGAGCGCCTGGGCCAGCGCGGCGGCAGCGCCATGATCGAAGTCGAGCGCAATGGCGACCGCCTGGCGCTGGAGATCGCCCCGCGCCGGATGCAGCGCCCCGACAACGGCCAGCCCTACTGGGGCCTGGGCCTGACCTCGGCCGCGGCCGAGCCGCCCAAGCGCGACGCGGTCCTGCGCTACGGCCCGCTGCAGGCGGTGCCGGCGGCGCTGCGCGAGGGCGCGCACCAGACCGAGCAGTTGTTCGCCATGATCGGCCGCGCCTTCACCGGCCGGGTCTCGCTGCAGAACACCGTGGCCGGCCCGGTGACCATCGGCCGCGCCGCCAACGCCTACGCCAGCAACGGCCCGGCCTGGTACCTGCAGCTGCTGGCGATGCTCTCGCTGAGCCTGGGAATCCTGAACCTGCTGCCGATCCCGATCTTGGACGGCGGACACCTGCTGTATTACCTTATCGAGCTGGTCAAGGGCAGCCCGGTCAGCGAACGCGCCATGGCGGCCGGGCATTTCGTCGGCCTGGCGCTGATCGCGGGCCTGATGGGCCTGGCGTTCTACAACGACATCTTGAACAACCTGGTGCGCTGATGCCGGCCTGACGCTCGAACGAACGCTCCGCCCCCACCTGCCGCCTTCGACCGCCGCCGGCCCCTTCGCCGGCGCACCAGCCCCAACGGACGTAATGATGACGCGAATCCCTAATCGCCGCTTGCTCGCCCTCGCCCTTGCCACGGCAATGACCTCGGCGCCGGCGATTCCCGCGATGGCGCAGTCCGCCGATCCGTTCGCCCTCGGCGGCGGCGCATCCGCGCCGGGCCCGGGTTCGTTCACCGTCAGCGACATCCGCATCGACGGCCTGCAGCGCATCGCCGCCGGCACCGTCTTCACCTACCTGCCGGTCGAGCGCGGCGAGACCATGGACCCGGCCAAGGCCGGCGAGGCCATCCGCGCGCTGTACAAGACCGGCTTCTTCGAGGACGTGCAGCTCGACCGCCAGGGCAGCATCCTGGTGGTCACCGTCACCGAGCGCCCGGCGATCAACAAGCTCACCCTGAGCGGCAACAAGGACATCAAGTCCGACGACCTGCTCAAGGGCCTGAAGGACATCGGCCTGGCCGAAGGCGAGACCTTCGACCGGCTGGCGCTGGACAAGGTCACCCAGGACTTGGCGCGCCAGTACAACAACCGCGGCAAGTACAACGTCGAGATCACCCCGACCGTCGCCCGCCTGGACCGCAACCGCGTCGACCTGACGATCAACATCAAGGAAGGCAAGGCGGCCAAGATCCGCCACATCAACCTGATCGGCAACGACAAGTTCGAGCAGAAGGAAATCCTCGGCGGCTGGGAGTCGCGCGAGCACAACTGGCTGAGCTGGTACCGCCGCGACGACCAGTACTCGCGCGAGAAGCTCTCCGGCGACCTGGAAAAGCTCAACTCCTTCTACCTCGACCGCGGCTATGTCGATTTCAACATCGACTCGACCCAGGTCTCCATCAGCCCCGACCGCCAGGACATGTTCCTGACCGCCGGGGTGACCGAGGGCGACCAGTACAAGGTCTCCAGCGTGCAGGTCACCGGCGACACGGTCCTGCCGAGGGAGCAGATCGAGAAGCTGGTCATCGTCAAGCCCGAGCAGATCTTCTCGCGCCGCCTGCTGGAGATCAGCTCCGAGGCGATCACCGCGACCCTGGGCAACGTCGGCTACGCCTTCGCCCAGGTCAACCCGATCCCGGACGTGAACCGCGAAGACAAGACTGTCGCGGTCAACATGCAGGTCGTGCCCGGCCCGCGCGTGAACGTGCGCCGGGTGGTGTTCAAGGGCAACACCCGCACCGCCGACGAAGTGCTGCGCCGCGAAATGCGCCAGTTCGAGGGCAGCTGGTACTCCCAGGCCGCCATCGACCGCTCCAAGATCCGCCTGCAGGGCCTGGGCTTCTTCGAGACCGTGGACGTGGAAAGCAAGCCCGTGCCGGGCAGCAACGACCAGGTCGACGTGATCTACACGCTGAAGGAAACCACCTCCGGCAGCTTCGTGTTCGGCCTGGGCTACTCGCAGCTGGGCAAGCTGACCACCCAGGTGCAGCTCTCGCAGAACAACTTCCTCGGCACCGGCAACCGCATGTCGGTGCAGGCCCAGCGCAGCTACTACCAGTCGCGCTACGACTTCTCCTACACCAATCCCTATTTCACCGACGACGGCGTGTCGCTGGGCTACAACCTGTCCTGGCGCGAGCTGGACTTCTCCGACTTCGGCACTGCGCAGTACTCCACCTCCAACGGCACCGCCCAGGTCGTGCTCGGCGTCCCGCTGACCGAGACCGACTCGATCACCGGCATGCTCGGCATCGACCGCAACGAGATCATCGTCGACCGCTGGGGCCAGACCACGCCGCAGAGCATCATCGACTACCTGGACGCCGTCGGTAACCAGACCTTCCACGCCTGGCGCGCGCAGATCGGCTGGGGCCGCAACAGCCTCAACCACGC
>CBIFVU010000226.1:0-6600 GCA_966185905.1 uncultured Lysobacter sp.
TCGGAGCAGGGGCTAGGGCTGCGAGTCAGGAGTTGGGAGCTGGGAGTTGGGAGTTTGCGGTGGGGCGGTGCGCTGGGTCTGTTGCCGCGTCCGGAGGCGTCGTGCCATGGCGTTGTTGGAGCGCTGCATCCGCTGTGATGGTCTTTGGGACGGCGTGGCGGGTGCGTTGCGATGGCGGGCCCGGGGCGGCGCGGGCGGAGCCGGTGGAGGGGCGTCGATGGGAGCGGGCATCGGTGCTGCGCCCCGATGGCCGGGGCGCAGCGGGTGCCGAGCGCTGCCTCGGTTTCCGCGCACGTCGCTCGCGCGCGAGTCCACTGCGGTTGCGTGCGACGGTTCGGCTCAACTCAGGTCCGGATCGCCCGGGTCGTCGCCATTGGGGCCAGTGGCGTGGGTGGTGTCGCCCTTGCCGCCGGAGATGGCGGCGATTTCTTCCGGCGAGAGTTCGCGCGCAGCGACGCGGGCGAGCGGGCGGGCAGCTTCGTCCTGAGGCGGCGTGTTCATGTCGTACTTGCTCATGAAGCGTTCTCCTGAAGCGAATGCCGGAAGAAAGGAAAGGCCGTTCCGGCGTCGGCACGAGCGGCGATGCTAGCAACTAGGCAGGCGGCGTTTCGTCCGCCTGCATCGCAGTTTCGTCCTGAACGCGACAGGCGCGGTCGCGCGCTTGCGCGCGCATCGGTACGACTACGCTCTGGTGGTCGTTGCGCGCGAGCGCGCCTGCGGCAGTTTCGGCAAGATCCTGTCCGGCCTGTCCGGCCTGTCCGCCCGCGATCACCGTGCCGGCTTCCAGGCGCACTACGCGGTCGGCGCTGCGCAGCGTGTCCGGACGGTGAGCGATGACGATGCGGGTGATGTCCAGGGCGGCGATCTCGCGGTTGATCGCGCTCTCGCGCGCCAGATCGAGATGGCTGGTGGCTTCGTCCAGCAACAGGATGCGCGGTTGCCGGTACAGCGCGCGCGCCAGCAGGATGCGTTGTTTCTGTCCGCCCGACAGGCTGGCGCCGAGATCGCCGACCAGGGTCTCGTAGCCCATCGCCATCGCGGCGATGTCTGCGTGCACGGCGGCCGCTCGCGCGGCCGACTGGATCCGTTGCGGATCGGCATCGGGATCGAAGCCGGCGATGTTCTCGGCGATGGAGCCGGAAAACAGCGCATCTTCCTGCATCACCGCGCCGAACAGGCTGCGATAGGCGGCCAGGCCGTAATGGCGGATGTCCACGCCGTCGATCAGGATGCGGCCGGACTGCGGCCGCAGCAGGCCGAGGATCAGCTTGGCCAGGGTGGTCTTGCCGCAGCCCGACGGCCCGGCGATGGCGATGGACTGGCCGACCTCCACCTCCAGGCTGCAATCGCGCAGGATCCACGGCTCGTCCTCGCCGTAGCGGAAGCTGACCCGCTCCAGTGCGATCCGCGGCGCCAGCGGTGGGCCCCGGTAATCGCCGTGCAGGTCCGGCTCCGGCGGCTCCAGGGCGATGTCGGCGATGCGTTGCGCGTGCAGGCCGAGCAGGCGCAGATCGATCAGCTTGTCCACCAAGGCGCCGGTGCGGGTGGCGAACAATTCGGCATAGGCCACGAACACCACCATCATGCCGGCGCTGAAACCGCCGGCCAGCACCTGCCGCGCGCAGATCCAGATCAGCGCCACCCGCTGCACCCCGGACACCAGCCGCGACAACGCCTGGAACACTGCCTGGGTGCGGCCGATGGCGGCTTCGCGGCGGCCGACTTCCAGCGCCGCGCTGGCCACGCGCGCGCGGCGCGCATCCTGCTGGTTGCCCAGTTGCAAGGTCTGCACGCCGCTGATGGATTCGATCAGCAGGCTTTGTTGATGGGCGGCATGGATCAACTGCTCCTCCTTGAGCCGGCGCAGGCGGCGGAAAGCGGCCCAGCGCAAGCCGGCGTAGAGCGCAGCGGCCGCCAGCGCCAGGGCCGTCAAGGGCGGGCTGTAGAGCAGCAACAACACCAGCACCAGGGCTACGGTCAGGCCGTCCAGGAGGCTCTCCACCGCGCTGGCGCCGAGCGCTTGCTGGATCGCCTGGACCGAGACGAAGCGCGAGAGAATGCCGCCGAGGTGGCGCTTTTCGAAATAGTCCAGCGGCAACCGCAGCAGATGGCCGAACAGATTGGCCAGCCATTGTGCGTTCAAGGCCGCGCCCAGGTCGGCGGCGAGCCAGCCGCGCATCGCGGCGAAGGCGGCCTGGAACGCGACCACGGCCAGGAATCCCAGGCCGATCAGGTTGAGCAGGTCCAGGTCGGCGGCCACCAGTACCCGGTCGATCACCCATTGCAAGGCCATCGGCAGCAGCAGGCCGAAGCCCTCCAGCGCCAGCGCCAGCAGCAGCAACTGCGCGCCGGCGCGGCGCAGGCCGACGATGCGCCCGGTCAACGCGGACAGGCTCAGGCGCCGGCGCGCGCGCATCGGCGCGAAATCGGCGCGCGGCGCCAGTTCCAGGGCGATGCCGGTGAAATGGCGTTCGAACTCCGCCGGCGCCAGGCTGACCGCGCCGCGCGCCGGGTCGTGCAGCTCCAGGCGTCCGCCGCGCAGGCGGGTGAGCACGACGAAATGATTGAGGTCCCAGTGCAGCACGCAAGGCAGCGGCAACTGCGCCAAGTGCTCGGGCTCCACCCGCAGCGCGCGCGCATCCAGGCCCAGGGCGCCGGCGACCTGGATCAGGCGCGCCAGGCTGGCGCCGCGCGGCGAAACCGGGAAACGCCGGCGCAGGCTGGGCAGGTCGAGATCGTGGCCGTGGGCGATGGCGACCATCGCCAGGCAGGCCAGACCGCACTCGGCCAGTTCGTTCTGGCGGATCACCGGCGGCGCGCGGCGGCTCATGGCGCCGCTCCGGTGCGGGCCGCGGCGACCGGGCCGAACAGCGAGCGGTACAGCGGTTCGCGGCCCAGGCGCAGGCGCGCCTCCACGTGCAGGCCGGGGCGCAGCGCGGCTGGATCGGGGAAGGCATCGACCGTCGCCGCGTTCACCCGCCACAGCGGCTGGCCGCCGCCGCCATGGGCGAGGCTGTCCTGCGGCGACATCGGCTGCGCCGCCGCGAGCACGCGAGCGCGTTGCGGGCCGTGCGTGGCGGACGCCAGGGCGGGATAGCGCAACGACACTTCCGCGCCCGCAGCGACGAAGGCCAGGCTGCGCTCGGGCACCCACAGCTCGATCCGCCACGCGCCTGGCGCCGCGCCCGGGGCGGGCGCCTGCAGGCGGCCCTGGATGCGCTCGCTGCGCTGATGCTGGCCGAACAGCAGCAGCGCAGCGGTCGCCAGCAGCGCGGCCAAGGCCAGCGCGCTCATGGCCGCACCCATGCGGGTCAGCGGCAAGCGCACGTTGCCGAGCCAGCGCTCCTTGCGCACCTGCAACACCTGCGGCCTGAACAGGTCCTCGCGCATGGCCGGTTCAGGCTCGGGCGGCGCACGGTAGCGGGCAGGCAGGGGCGGTCACGGTGCGGGCGCTCTCCTGGCAGAGTCGAACATCGAGTGTGGTCCAGGCCGGCGGGCGAATGCCAGGGGCTTGCCGGCACCGCGTCACGAATCGGCGCAGGCATGACACGGGTCATGCCGCGGCGCAGCGCGGGCGAGAGGCAGCGGAGAAGATCGATTGCGAAAACGGCGGCGAGCGCCGGTGCGGCCGCAAGCGGGATGCCGGCCGGCACGGTCGCGAGGAACACCGCACTGATCAGCGCGATCCCCGATGGGGCGGGCATCGGCAGGCAGGACTTCGACAAGCACGGCTTCGACAAGCACGACCTCATCGAGCCAGGCCCGGTCGAGCACGACTTCATGGCCGCCGTCGATGAATCCGACCTCGTCCAGCCTGGCCTCATCGAGCCCGATCTTGTTAGGCCCGATTTATCAGGTCCGATTTATCAGGTCCGATCTGATTGAGTCCGGTCTTATCGAGTTCGACCTCATTGAGTCCGATCTTTGAACATGACCTCGCTGGGCCTTGCTTGGATCGGGCCGAACGAGTGTGGCCTCGACCCGTGCGGCCTCGGCAAGCCCAGCGCTCGACCAGCGCAATCTCGCCCCGCATGAGCTCGGCGAGCGCAAGCTCGAAAATCGCGGCCTCGACGGCCCCGCCACCCGCAAGCTCGGGACCGAGCGGGCTTTGCCGGCCTGGAATCGCCGCACTGCTTCCAGCTACCCGTTCGCCGCGAGCGGGGCTCGCGATGGTTCAGCGCGCTGCCTGCCATGCCCGAATCCACGGCCGAAGCGTCCGCCCGGCATGGCCCTGTGCCCGGGGATTGAGTCCGGCGCCCGCTTGCGCGTAAGGTGTGGGGGCCGCGCGGGGAGCGCGGCAATCCGTCGTCGCCTCCAGCGTGAGCCTCGTGGCAGCGTGGCGCTGCGCTGTCCGCGCCGCGCGCCGCGCGCGGCTGCGGGGCCATCGCCGTGGAACGTCCGTCGGCCGTGCCGTGCGACCTCCGCACGCGGCCCCAGGACAGGGGGCGGACGCCCTGGCAACCGCCATCAGTCATGCCCGACAGGGCTCATAACGGGTAGGGAGACCCAGATGCCATTGCGTTTGAGATAAACACGGGCCGCTTCGCCGGCCCTGTCCAACGGCGGCGCGTGGGGAGACCCGACGCCGTTGCCTGGCGCCCGTTCGGGCGCTTACGGCCCATTCATTCCGCTCATCAGGGGTTCAACGACACATGCAAGGCAGCACCCGTGTTCCGCGTTCGCGTCGCAACCATTCGCGTTCCCTCCTTTCCCTGGCGATCCTCGGCGGCCTGCTGGCCGCTGCGCCGGCCTTCGCCCAGCAGGCGCCGGATGCCGGCCAGATCGGCGATCCCGACAGCTGGCGCAGCACAGAATTCGAGCAAGACTGGGGCCTGGCCGCGATCAACGCCCACTATGCCTACGCGCGCGGCCTGACCGGCCGCGGTATCCGCCTGGGCGTGTACGACAGCGGCACCGCTCTGGCGCACTCCGAGTTCGCCGGCAAGGACCACCGCGCCATCGTCATGGCAGACTTGCTCGAAGACGGCAGCTACTGCACCAACACCACCGCCATCACCGGGCCCAACGCCTGCTTCTCCAGCCGCGGCGACCAGCCGCAGATCGGCTATGTCGGCTTCAACGCCAACGTGCCGGAGAACATCCGCCGCATCATCATGTCCGGGCCCTATGTGCAGCCGGGCTGGGAGTTCAACGAGCACGGCACCCACGTGGGCGGCACCATCGCCGCCAACCGCGACGGCAACGGCATGCACGGCGTGGCCTTCGGCGCGGACCTGTCGGTGGCGCGCTGGTCCTTCAACGGCGCGCGCGAATGGCAGCGCACCAGCCGGGGCTACGAGGTGGTCAGCCTGGGCCGGGTCAGCCCCAACGACGACGCCGTCCGGGGCATGTACCGCGACATGAACGACCAAGGCGTGCGCGCGCTCAACCACAGCTGGGGCCTGGCCGACGAGCCGACCACGATCGAAGACCTCGACGGCTACCTGTTCTACCCGGGCAACGCCGAGTACTTCGACATCTTCGCCCGCGGCTCGCTCGACAAGGGCATGCTGCAAGTGTGGGCCGCCGGCAACCACGGCGAAGACGTGACCCCGGAGACCGCGCCGCAGGCCGGCCTCTACGCCAGCCTGCCGCGCGGCCTGCCCGAGCTGGAGCCGTACTGGCTGACCGTGGTCAACGTGGATCAGGACCTGGTCCTGAGCCCCTTGTCGATGCGCTGCGCGCAGGCCGCGCAGTGGTGCGTGGCCGCACCGGGCTCGTCGATCAATTCCACCATCGTCGGCGGCGGCGACAGCCTGGCCGGCGGCCTGGTGCGCAACCCCGATGGCACCATTTCCTTCGAAGTCACCGCCGGCACGCCGACCTATGAGTACGGCAACCTCAGCGGCACCTCGATGGCCACCCCGCACGTGGTCGGCGCGCTCGGCCTGCTGATGGAGCGCTTCCCCTACCTGGCCAACACCCAGGTGCGCGACGTGCTGCTGACCACCACCACCGATCTGGGCGCCGAAGGCGTGGACGAGGTCTACGGCTGGGGCCTGATCGATCTGAAGAAGGCCATCGACGGTCCGGGCCAGATCCGCGTGGACACCGAGGTGGCGATGGACCGCCCCGGCGGCGGCGCCAAGACTTGGGACGGCAAGGCCTGGGACGACTGGAGCAACGACATCGGCGGCAGCGGCAAGCTGACCAAGTCCGGCATCGGCTGGTTGCGCCTGAGCGGCGACAACCGCTTCGGCGGCCTGGACGTGAAGGACGGCGTGCTCGAACTGACCGGCCAGAACACCTACGACGCCCAGGTTTCCGGCGGCGCGCTGGTGGTCAACGGCACCCTGACCAGCGCGCAACTGCCAGTGCTGGCCGGCGCCGGCCTGGGCGGCAGCGGCCGCATCGTCGGCAACGTGCGCATCGAAGGCTCGGTCTCGCCGGGCAATTCCATCGGCACTTTGAACATCGATGGCGACTACACCCAGGCCGCCGGCTCGAGCTATGTGGCCGAGCTGTCCGCCGGCGGCGAGTCCGACCGCATCGTGGTCAGCGGCCAGGCGATCCTGGAAGGCGGCAAGGTGGTGGTACTGCACGCGCCGGGCCAATACATGCTGGGCCAGAGCTTCAATCTGATCAGCGCCGCCGGCGGCG
>CBIFVU010000227.1:0-6573 GCA_966185905.1 uncultured Lysobacter sp.
CGCACTTGACCTCGATCCGGCGCATACCGTGACTCTCGTCGGCGTGCTCGCTGACCGCCTGCGGGCTGAGCGGCTGCCAGTAGCTGGGCCAGCCGCTGCCGGAGTCGTACTTGGCCTCGGACGAGAACAGGGGCTCGCCGCAGGCCACGCAGGTGTAGGTGCCGGCCTCCTTGTGGTTCCAGTAGCGGCCGGTGAAGGCGCGTTCGGTGGCCGAACAGCGGCAGACTGCGTACTGCTCCGGGCTCAGCTGTTCGCGCCATTCAGCTTCGCTCTTGGCGACCGGGGCCGGGTCGGGACGGGAAGACGGGCTCATGGGCTCCTCGGGTTGGGCCTGCGGCGTTCCGGGAAGATGAACGCCGATGCCGCCTAGATGGCGCTCGCGTTGCCCGCTTGCAAGG
Organism: uncultured Lysobacter sp.; assembly: GCA_966185905.1. Lineage (GTDB taxonomy): Bacteria > Pseudomonadota > Gammaproteobacteria > Xanthomonadales > Xanthomonadaceae > Lysobacter. Next base: position 399 of record CBIFVU010000227.1, read on the forward strand.
GATACGGCAAGCTAACCGCCGTTTTTCCGTCCACCGGATGCTCGCGTGCGCAAACCCCTCCGCCTGCTCCCGTTGTCGCTGTGCATCGCCATCGCCCTGCCCGTTCACGCGGCGGACGACAACGAGAACTGGGGACTGTGCCCGCTGATCGACGCGGTGCCGTCCTTCGACGATGCCCCCGCGCCCTCGGGCACCGCCGAACAGCGCGCCGAGCAGCCCACCGACATAGACGGCGGCACCCTGCAGCGGGCCGGCACCGACGAGAACATCGTGGTCCAGGACAATGTCCGGCTGACCCGCGGCGACCAGTTCCTGGGCACCGACAAGCTCAGCTACAACCAGGAGTCGGGCAAGTACACCGCCGAGGGCCATGTCCGCTACCAGGACTCGAGCATGCGCATGGTCGCCGAGCACGCCGAGGGCGACCAGAACGCCGACAAGCACCGCATCGACGACGTCGAGTACCAGCTGACCTCGCGCCGCGGCAACGGCGGCGCCGAGCGCATCGACCTGGACGGCGCCAAGGGCTCGCTGCACAGCTCGACCTATTCCACCTGCGCTCCCAACCAGCGGGTGTGGGAACTGCGCGCCCGGCGCATCGACCTGGACACCGCCGAAGGCATGGGCGTGGCCCGCAACGCGACCCTGCGCGTGGGCAAGATCCCGGTGCTGTACATGCCGTGGTTCATGTTCCCCATCGACGACCGCCGCCGCACCGGCCTGCTGTATCCCAACATCGGCATGTCCGGCAAGAACGGCTTCGACTGGCGCCAGCCGATCTACCTCAACCTGGCGCCCAACTACGACGCGACCTTGTTCCCGCGCTACATGAGCAAGCGCGGCGTGGCCCTGGGCGGCGAGTTCCGCTGGCTGTACGAGAACGGCTCGGGCGAGGTCTCCGGCACCTGGATGCCGCGCGACGACCTGCCGCGCAACGACCCCGAGCGCTATACCGACTACCGCCGCGACGATCCGCAGGGCCGGCTGTTCCCGATCCCCGCCGACCGCCTGCCCAAGAACAACCGCGGCGAGTTCGCGCTCAAGGCCACCCATCGCCTGGACGGGGCCTGGTACGCCGGCGCCAACCTGGCCTGGGTCAGCGACAAGTACTACCTGCAGGATTTCAGCAACAGCCTGTACGGCCAGTCCGAAATCTCCCTGCGCAGCGAAGTCGGCCTGTACGGCCGCGGCCGCTACTGGGACGCCAGCGTCATCGCCGACCACAACCAGTTGGCCGACTTCACCCTGACCGAGCGCTCGCTGGCCTACGACCGCCTGCCGCGCGCGACCTTCCACTGGGCCCAGCCCTGGAACCGCTGGGTCGAGACCGGCGTGGACAGCGAGGCCGTGCGCTTCCAGCACGCCGACATCAAGTTCACCCCCGGCGATCCGGCCGCGCCGCCGGGCCTGCGCACCGAGATGCCGGGCGGCAGCCGCTTCGACATCAAGCCCTACATCAGCCTCCCGCTGGAGGGCGCGGCCTGGTTCATCCGGCCCAAGCTGGCCTACCGCTACACCGCCTACGAGCTGGAAGGCGGCCTGGCCCGCCAGATCGCCACCGACCGCGCGCGCGCCTACAACGCTTCCCAGGGCATCGGCGGCGACCCGACCGAAGCGCAGATCCGCGGCTTCTACGACAAGTCGCCCTCGCGCAGCCTGCCGATCACCTCCATCGACGCGGGCATGTACTTCGACCGCCACACCCAGATCCGCGGCGAGAGCTACCTGCACACCCTGGAGCCGCGCGTGTTCTACCTGCGCGCGCCTTACCGCGACCAGGCCGGCATGCCGCTGTTCGACACCAACCCGATGTCCTTCAGCTGGGGCGCGCTGTTCCGCGACAACCGCTACTCCGGCGCCGACCGCCAGACCGACGCCAACCAGCTCACCACCGCCCTGACCACCCGCCTGATCAGCGAGGACGACGGCCGCGAGCGCCTGGCCGCGAGCATCGGCCAGATCCAGTACTTCGACGACATCCGCGTGGTCGCCGGCGCCGAGCAGCCGATCAAGCAGGGCAAGTCGGCCTGGGTGGCCGACGTCAGCGTCTCGCCCAGCGACCGCTGGACCATCAACGCCACCTACCAGTGGGACCCGCGCCTGCGCAGCGAGGACGTGGCCAGCCTGCGCGCGCGCTACCTGTTCGGCAACAACGGCGTGGTCAACCTGGCCTACCGCTACCGCCGCAACCTGGGCGTGGCCCCGGACGCGGACCGCGAGCTGCGCGACCAGTACGAGCAGGCCGACTTCTCCTTCCTGTACCCGATCAACGACAACTGGAGCGTGGTCGGCCGCTACTACTACTCGATCAAGGACAAGCGCCCGCTGGAGCAGATCGCCGGCGTGCAGTGGGAAAGCTGCTGCCTGGCCGTGCGCGCCATCGCCCGGCGCTACCAGCGCAACCGCTCCGAAGACCTGAACAGCTCCTTTCAGGTCGAGTTCGAACTCAAGGGCCTAGGCTCGGCCGGCCAGAACACGGAGCGCGTTTTGCGCCGTGCTATTCTCGGCTACAACCGCGACGACCTGTACCTGGCGCCGCCGTCTCCCACGGTAAGCCGCGAGAACCGCGGCAACAACGCCGACCCCATCCTCGACCCGACCCTATGAACAACCGCTCCGCTCGTCCGTCCCTGGCGCGTCCGCTGCTGGCCGGCCTGCTCGCCGCCGGCCTGGCCCTGGCCACGCCCGCCTGGGCGCAGGAACTGCAGCCGATCGACCGCATCGCCGCCGTGGTGGACGAGGACGTGATCCTCAAGACCGAGCTCGACCGCGCGGTGGGCAACATCGTCTCGCAGTACGCCGGACGCTCGGAGCAGTTGCCGCCGCGCGACGTGCTCGAACGGCAGGTGCTCGAGCGCCTGATCCTGCTCAAGATCCAGGTCGCCCAGGCCGAGGGCACCGGCGTGCGCGTGACCGACCAGGAGATCGAGCAGGCCATCGGCAACATCGCCCAGTCCAACCGCATCAGCGTGGACCAACTGCGCCAGCAGCTGGCCCGCGACGGCAGCTCCTACGCCGACTTCCGCAAGTCCATCCGCGACGAGCTGCTGGTCCAGCGCCTGCGCCAGCGCTTCGCCCAGACCCGCGTGTCGGTCAGCGATGCCGAGATCGACGCCGCCCTGACCGCGCAGGCCAACTCCGGCACCCAGTACCATCTGGCCCACATCCTGGTCGCCCTGCCCGAGGGCGCCACGCCCGAGCAGATCGCCACCGCGCAGAAGAAGGTCGAGGGCGTCAAGGCGCTGATCGACAAGGGCGAGATGGACTTCAACGCCGCCGCCGTGCGTTATTCCGACAGCCCCAACGCGCTGGAAGGCGGCGACCTGGGCTGGCGCAGCATGGACGAGATCCCGGCCGCGTTCGCCGAGCTGATGAAGTCGATGAAGGCCGGCCAGGTCACCGACCCGATGCGCGGCCCCAGCGGCTTCCAGTTGCTCAAGCTGGTGGAAGTGCGCGACGCCTCCCAGGGCGGCCCGCAGATGGTCACCCAGTACCACGCCCGCCATATCCTGGTGCGCGCCGGCGACAACGTCAGCGAAGCCCAGGCCAAGGCCAAGGCCGAGACCCTGCGCGCGCGCATCGCCGGCGGCGCCAAGTTCGAGGACGTGGTCAAGGAAAGCTCCGAAGACCTGGGCAGCCAGAGCAAGGGCGGCGACATCGGCTGGTTCATGCGCGACGAGTTCGGCCCCGAGTTCGGCGCCGCGGTGGCCGCGCTGGGCGAGAACGAGATCTCCCAGCCGGTGCACACCCAGGCCGGCTACCACATCGTCCAGTTGCTGGGCACGCGCGAGAGCGACGTCTCCCAGCAGAGCAAGCGCGCCCAGGTCCAGGAGACCATCGGCCGGCGCAAGCTGGAGGAAGAGTGGAACCGCTTCCTGCGCGAGAAGCGCGGCGAAGCCTATGTCGACTTCCGCGTTGGCAAGGGCTCCGAGGGCAACCAGCCCGGCACCGAGACGACCCTGCCCACCCAGGGCGGCTGACGTGACCCCGCCCCGGCTCGCGCTGGTGCCGGGCGAGCCGGCCGGCGTCGGGCCGGAGCTGTGCGTGCGGCTGCTGCAGCAGCCGCGCGACTACGACCTGATCTGCTACGCCGACCCGCGCAGCCTGCGCGCCGCCGCCGACGCCCTCGCCCTGCCCCTGGCCCTGCTGCCGCCCGACCGCCCTTCGCGCGCGCCGGGCGAAGTGGCCGTGGTCGAGATCCTCAACCCGGTGCAGCCGGCCTTCGGCACGCCCGAGCCGGCCAATGCCGCGGCGGTGATCCAGGCCCTGCTCCAGGCGGCCCAAGCCTGCCTGGACGGCCGCCTGGACGGCCTGGTCACCGGCCCGGTGCACAAGGCCGCGATCAACCAGGGCGGCATCGCCTACACCGGCACCACCGAGCTGCTGGCCGGCCAGGCCGGCTGCGAGGTGGTGATGATGCTGGCCAACGACATCGTCCGGGTCGCTCTGGCCACCACCCACCTGCCGTTGCGCGCAGTCGCCGACGCGATCGCGCCCGAGCCGCTGGCGCGTACCCTGCGCATCGTCGATTCGGCCCTGCGCGCCGACTTCGGCCTGGCCCGGCCGCGCATCGGCGTGCTCGGCCTGAACCCGCACGCCGGCGAGGCCGGCCACCTGGGCCGCGAGGAGATCGAGGTGATCGAGCCGGTGCTGGCGGCGCTGCGCGCCGAAGGTCTGGACCTGACCGGCCCGCTGCCGGCCGACACCGCCTTCCTGCCGGCGCGCTTGCGCGAGCTCGACGCGGTGGTGGCCATGTACCACGACCAAGGCCTGCCGGTGCTCAAGTACAGCGGTTTCGAGCGCGCGGTGAACCTGACCCTGGGCCTGCCCTACCCACGCGTGGCGGTGGACCACGGCACCGCCCTGGACCTGGCCGGCCGCGGCCTGGCCGACCCGTCCAGCCTGATCGCCGCGGCGCAGGCCTGCGCCCGCATCGCCCTCACCCGCCGCCCGCCCGGAGCCTGACCATGACCGGCACCGCCAAGACCCACGCCAAGGGCTTCAAGCCCGAGGCCAAGAAGCACCTGGGCCAGCACTTCCTGCACGAGCGCGGGATCATCGACAAGATCGTCCACGCCATCGATCCGCGCCCCGGCGACCGCCTGGTCGAGATCGGCCCCGGCCAGGGCGCGATCACCTTCCCCCTGCTCGACCGCCATGGCGAGCTGACCGTGATCGAGTTCGACCGCGACCTGATCTTCCCGCTGACCGAGGGCGCGCGCGCGCACGGCACGCTGGAGGTGATCCATCGCGACGTACTGACCGTGGATTTCAGCGCCCTGGCCCACAACGGCGGCCCGATCCGCCTGGTCGGCAACCTGCCCTACAACCTGTCCTCGCCGATCCTGTTCCACGCCCTGGAGCACGCCGCCTCGATCGTGGACATGCACTTCATGCTGCAGAAGGAAGTGGTCGACCGCATGGCCGCCGGCCCCGGCAGCAAGATCTACGGCCGCTTGAGCGTGATGCTGCAGGCCTATTGCCAGGTGATCGCCCTGTTCGACGTGGCCCCCGGCGCGTTCCGGCCGCCGCCGAAGGTGGACTCGGCGGTGGTGCGGATGATCCCGCACCCGCGCGAGCGGGTCGCCGTGGCCGACCGCGCGCTGTTCGCGCGGGTGGTCCGCGACGCCTTCGGGCAGCGCCGCAAGACCTTGCGCAACGCGCTCTCGCAGGTCTGCGACAGCGCCGCGATCCAGGCCGCCGGGCTGCGCCCGGACGCGCGCGCCGAGCAAATCGAGGTCGCCGGCTTCATCGCCCTGGCCAATGCCCTGGCCGCCTCCGGCCAGGTGCCGCCGGACACCGGCGCGGCCGGCGACGACGGCGACTGAGCGCGGCCCGAGCCGCCCTTCCCGCAGCCCCACCGGCCGGGCGCGGCCGCCCGCCTTCCGACCGGCGGTGTCCGCTCGCGCCGCAGCGCACGTTGTCTCCAGCAAGACTCATTCCCGCTTCATCCCTGCTTTGCTTAAACTGCCGCCATGGAACACCGCCCCGACTACACCTTCGCCATCGACGTCGCGACCCGCTACCTGGACGACCAGTCCGAGCCGGAGCAGGACCGCTACGTGTTCGCCTACACCATCCACATCCGCAACGCCGGCAGCATCGCCGCGCGCCTGCTCTCGCGGCACTGGGTGATCACCGACGCGAACGGCAAGGTGCAGGAAGTGCGCGGCGA
>CBIFVU010000228.1:0-6486 GCA_966185905.1 uncultured Lysobacter sp.
CGTCCTCGATCTGCACGAACATCTGGCTGTCGCCCTTCTTGCGCAGGCCGACCACTTGCCCGGCGACGATCACTTCCAGCTCGGGGCGCCAGCCGCCGCGCGCGCTCTCGGGGCGCTTTTCCCACATCGCCTCCAGTTCGCCCAGGTCGTTGCCGACCAGGCCGCGCAGTTCGTCGCGATAGGGGTCGAAGGGATGGCCGCTGAGGTAATGGCCCAAGGTCTCGCGTTCGCCGTGCAGGATCTGGCTCAGCGGCCATTCTTCCGACTCGGGCAGGTCCAGGTGCAGGGCCGGCGCGGCGGCCTCGAACCCGCCGAACAGCGAGACCTGGCCGGCCGCGCGCTCCTTGGCCATCTGGTCGGTGGCCTTGAGCACTTCGGGCAGTTGCAGCATCAGGCTCGCGCGGTTCTTGCCCAGGCCGTCGAGCGCGCCGGCATGGGCCAGCGCTTCCAGCGCGCGGCGGTTGAGCTTGCCGCTGTCCACGCGCTTGCAGAAGTCGAGCAGATCGACGAACGGGCCGGCGCGGCGCGCCTCCACGATCGCCTCGCACACGCCGCGGCCCACGCCCTTGACCGCGCCGATGCCGTAGCGGATGGTCTTGGCGTCGATCGCCTCGAACATGTACTCCGATTCGTTGACGTGCGGCGGCAGCACGGTGATGCCCATCACCCGCGCTTCGTCGAGGAAATTGACCACCTTGTCGGTGTTGTCCATGTCCGACGAGCAGGTCGCGGCCATGAACTCGGCGCCGTAGTGGCGCTTGAGCCAGCCGGTCTGGTAGGCCACCAGCGCATAGGCGGCCGAGTGCGACTTGTTGAAGCCGTACTCGGCGAACTTCTCCATCAAGTCGAAGATCGGGCTGGCCTGCCGGGCCTCGATGCCGCGCTCGGCGCAGCCGGCCTCGAACTTGGCGCGCTCCTTGGCCATCTCCTCGGGCTTTTTCTTGCCCATCGCGCGGCGCAGCATGTCCGCGCCGCCGAGGGTGTAGCCGGCCAGGACCTGGGCGATCTGCATCACCTGTTCCTGGTAGACGATCACGCCATAGGTGGGCGAAAGCACCGCCTCGAGCGAGTCGTGCGGGTAGGTGACCTCGGCGTTGCCGTGCTTGCGGTCGACCCAGTCCTTGTCCATCCCCGAGCCCAGCGGGCCGGGCCGGAACAGCGCGGCCAGGGCGATGATGTCCTCGAAGGTGTCGGGCTTGGCGCGCTTGAGCAGCTCGCGCATGCCGCGCGATTCGAACTGGAACACGGCCACGGTGTCGCCGCGCGCGAACAGCTCGTAGGTTTCCTTGTCGGTCAGCTCCAGCGCGTTGATGTCCAGCGGGCCCTGGCCTTCCTTCGCCCGGCGCTTGTTGATGGCGCGCACCGCCCAGTCGATGATGGTCAGCGTGCGCAGGCCGAGGAAGTCGAACTTGACCAGGCCGACGGCTTCCACGTCGTCCTTGTCGAACTGGGTCACGGGGTTGCGGCCGCGGCCCTCGCCGTCGTGTTCGGCGAACAGCGGGCAGAAGTCCGACAGCGGCGAGGGCGCGATCACCACGCCGCCGGCGTGCTTGCCGGCGTTGCGGGTCAGGTCTTCCAGGCTGCGCGCAAGGTCCAGCAGGTCGCGCACGTCGTCTTCGGTGCGGTAGCGCTGGATCAGGTCGGCCGAGGCCAGCTCGGGGTTCTTGGCCGCCGCCTCGGATTCGCCCAGCGCATCGTCCAGCGAAATGCCCAAGGTGTTGGGGATCAGCTTGGCGATGCCGTCGACGAAACCGTAGGGGTGGCCGAGCACCCGGCCGGCGTCGCGCACCACCGCCTTGGCCGCCATGGTGCCGTAGGTGATGATCTGCGAGACGCGGTCGCGGCCGTACTTGCGCGCGACGTAGTCGATGACCTCGTCGCGCCGGTCCATGCAGAAGTCGATGTCGAAGTCGGGCATCGACACGCGTTCGGGATTGAGGAAGCGCTCGAACAGCAGGTCGTAGGGCAGCGGATCCAGGTCGGTGATGCCCAGCGCCCAGGCCACCAGCGAGCCGGCGCCGGAACCGCGGCCCGGGCCGACCGGAATCTCGTGGTCCTTGGCCCAGTTGATGAAGTCCGCCACGATCAGGAAGTAGCCGGGGAAGCCCATCTTGATGATGACGTCCAGCTCCACTTCCAGGCGCTGGTCGTACTCCTCGCGGGTCTTGCCCGGGGCGAGCGGGTTCTTCTCCAGGCGCTTGGCCAGGCCTTCGCGGGCCTGGCTGCGGATCCAGCTTTCCAGGGTGTGCTCGCTGGGCACCGGGAAAGCCGGCAGCGCGTATTCGCCGAGCTTGAGCTCGACGTTGCAGCGCGTGGCCAGGGCCAGGGCGTTGTCGACCGCGTCGGGCAGGTCGGCGAACAGCTCGGCCATCTGCTCGCTGGACTTGAGGTATTGCTCGGCGCTGTAGTCGCGCGGGCGCTTGGGGTCGTCGAGCACGCGGCCGGAGGCGATGCACACGCGCGCCTCGTGCGCCTCGAAGCCTTCGGCGTCGAGGAAGCGGGCGTCGTTGCTGGCCACCAGCGGCAGGCCGCGCTTGCCGGCGGCCTGCACGGCGAAGGCGTTGAAGGCGTCCTCGCCGTCGCGCTGGGTGCGGGTGACTTCCAGGTGCAGGCGGTCGCCGAACACGCCCTGCCAGTCCACCAGCCAGGCATGGGCCAGTTCGTGGCGATTGCCGGCGGCCAGGCGCCCGGCCAGGCTGAGCCGGCCGGCCAGGGCGAACAGGCCTTCGTTGTCCTCGCGCAACCATTCCGGCCGCAGCACCACGCCTTCGGTGCGGTGGCCCTCCATCCACGCGCGGCTGAGCAGGCGCGACAGGCTCAGGTAGCCGCCGCGGTCGCGGCACAGCAGAGTCAGGCGCGAGGCGGTCTCGTTGCCGTCGGCCAGGTGCACGTCGGCGCCGATGATCGGCTTGATGCCGGCGCCTTCGCAGGCTTTGTAGAACTTGACCGCGGCGAAGATGTTGTCGAGGTCGGTCAGGGCCACGGCGGGCTGGCCCAGGGCGACGCAGCGCTTGACCAGTTCGCCGATGCGGATGGTCGAGTCGGCCAGCGAGTATTCGCTGTGCAGATGGAGATGGACGAAGGGAGCGGACATGCGTACCGGTTGTGCGGCCGCGCCGGGGGCGCGCAGAGGGAAGATCGGGCCGGGCGGCGGCCGTTCCGGCCCGCGCCGAAGGCGCAGGCGGCGCGGCGCGCGGGCCGGCTTGCAGGGTATCAGCCCGGCGTTGCGGGGCAAGCCTTGACAGGGCGGCGATCGGCGCCGGCGCGGCGGCGGCTCGGCCGCCAGGAGTGCGTGCGCGCGGCCTGCGGCCGTTGTTGCCGCGAACGTGGGGGCCGGGGGCTCGATCCAGGCGTGGCGCCGCAGGTTTTGGATGCCCGCTTTCGCGGGGATGACGGTTCGGGGCTCTGGGCGGCGGACCAAGGGCTTGCGTGGTGCGCGCTTTCGCGGGGCGGTGGCCCCCGCAGCCTGATCACTGCCCCAGCGGCGAAACCGTCCTCCCGTTTGCACGCAGCCGGCGGCCCAGCGCCCCAGCCGCAGTCGCCCAGCTCCAGCAGTCCATGCCCGGCCGTCCCTGGCGAAGCCAGGCCAAACCAAGCCAGGCCAAACCAAGCCAGGCCAGGCCAGGCCAGGCCTGGCCAGGCCAGGCCAGGAAAGCCAGGCCATCCCCGGCCATCCCCGGCGGTTCGCGGCCGCGCGCCGCGCGCGGCGTTCAGGCGATCCGGAACACCGGCTCGGGCGTGCGCCCGTTGGCGTAGTGGCTGTCGCTGACCCGCGCCTGGTGTTGCAGCAGGGCCAGTTCGGCCAGACGGTCGCGGGCCCAGGCCGCGCGCTGCTGCGCCGGATCGCCGGTGGGGCGCTCCAGCCGGCGGTAGCTGCAGAAGTCGCGGTAGTCCTCCAGCTCGGCGGCGAACGCCGGCCAGGCCAGCTCGATCAGCAAGGCATCGTCGAGCAGGCCCAGCAGCGGTTGGCCGTCGGGGATGAGGTCGTGCTCCTGGTCGATGTAGGCCGACAGCCGCTGCAGCCGCCGGCGCAAGGCCGGATCGCAGTCCCAGGCCGGATCGTCGGCCATCGCCCGCAGGTCCTGCAGGCAGTGCAGGCGCTCGTCGATGGCGCGCCGGGCCTGGCTGGGCGGCAGCGCCGACAGCCAGTCGGCCAAGCGTTGCAAACGCGCGGCATCGACCCGGGCGGCGTCGGGATGCAGTTCGTGGACCAGAGCGTCGAATTCCGCCAGCGCGGCCGGGGCCACGGCCATGGCGCGGGCGTATGGCTGGCGGTGCAGCCGCGGCAGCGCGCTGTCGCGCTCGAACGGCAGCGGCTCGGCGGTCGGGGTGGGATGAGGCATGCGCATGGAACACCTCGCGTCCGGCCCGTGGAGGGCGTGCCTGTGGAAGGCAGGGCCGCGCGTCGCGGACCGGAATCGACGCGGACCGTTGCGTTGGATGCGTGCATCCAGCGTGCGCCTGCCGGCAGTGTGGGCGCGCGGGTATGAAGTCGTCGTGACCCTCGGCACAGGCCGCGCGTTCAGCCGACTGGCGGTCGCGCGCCGGGCTTCAGAACAGCTCGGCCTGCACCTGCGATTGGCGCACCGGGGCGAAGCTGCGGCGGTGCGCGGGGCAGGGCCCGTGCGCGGCCAGCGCGGCCAAGTGGGCGGCGGTGGAGTAGCCTTTGTGGCGGTCGAAGCCGTAGTGCGGGAAGCGCCCGTGCAGCTCGCACATCAACCGGTCGCGCGCGACCTTGGCCAAGATCGAGGCCGCCATGATCGAGGGCTCCAGCCCGTCGCCGCCGACCAGGGCCTCGCCGCGGCAGGGCAGGCCGGCGGGCAGGTGGTTGCCGTCCACTCGCACCCAGTCCGCGGCCGGCGCCAGCGCCGCCACCGCGCGGCGCATGCCGAGCATGGTGGCCTGGAAGATGTTGATCCGGTCGATCTCCTCGACCTCGACCCATTCGATCCGCCACGCCAGCGCGCGGCCGAGGATGAGCTCGTACAGCGCCTCGCGCTTGCGTTCGCTGAGCTTCTTGGAATCGTCCAGGCCGTCGATGCGGCGGCGCGGATGCAGGATCACCGCCGCCACCGCGACCGGCCCGGCCAGCGGCCCGCGCCCGGCCTCGTCCACGCCGGCGACCAGGCGCGGCCTGGCGCGCGTGCGGCTGGACGCGGCGGCGGGAGGATCGGAGCGGTCGGCGGCAACGGTCATGGGGCAGGCGGCGCCAGCGGCGCCCGGTCGGAGCGGAAGGCCTCAGCCCGAGGCCTCGCCGGATGCGGACCCGGCCGGGGCATTCTCGCCGATCAAGGCCATCAGCGCATCGACCGCGCGCGCGGAGGCGTCGCGCTTGAGTTCCAGGTGGATGCGCTGGAACTTGGGCTGCAGCGCCGCCGAGGCGGCCGGATCGCGCAGCCAGCGCAGGCTGGCGCCGGCCAGGTTGGCCGCCGTGCACTGCCCTTGCATCAGCTCGGGCACCACTTCCTCCCCGGCCAGTACGTTGGGCAGGGCGTAGTGATCGACCTTGAGCATGCCCAGGGTCTTGGCCATGAAATAGGTCAGTGCCGAGACCTTGTAGGCCACCACCATCGGCCGCTTGGCCAGCATCGCCTCCAGGGTGGCGGTGCCGGAGGCCAGCAGCACGGTGTCGCTGGCGACCATGACCGTGCGCGCGCCGCGATCGACGATGCGCAGGGCGCGGCGCACTCGCTCGCCGTCGCGGTGCTTGGACAGGATGCGCTCGAAGGCGGCGCGCGCGGCGTCGTTGGCCATCGGCGCGACCACGCTCAGGCGCGGCTCGGCCGCCAGCAACACGGCCGCGGCGGCGATGAATTCCGCGCCCAGGGTCGAGATCTCGCCGATCCGCGAGCCCGGCAGCAGGGCCAGCACCGGCGCGTGCGGGTCCAGCCCCAGGCTGGCGCGCGCGGCGGCGCGGTCGGGATGGATCGGCATCTCGTCGGCCAGCGGGTGGCCGACGAAGCGCGCGTCCACGCCGTACTCGGCGTAGATCGGCGGCTCCATCGGGAACAGGCAAAGCACCAGGTCGGCGCTCTGGCCGATCTTCTGCGCGCGCTTGCGCCGCCAGGCCCACACCGAGGGGCTGACGTAGTGGGCGGTGCGCACGCCGCGCTGCTTGAGCCAGCGTTCCACCCCGAGGTTGAAGTCCGGCGCGTCGATGCCGACGAAGGCGTCCGGCTTCCAGTCCAGGATGCGCTGGCGCACGTCGCGGCGCAGGTTGAGCAGGCGCGGCAGGTGCTGGAGCACTTCCGACAGCCCCATCACGGCCAGCTCGCCGGCGTCGAACCAGGTGTCCATGCCGGCCGCGCGCATCTGCTCGCCGCCGATGCCGACGAACTCGGTGCCGGGATGGCGGCGCTTGAATTCGGCGATCAGGGCGGCGCCGAGCAGGTCGCCGGAGGCCTCGCCGGCGATCAGGGCCAGGCGCGGCGGCGGCGGCGGCGGGGCGGGGAAGATGTCGTCGATGGTGGTGGGAGCCGGGGCGTT
>CBIFVU010000229.1:0-6456 GCA_966185905.1 uncultured Lysobacter sp.
CGCGCTCGACCTCGCCGCCGAAGTCGGCGTGGCCCGGGGTGTCGACGATGTTGATGCGCCAGACTTCCTTGGTGTTCGGATTGGTCCAGCGGATCGCGGTGTTCTTGGACAGGATGGTGATGCCGCGTTCCTTTTCCAGGTCGTTGCTGTCCATGACGCGGTCGGGGACCACGGCGCGCTCGTTCAGGGTGCCCGACTGCTTGAGCAGCTGGTCGACGAGGGTGGTCTTGCCATGGTCGACGTGGGCGACGATGGCGATGTTGCGCAAGCGTTCGATGGACATGCGAGAGGACGCCGCAAGGCGCCTGGATCGGGAAGGAAGCCGGACATTATACCGGGCAAATGCGGCAAACGCTTGTCGCGCCGGGATTTGCGTTCAGTCGCCCGGCGAAACTGAACGGGGCGTGCTCCGCCGCGCACCCTGGTCTCCGTGGGAGCGGCGCAAGCCGCGATCCCGCCGCAGCCCAGGCAAAGGGTGCGCCCCCGCGTTTGCTCGGAATCTCACCAATTGGTGCGAAACGCCTCAGGCCGGCGAGGGCGTGGGGACGGGCTTGGGGTCGCGGCTTGCGCCGCTCTTACGGGCGGCGGGGGCCGGCGATCCTCGGGGCTCCCCCTTGTGGATCGGCCGCGGCGCCGCCATGTCGGCGGGCGACCCGTTTCCATCCATCCCCATCGCTACCAGCTGGAGTGCGCTGCATGAGCCTGATCGCCCATTTCGACACCACGCGCGGCCCGATCCGCGTCGAACTCGCCGCCGACAAGGCGCCGCTGACCGTCGCCAACTTCGTCAACCTGGCCCAGCGCGGCTTCTACGACGGGCTGAAGTTCCACCGGGTGATCCCCAACTTCATGATCCAGGGCGGCTGCCCGCAGGGCACCGGCACCGGCGGCCCGGGCTATCGCTTCGAGGACGAGACCCGCAACGGCCTGGGCCACGAGCGCGGCGTGCTGTCGATGGCCAACGCCGGCCCGGGCACCAACGGCAGCCAGTTCTTCATCACCCACATCGTCTGCGACTGGCTGGACGGCAAGCACACCGTGTTCGGCAAGGTGCTGGAAGGCCAGCAGATCGTCGACAGCGTGCAGCAGGGCGATGAGATCAAGTCGATCAAGATCGAGGGCGACGCGGCCGCGGCCCTGGCCGCCAAGGCCGAGCGCGTGGCCGAGTGGAACAAGCTGCTGGACGCCAACGCGCGTCCGTGACCGCGGCGGGCGCTCCGGCGCCCGGTCCGCAGCCGGAGACAAGGGCGGCCGCTGGCCGCCCTTGTCGCATCTGCGGTCCGCCGGCTCGGCCAGGGGGGCGAGGCCGGAGCGGCGCAAGGCCGGCAGCGGCACTCCGGCACGCCTATCCGGGAACGGCCGGACGGTGGCGCTGTGCTACCATTTTGCGGCTAGAACCCGCGGTTCCGGCGTTCCCTGCGGACGCGCCTGTACGGTGCGGACGCGGCGCCGCCATCGCCGTCCAGCGCGCAGCACTCACTCCCCGCACGCTCCGTCGTACACCACCCCACGAGGTTCCACGATGCCCCAGCTCGCCCGGCGCATCGGTCGCGCCAAGCCCAGCGCGATCATGCAGGTTGCCGAAAAGGCCAAGCGGCTCAAGGCCGAAGGCCGCGACATCATCAGCTTCTCGATCGGCGTTCCCAACTTCCTCCCCGGCGAGCACGTCTACGCCGCCGTGCGCGAGGCGCTGGCCAAGGACAGCGGCCAGTACGGCAGCAACCGCGGCGCCGACGCACTGCTGGACGCCTTCATCGAGCACATGGCCAAGATCGGCCTGACCGGCTACGGCCGCGTCAACTGCGCCACCGGCATCGGCGCCAAGCATGTGATCTACAACATCGCCGAGGCGCTGCTGGACGAAGGCGATACCATCGTCTTCCCGACCCCGTACTGGACCAGCTATCTCGACATCGCCGAGATCGTCAACGCCAAGATCGACCTGCTGCCGTGCCCGGCCTCGCAGGACTACAAGCTCACCCCGGAGCAGCTCGACGCCGCCCTGGCCAAAAAGCCCAAGGTGTTCTTGTTCAACAACCCGTCCAACCCGACCGGCATGGTCTACGGCAAGGACGAGATCGATGCGCTGGCCGCGGTCATCGCCAAGCATCCCGACACCTGGGTCATCACCGACGACATCTACAACCGCATGGTGTTCGACGGCCTGGGCTACCACAATTTCGTGCACTCCCGCCCGGAGCTGCGCGAGCGGGTGATCTTCATCGACTCGCTGTCCAAGACCTACGGCATGCCCGGCTGGCGCGTGGGCTTCATGGCCGGTCCGGAAGTCGTCGCCCAGGCGGTGACCACGATGAACTCCAACCACATCACCAACGTGCCGGAGATCGTCACCGCCGCCGCGGTGGCCGCCCTGTCCGGCCCGCAGGACGTGCCGACCCAGCGCTGCGCCGAGTTCCAGGCCAAGCGCGACCAGGTCATGGCCGTGATGAACGCCATCCCCGGCGTGGTCTGCCCGCGTCCGCAGGGCGCGTTCTATGTCTTCCCCGACATCAGCGTGGCCTTCGGCAAGACCCACCAGCCCAGCGGCGCGAAGATCGGTAACGACGTGGAGCTGTGCAATGCGCTGCTGGAAGCCAAGGGCGTGGCCTGCGTGCCGGGCTCGGCCTTCGGCGAACCCAATGCGCTGCGCATCAGCTACACCTGTCCGACCCCGCAGCTGGCCCCCGGCCTGCAGCGCTTCCAGGAGTTCTTCGCCGAGCTCGCCTGAGCCCGGCGCGGAACCGGCCACCGGAGTGCGAGCATGCGCCTGAGCACCGTGTTGCTGATCGCCGCTGCGCTCGCGGCGGGGCTGGCCGTGGGCAAGTTCGCGGCCTCGCCCGGCGCGGCCGCGTCCTGGTTCGCCCCGCGCCCGGCCGAACTGCATCCCGACGATCCGCGCCGCCAGACCGGCGACCGGCGCGTGGCGATGTTGGCGGCGGAGTGGTGCGGCTACTGCGAAAAACTGCGCAAGGACTTCGAACTGGCGCAGGTGCGCTACCGGCTGATCGACATCGACACCCCCGAAGGCGAGCGCGCGATGCGCGCGATGGGCGCGCGCGGGGTGCCGGTGACCATCGTCGGCCAGGATGTCATCCACGGCTACCAGCCCGAGCAGATCCGGCAGCGCCTGGCGCCGCTGGGCTACCGCCTCTGAGGCCGCTCCCCCCTCTCATCGACCGGCGGGCCCGGCGCCCGCCCTCCCGATCACTAGCGAAGGAAACACCCAGATGAAGACTCCCGTCCGCGTTGCCGTCACCGGCGCTGCCGGCCAGATCGGCTACTCGCTGCTGTTCCGCATCGCCTCCGGCGAAATGCTCGGCAAGGACCAGCCCGTCATCCTGCAGCTGCTGGAGCTGCCGCTGGAGAAGGCCCAGGCCGCGCTCAAGGGCGTGATCATGGAGCTGGAAGACTGCGCCTTCCCGCTGCTGGCCGGCATCGTCGGCACCGACGACGCCGAAGTGGCGTTCAAGGACGCCGACATCGCGCTGCTGGTCGGCGCGCGTCCGCGCGGCCCGGGCATGGAGCGCAAGGACCTGCTGCTGGAGAACGCCAAGATCTTCACCGCCCAGGGCGCGGCGCTGAACAAGGTCGCCTCGCGCGACGTCAAGGTGCTGGTGGTCGGCAACCCGGCCAACACCAATGCCTACATCGCCATGAAGTCGGCGCCGGACCTGCCGGCCAAGAACTTCACCGCGATGCTGCGCCTGGACCACAACCGCGCGCTGAGCCAACTGGCCGCCAAGGCCGGCGTGGCCGTGGGCGAGATCGAGAAGCTGATCGTGTGGGGCAACCACAGCCCGACCATGTACCCGGATTACCGCTTCGCCACCGCCGGCGGCGCCTCGCTGAAGGACAAGATCGGCGACGCCGACTGGAACGCCAACACCTTCATTCCGCAGGTCGGCAAGCGCGGCGCGGCCATCATCGAGGCCCGCGGCCTGTCCTCGGCCGCCTCGGCCGCCAACGCCGCCATCGACCACATCCGCGACTGGGTGCTGGGCAGCAACGGCAAGTGGGTGACCATGGGCGTGCCCTCCGACGGCAGCTACGGCATCCCCGAGGGCGTGATGTACGGCGTGCCGGTGACCACCGCCAACGGCGAGTACACCCGCGTGGAAGGCCTGGAGATCGACGAGTTCAGCCGCAAGGCCATGGACAAGACCCTCGCCGAGCTTGAGGAAGAGCGCGCCGGCGTCGCCCACCTGCTGTAAACCCGGCCGGCCCGGCGGCCGGCGGCGCCGGTGGCGCCGCCGGCAGGCCGGACGCCGCGGGCGGGCCGCGCGGGCGCTCCCGTGCGGCGCCCGGCGAGTGCATACTCGCGCCCACGCCCCGCGGCCGCCCGAGCCGGCTGCGCGGGCCCCAAGGACGAACCCCGTCGAAAGGAGACGACATCCGATGAAACGTTTCATCCCCTGGCTGTGCCTGGCCCTCGCCCTGGCCGGCGCGCCCACTGCCGCGTCCGCCTCGCAGATCTGCGTGGACCAATTGGTCGGCATGACGCCGTCCAACAACAATGCGCCCGCGACGCCGATCTTCCAGAAACAATGCGCCTGGAAGGCCGGCGCCATCGCCTTCGATACCGCCAGCCGCGACTACTGGTCCAACTGGAACCACGACAACGCCGACACGGCCCGGGCCGATGTCTCCGGGCGTTGCGGCCCCGGCTGCGTCTCCTACGCCTTTTTCGAGGACTACGCCTACATCGCCATCTCCGAGGACGATCGCCACTGGGGCGTGAGCACGGTCAGCGGCGAGCGTGCGATCCAGGAGTGCCTGGCCGCCGGCGGCCGCGACTGCGAGTGGGTGATGACCGCCAGCAGCACCGGCGATACCCGTTACTACGTGTTCGGCGCAGTGGCCTACGACCTAGCCACCGGCGCCAAGGGCGAGAGCTGGAATTACCGCCGCCGCCGCGATGCCGAGGCCGCCGCGCTCAAGTCCTGCGGTGCGCCGGGGTGCTGGGCCTTCCCGTTCCAGGGCGGCTACGGCGCCATCGCCAAGAGCAGCGATGGGCAGTTGTTCGGTGCCTGGTCCGACCGCAAGGGCCTGCTGGCCAGCGCCGAACGCGAGGCCAAGAAGGCCTGCAAGAAGGCCACCGGCCAGAAGGACTGCGAAGTGGTGGCCGACGGCCGAGCAGCGCACTCCAAGTAAGCGGCGGCCGGCGCCTGCGCCGGCCGGCCCGGCGGCGCCCCGATCGCGCCGCCGCGCTCGTGTACGATCCCCAGGCGCCGCCGTGCCGCGGCGCCTGGAGCGGTAGCCCGTGAACGACACCCTGCGCATCCTGATCGCCGACGACCACCCGATGTTCCGGGCGGCCCTGCGCCATGCGCTGGGCGAGATCGCGCCCGGAGCGGAGATGGTCGAGGTGGCCAGCCAGAGCGCGCTGGAAGCGGCCATCGGCGAGGGCGCCGGCTTCGACCTGGCCATGCTCGACCTGATGATGCCCGGCGCGCTGGGCTTCTCCTCGCTGGTGTACGCGCGCGGCGAGCGCCCGGAATTGCCGGTGGTGATCATTTCCTCCAACGAACACCCACGCACCGTGCGCCGCGCGCAACAGTTCGGTGCCTCCGGCTTCGTGCCCAAGTCGGCGCCGGCGGCGGTGCTGGCCGAAGCGGTGGGCGCGGTGCTGGCCGGCGCGGTCTGGTTCCCGCCGCAGCAGGCCGAGCGCGACGAAGGCGACGCGCAACTGGCCGACCGGCTGGCCCAACTCACGCCGCAGCAAATGCGGGTGCTGTTGCGCCTGGCCGATGGGCTGCTCAACAAGCAGATCGCCTACGAACTGTCGCTGGCGGAGAACACGGTCAAGATCCACGTCACCGCAATCCTGCGCAAGCTGGGCTGCCATTCGCGTACTCAGGCGGCGGTGTTGGTCAAAGGGCTGGCGCTGGAAGAAGACGCCGCGGCGGCCTTGCACGGCGCGATGGGCGAGCCGGACTGAGACGCGGGCGCCTGCGGCGCATCCCCGGGGGCGCGCGCTGCAGTCCCGGCGCAAGGGCCCTTGGCGCGCGCGAGGCGGCGCCTCGGCGTCAGGCGGGCGGCGCGGGGGTGAAATCGAGCAGATCGGGATCGAGCAGGCGCAGGCGCGCTTGCGGCGCATGGCCGCCGGATTCGTCGTAGCGCAGGAAGGCGCGGCCGCAATCGCGGCAGCGGGCGAGCTCGCAGCGGTTGTAGGGATACCAGTGCGCAGCGATGGGCGCGCGTTCGGACCAGTAGCCCTGCGCGTCGGCGTGGCGTTCTTGCCAGCTCGCGCGGGCGGGCGCGGCCGAGATCTGGCCCAATGGCTCCAATTGCCCACTTCGCTGCGGCGGCAGATCGATCCAGGCGCGCGCCGGCGGCCGCAGGCAGGCGCAGTCGGCGGCGACCGCGGCGCTGGCTTCGGCCAGGGCGCGCAGAGCGGCGGGATCGAATACGGGCAGTGCTTGGGTCATGTTGGGGGTTCGGGATTGGGATTTGGGG
>CBIFVU010000230.1:0-6448 GCA_966185905.1 uncultured Lysobacter sp.
TTGCTGCGCGCCCGCCCGCCCGGACAGGTCGCAGCCATGTGCGGCTCCGGCGTCACCGCCTGCCACCATCTGCTGGCGATGGCCCATGCCGGCTACGACGGCGCCGCGCTGTACACCGGCTCCTGGAGCGGCTGGATCGAGGACCCCGCGCGGCCGGTGGCTTTGGGGCGGGGATTGGGGATTGGGGATTAGGGATTGGTCAAAGCGGTTGTGTCCGTTTGCCCAAGCCCAGACCGGCACCTCAGGATTCTGGAATCGCTTGCGCCGCGCAGGCCCACGTCGAAACGTCTGCCCCGCCAATCCCGAATCCCGAATCCCGAATCCCGAATCCCCGCCCCAAACGCTATTTCCCCAGCTTGGCCACCAGCGCCTTGAGCGCAGCCTGGGTATCGGCGCCGTACCAAGCTTCGATGAAGCGGTCGAGTTCGATGTGCTCCGGGCGCAGGGCCTCGGTCAGGTCGGCGCGGGCGAGGGCGCGGGTCTGCAGCATGGCTTGGCGCGGCAGGCGCAGCAGGCCATCCACCCAGGCGCGGGCGCGGGCGGCGACTTGGTCGATCTCGGCCAGTTCGTCGACCAGGCCGATGCGCAGGGCGGTCTCGGCATCGACCATCTGGCCGGCGACCAACAGGCGCTCGGCGCGGTAAGTGCCGACCACGCGACGCATCAGGCGCTGGATGCCTTCGGGCGCGACCAGGCCGACCTGGGTTTCGTTCAGGCCGATGGCATAGGGGCCGGCGGCCATCACCCGGTAGTCGCAGCACAGCGCCAGCACGCAGCCGCCGGCCGGGGCGTGGCCGGCGAGCGCGGCGGCCACCGGCACCGGCGAGGCCGCCAGCGCGCGGGCCAGGCCGAAGAAGGCCTGCCAGGCCAGCAACAAGTGATCGCGCTGATCGCCCAGCGACAGCAGGTAGGGCACGTCCAGGCCGGCGGAGAAGACCTTGGGGCCGCCGCTGAAGACGATGCCGTGGGCGCCGTGGCTGACCGCCTGCTCCAGCGCTTCGCGCGCGGCGTTGCACAACTGCGGGTCGAGCGCGTTGACCGGCGCCCGCGCCAGCTTGATTTCGACGATCTCGCCGTGGGTGTGGGTTTCTACGAAGCTCATGGTTTCACGTCCTGGGGCCAGCGGTAGCGCACGGTATAGGTCAACAGGGTTTCGCCGCCGGCGGCCACGGGCACCTGGAACTCGGCGTGGCGCGCGTCTTTCTTCTTGGCCGGCAGGCTGGAGGACACGATCTCCCAATCGCTCCAGCGCGGCAAGGCCTCGATCACCCGCACATTGGCCGGGCTGCGCTTGGCATTGTTCAGGGTGATGGCGAAGGTTTCGGTCATGCTGCGGCCGCCGCGGTCCAGCGCGAACGCGGTCGCCTCGCGCTTGGCCGACAAGTCGAAGACCTTGCCCAGCTCCAGCCGGATATCGACGTTCTCGGCGGTGTGGCCCAGCGCGCTTTCGCCCAGGAAGTCGGCGCCGTCGAACACGCGCACGCGACCGGCCGGCAGCGGCAGGCCCAGGCCGGAGGCCTTGTCGTTCTTGAACTCCACCTTCGACAGCACCGGCAGTTCGCCGGTCCGGCCGCGGTAGTCGCGGTCGATCAGCGGCGTGGGCGGCTCCCAGCCGGCCTCGGCGCTTTCCAGTGCGTAGATCCGCTCGCAGGCCACCGCCGGATTGCGCGGGAACAAGGCGATGCGCTCGGTGGCGCCGTTGGCCAGGTCCACCGGCTGGGGCAGGTCGTAGGCATGGTACTCGCCGGCGGCGCGCTCGACCGGCATCGGCGGTGCGGCGGTCTGCAGCGCCACTGCGTTCGCGTCCATCGCCTTTTCGGCCCCGTAGCCCTGCGCGAGTTGCTGGCGCTGGCGGTTGGGTTCGCCCGCCACCAAGCTCAGGCGCGCGCCCTGGAAGGCGCTGCCGGAGCGGTTGGCGACCAGGGCCGCGCCGTCCAGGGCGAGCTTGCAGCCCTCTCCCGGCGCCAGGGTGGCCAGGTATTCGGCGCGCCAGGCCATGCCGCCCATGGGATAGGAGAGCACGAACTCGGCGGTGCCGGCCTGCTGCGCGTCCAACGTCCACTGCAGCGCGGACTGGCGCGGCAGGGCTTTGTCGCTGTCGATCAGGCTGAAGCTGTCGTAGCTGCGGATCACCTTGACCCGGCCGTCGTCCAGCGCCAGGGTCAGGCCGTCGCCGGCGGCGAGCAGAACGCCGCTGTCGGTCTGCTTGGCGCCGCCGGCGGTGTGCTCGACGCTGATCTTGCGGCCGATGGCGGTCTCGATCACGTTGCGCGCGCCGGCCACCGGCGCGACATAGCGTTGTCCGCCGACGGTCACGCCAGGGCTGCGCGGCTGCAGCAACGCGGCTTCGATGTCCATCGCCCGCGGCAGCGGTTGTTCGGAGACGGCGTTGCTTCCGCGTTCGAGCTTGAAGCTCAACGGGCGCTCGACCAGGGCGTAGCCCGGCATCCCGGCGCTGGCCGCGGCGACGTTGGCCAGGGCCTCGTAGTCGCCGCTGTAGACGGTCAGGCGGGTCTGCGGGGCGTTGCCGGCGGCGGGCGCGGCGGCGCCCTTGGCGGCGGCGTCGGCGGGCGCGGGCGCGTCTTCGCGCGGCCGCTCGGGACCGCCGGAGCAGGCGCTCACCGCCAAGGCCATGGCCAGCAGGCTCAGAGAGTGTTTCATCGTCAACTCCTCACGGGCACCGGGGGTATGATAGGCCGATGAACGTATCTGGCATCCGAACGGGGTTGGCGCTGGCGCTCGCGACGGCGTTGACGCTGGCATTGGCGCCGCGGCCGCTGGCGGCCAGGCAGGCGCCGAAAGCAGCGCCGAAAGCGGCGCAAGCGTGCATCGCGCAGGTGCGCGAAGGCTGGGTGCGCCTGCCGCCGATGGACATGCCGATGATGGCCGGTTTCGGCCGCATCGAGAACCGCTGCGCGGCGCCGGTAACCATCGTCGGCGTGCGCAGCGCTGCTTTCGGCGATGCTTCGCTGCACGAGACCCGGATCGTCGATGGCGTGAGCAAGATGCGCGCGCTGGCCGAATTGCGCATCGCCCCCGACGGTGCGGCCGTGCTCAAGCCCGGCGGGATGCACCTGATGCTGATGCGGCCCATTGCGCCGCTGAAGCCGGGCAGCCGGGTAGCGGTGGAATTCGCGCTCAAGGACGGCGGCTCGCTGCTGGGCGAGTTCGAGGTGCGCAAGGCCGCGCCCTGAGCGCTGCGGGGAGGTTGCGTTCCCGCCGGGGCCAGCGCGGCTCCCGGCGCGGCATCGCCCTGGCCGGGCCGGCTCTGCTGGCGTTATCCAGGCGGGCCCAGTGTCAGGGGGCCAGGGCGCCGCGGCGAGACCCCGCGGGGCCTCGCAGGCAGGCGCGAGCGGTGCCGGACAGGCGAGGCGAAGACAGCGCGCGGCCGGCCTGGCCGCCTCTCCGCTCGCCTGGGCTTCAACGCGCCATGCAGGCGGCTCGTACCGCCTCGGGCAGCGGCGCCGGCTGGCCGGTCTCGCGGTGGATCCACACCATCACCACATGACCGTCGCAGTACAGCGCCGTGCGGTCTTCGGCGCCGACGATGCGGTGGCCGACGCTGACGCTGGTGGTGCCCAGCCGCTCGACGAACAACTCGATGTCGATCTCGTTGGGCCACTGGATCGGGCGCCGGTAGTTCAAGTGCGCGGCCGCCACCACCGGGGCGATGTGGTCGTCCATGCCGTGGCCGGGCAGGGTCACCATCCAGCGCAGGCGCGCTTCTTCCAGGTAGCTGAGGTACTTGGAGTTGTTGACGTGGTTGAAAGCGTCCAGGTCGCGCCAGCGCACCGACATCGGTACCCGGATCAGCGCCGCCGGGGCCGGGGCGACGGCCGGTTCGGGCGCGGGCGACGGCTCGGGCGTGCTGGCTGCCGGCACGCTCGCCGCCGCTGCCGCGGCGGCCGGGCTGGCAGCGGCCTTCGCTGTCGCCGCGGTCTCGCCGCTCTTGCGGCTGCGGGTGCTGCGCTTGCGCGGCGCGGCCTTCTTGCGCGCGGGCTTGCTCTCGGCCGCCGCCGCCGGGGCGGCGGGCGGGGTCTGTTGCGGGTCCTGCTTGGAATCGCTCATGCGTCGGAAGTCTTCTTGTTGCGCTTGGCCGGAGCCGCGGACTTGGCCGCCGCGCCGGTCTTGGAGGCTTTGCCCTTGTTCGCCGCGCCGGCGCCCGCCTTCGGCGTGCCCAGCAACGGCGCCAGGAACCGGCCGGTGTGCGAATGCGGCAGCGCCGCGATCTCCTCCGGGGTGCCGGTGGCCAGGATGGTGCCGCCTCGATGGCCGCCCTCCGGTCCCAGGTCGATCACCCAGTCGGCAGTCTTGATCACGTCCAGATTGTGCTCGATCACCACCACGGTGTTGCCGTCGTCGCGCAAGCGGTGCAGCACCGCCAGCAGGTGTTCGATGTCGTGGAAGTGCAGGCCGGTGGTCGGCTCATCGAGGATGTACAGGGTGCGGCCGGTATCGCGGCGCGAGAGTTCCTTGGACAGCTTCACCCGCTGGGCTTCGCCGCCGGACAGTGTGGTCGCGCTCTGGCCCAGCTTGATGTAGCTCAGGCCCACGTCCATCAGCGTTTCCAGCTTGCGGGCGATGGTCGGCACGGCCTCGAACAGGCCCAGCGCCGCCTCCACCGTCATTTCCAGCACGTCGTTGATGTTGTAGCCCTTGTACAGGACTTCCAGGGTTTCGCGGTTGTAGCGCTTGCCGTGGCAGACATCGCAGGGCACGTACACGTCCGGCAGGAAGTGCATCTCGACCTTGATCAGGCCGTCGCCCTGGCAGGCTTCGCAGCGGCCGCCGCGCACGTTGAAGCTGAAGCGGCCCGGCGAATAGCCGCGCGCGCGCGCTTCGGGCACCTGGGCGAACAGTTCGCGCAGCGGCGTGAACAGGCCGGTGTAGGTGGCCGGGTTGGAGCGCGGGGTGCGGCCGATCGGCGACTGGTCGATGTCCACGACCTTGTCGAACAGTTCGATGTTTTCCACCGATTTGTACGGCGCCGGGGTCTGCGCGGCGCCGTTGAGCTCGTTGGCGGCGATGGTGTAGAGCGTGTCGTTGATCAGCGTGGACTTGCCCGAACCGGACACGCCGGTGATGCAGGTCAGCAGGCTGGCCGGGATCGACAGATCGACGTCCTTGAGATTGTTGCCGCTGGCGCCGCGCAGGTGCAGGGTGGCCTTGGGGTTGGGCTTGTGCCGGTGCTTGGGCACCTCGATGCGGCGCTTGCCGCTGAGGTACTGGCCGGTCAGCGAACGCGGCGCCTTGAGCACATCGGGCAGGCTGCCGTGGGCGACCACTTCGCCGCCGTGCACGCCGGCGCCGGGACCGATATCGACGATGTGGTCGGCCAGGCGGATCGCATCCTCGTCGTGCTCGACCACGATCACGGTGTTGCCCAGGTCGCGCAGGCGGGTCAGGGTGCCGAGCAGGCGTTCGTTGTCGCGCTGGTGCAAGCCGATGGAGGGCTCGTCGAGCACGTACATCACCCCGACCAGGCCGGCGCCGATCTGGCTGGCCAGGCGGATTCGCTGGGCCTCGCCGCCGGACAGCGAGTCGGCCTTGCGTTCCAGGGTGAGGTAGTCCAGGCCGACATCGACCAGGAAGCGCAGCCGGTCGACGATTTCCTTGACGATCTTGACCGCGATCTCGCCGCGCCAGCCGGGCAGTTCCAGCGCCTTGAAGAAGCCCAGCGCCTCGTCCACCGGCAGCACCACCAATTCCGGCAGCGGCCGCTCGGCGACGAAGACGTTGCGCGCAGCGCGGTTCAGGCGCGCGCCGGAGCAGTCGGGGCAGGGGCGCTGGCTGATGAACTTGGCCAGTTCCTCGCGCACCGCCGCCGATTCGGTCTCGCGATAGCGCCGCTCCAGGTTGGGCACGATGCCCTCGAAGCGGTGCTTGCGCTGGCTGCGGCCGCCGTTCTCGGTGATGTAGCTGAAGCTGATCAGCTCATCGCCGCTGCCGTACAGCACCGCCTTCTGCACCGAGGCCGGCAGCGACTGCCAGGGCGCGTCGACGTTGAACTTGTAATGCTTGGCCAGCGACTGGATGAGCTGGAAATAATAGGCGTTGCGGCGGTCCCAGCCGCGCACCGCGCCGGCGGCGAGCGAGAGTTCGGGGTGCACGACCACGCGCGCAGGATCGAAGAACTCGGCCACGCCCAGGCCGTCGCAGGTCGGGCAGGCGCCCACCGGCGAGTTGAACGAGAACAGCCGCGGCTCCAGCTCGGGCAGCGAATAGTCGCAGACCGGGCAGCTGTACTTGGAGGAGAACAGCAGCGGCGGCGCATCCTGCGCGTCCAGCGCCATCACCTGGGCCATGCCGTCGCCGAGCTTGAGCGCGGTCTCGAAGGATTCGGCCAGGCGCTGCTTGATGTCCTCGCGCGGGCGGAAGCGGTCGATCACCGCCTCGATGGTGTGCTTGACCCGCAGCGCCAGCGGCGGCACCGCGTCGATCTCGTACA
>CBIFVU010000231.1:0-6431 GCA_966185905.1 uncultured Lysobacter sp.
CAGCAAGACGGGCATGGCTCGGGCCTCGGACGCAAGGAGCCGGCGCGAGCCAGCAGAGCGGCCGTGCGCGGCGGTGTCCGATGAGTCCGGGCTCGGCGGGCGGGCGGGCGGAGGTCGCGCTTCGTGCGTTTGCTGGCGCGCACCGCTGAGACGGTCTGGGCGGGCTGGCGCGGGTTGTCCGGCCTGAATCGCCGTGGCGTCAGGTCGGCGCGATGCGCGTGCCGGCAGGGGGCGACCGAGCGCCCCCTGCCTCAGCCGCGCTCGGGCGGGCAGCGTACTCGCCGCTTGCCTGTCCGATGCTGCGTGCGCTTCAGGGTGCAGCCGCGCTTACGGCGTACGGTTGAGGGTCTGCGACGGCGACAGATAGCCGCGCAGGTAGAAACTGCAAGAATCGCCGTAGGACGGAATCATGAAGCTGCCGGGGGGCGTCGACATCTGCGTGGCCTGGATCGTGTTCGCCGTGGCCTGTCCGAGCCACTGCACATGCCAATCCGACATCGGCGAACAGACGATGTGGATCGGCGGGCTCGGGCCGTTGATCTCCCGGATGGCGAAGCGCATGTTCGGTACCAGCGATTGCCACTTGGAGGCGGCGCTGTTCACCAGCGCATAGCCGGTCGTGCCTTGCCAGGGGAAGTTCTCCGCGCTCACCTGGAATCCCTGGGGCACGCTGTTGGAGCAGTTCAGCGAGAAATTTTCCCGGGTGACGGTGAACGCCCCGGTCTTGGGATCGACCTGGAACCGCATCGTCACCGCGCAGCGGCCGCGGATATCGCCCGGGCCGCGCGGGCTGACGTCGGGCAGTTCCCACCAGTTCCAGACCAACTCGCCGGACAACATGGTCCAGCCGCCGGGCGAGGCTTGCACGGGCGCTGCTTGCGCCGCCGCGGCGGCGGCCATGCCCAGCACGAGCAACAGGCAGGCGCCCAAGGGGCGCTGCGTCGGAATTTTCATGTTCGGATCCTCACGGGTTCGCCAAGGGAAGCAAAGCGCGCACCATGACGGCGCGGCCTGCCTTCCTGACTCGCGAAACGCCGCAGGATCGGCTCATCGGCCGATACCCGCCTTGGGCCGGCTGTTTCAGAGCGCGCGGCTGGTCCGGATCGCGGCTGGCGCCGCTGTTACGCGAGCGAGTCGCGGACGCCGGCGAGGCAACCGCCGGCCCCAGCGCCGCCGAGGGCCATGAACGCGGCCAGCCTCCGGCCTCCGCTCACTGCCCTACGCTCACTCCTCGACACTCGCCACTCATCCCCGCGCCTCACGCCGCCTCGTCAGTCGCCAGCGTCCGGTCCACCCGGCGGAACCACTCGCCCTCGCGCGGCAGGAAGGTCGAGCAGCACTCCATCGGCGCCTTGTAGATGTGCAGCGACACCGCCACCGCATCGCTGCTGGCGTTGCGGATGGTGTGGTACTCGTGCGGCGGGATCAGGCTGCCGGCGCTGCCGGGGCCGGCGTGCATGCCGCCGGCGGCGCGGAAGCGGAAGTTCTCGCCGTTGCGTTCCAGCAACTCGTACTGGGTGATTTCCAGCTCGCCGTCCCACACGCCTTCCACGCACCACAGGCCGCTGTGGTCGTGCATCGGCGTGCCCTGGCCGGGGCCCCAGGTCATGGCGACCACGCTGTAGCCCAGGCCGGGGCTGCGGTACAGCTCGCGCCGGGCGTAGTGGTCCTGGATCGGCTCGAACACGCAATCGGGCAGGTGCACGTCGCGGTCGCGGATCATCTTGCACAAGGTATTGCGCAAGGCCGCGGTCACGGCGTGCTCGTCGCCGGCGCGGACGGCGGCGTCGATCGCGGCGACCAGCTTGTCGTGGCCGGGGAAATCCAGGTCGGGCAGGGCGTCGGTGGCGTTCATGCTCCCGATTCTACGCCCCCGGCAGGCGCGCGAGAAACTCGGCCACCGCCGGGCCGAAACGGCCGATGTCCACCAGGAAGGCGTCGTGGCCCTGCGGCGATTCCAACGGCAGGAACTGGGCATCGGTGCCGCCGGCGCGCAGGCCCTCGGCGATCTCCTGCTGCTGCTGCAGGGGAAACAGGATGTCGGTGTGCACGCCGATGGCCAGGGCCCGTTCCAGCTCGATCGCGGCCAGGCCGCGGTGGAGGCGTTGGTCGCCGTCCAGGGCCGGATCGCCGCAGTAGTCGCCCAGGTCGAACCAGTCCATCGAGCGGCTGAGATACAGATAGCAGTTGGGGTCGAAGCGGCGCACGAACCTGCGCGCATGGCCTTCCAGGTAGCTTTCGACCTCGAACTCCAGGCCGAAGGGCTCCTCCTCGGCGCGGTCGGAATCCAGCCGCACCCGGCCGAAACGGCCGTCCCACTCCAGCGCCGAGCGGTAGGTGATCACCCCCAGCTTGCGGGCCATGCGCATGCCCGATTCAGGATAGTGCTGCTCGTCGTAGCGGCCCTGGTTCCATTGCGGGTCCAGGCGGATCGCCTCGCGCTGCAGCGAGCGGATGGCGATGGAGAACGGCAGGGCGCGAGCGGCGCCGGAGATGTTGATGTGGCTGCGGGCCAGGCCGGGATGGCGGATCAGCAACGCCAGCGCGGTCATGCCGCCCATCGAGTTGCCGATCACGCAGGCCAGCCGCTCGATGCCCAACGCGCGCACCACGTGCGCGGCGGCGTCGGCGCCGTCCTCGATCGACAGCTCCGGGAAATCCAGCCGATAAGGTTGCCCGCTGGCAGGGTCGAGCGAGGCCGGGCCGGTGGAGCCTTTGCAACTGCCCAGCGAATTGACGCAGACCACGAACCAGCGATCGCTGTCGATCGGCTTGCCCGGTCCGAGCATCGCCTCCCACCAGCCCGGTTCGAGGTTGCCGGCATTGGCTGCCGCGTGCGCGTCGGGCGAGAGCCCGGTGACGATCAGCACGGCGTTGTCGCGTTGCCGGTTCAGCTCGCCCCAGGTCTCGTAGGCGATGCGCGCGCCGTGCAGGGCGCCGCCGCGCTTCATCGGGAACGGCGAGGGCAGGTCGATGTGGCGGGTGCCGGGCGGAATGAATTCGGTCATGCCTTGCTCGTGAGGCCGGGCGCTGCGGCCCGGGCGTGGAGGGGAGGGCCGCGCCGGGGCGCGGCGACCGCGGTGCAGCCTAAACCATCGTCGCCGCGCGCGGCTGCGACTGGAACTGCGATTGCGTTATCGGCTCATGGCCGGTCCGCGGTCCGCGGTCCGGGCGGGGCCGGTTCCATCCGGGCCGGTTCCTTCCGGTCCGGTTCTATCCGGCCCGGCTTCATCCGGTCCGGCTTCATCCGGTCCGGCTCCGCTGGGTCAGGCCCGCTGGGTCGGGACGACTCGGTCAGGCCCGGTTGGGTCCAGCCCCGGACCTCGCCGAGAAACCGCGGCGCGGCGTCCCGGCGAGCGGCGCAGCGCTTATTCGACCACCCGGTCGATCACCACCACCACCGGCTCGCCGGCGTCGCTGGCGACGGTCTGCGGCGCCGAGGCGAGGTCGCCGGGGCGGGGCAGGGCCTGACCGGACGCCGAGATCCGCGCCAGCACCTGCACCTTGGGCAATTGCGAGAGCTTCATCGTCGGCATCGGGCTGTCGCTGTCGTCCAGCACCACGTCCAGCGGGAACGCGCCCAGCGGATGCTTCTCCACCGCCACCGGCATCGGCGGTCCGCCCTCCTGGCGGGCCAGCACGAACACGCTGGCCTGGGCCGGCAGGCGCGCCTTGAGCGCAGGCGCCAGCTCGACCCGCACCCTCAGGCCGGCGCCCTGGGCGGTCGTGGCCGGGCCGGCTGGCGCGCCCGGCGCTGCCGCTGGCGCGGCGTCGGCCAAGGCGGGCAGGCCGGCGTCCTGGCGCGCGCCGTTGATCTGCTCGCGCAGGCTGGCCGCGGTCTTGGCGTCGACCACCGCCAGCAGCGGCTCCCAGGTCCGCGCCGCTTCGGCGTGCTGGTCGGCCTGGCGCTGGGCGATGCCGAGGAACCAGCGCGCGCGCTGGTGCATGGGCTGTTGGGCCAGGGCGTGCTGGAGCATCTGCACTGCCGGCTCGTCGAAGCGGCGGTCGCGGGTCGCCAGCGCGCGCGCTTCGGCCGCTTCGGCCAGCAGGTCGGGATTGTCCGGGGCCAGCCGCACGGCGCGGGCGAAGGCGTCGCGGGCCTTGGCTGCCTGGCCTTCGGCGGCGTAGGCGCTGGCCAGCAGGCGCCAGCCCTCGATCTGGTTCGGGTTGCGTTGCAGTTCGGCTTCCAGCTGGGCCACGGCCTCGGCCAGGGTCTGCGGCGGGCGCACCTGCTCGGGTTCGAGCGCGGCCGGGGTGCCGATCGCGAAGTACAGCCCGGCGGTGGCCGCGGCCAGGGCCAGGCCGAGCCCGGCGCCCAGGCGCGGGCGCGCGCGCCACAGCGGCCACAGCACATAGACCAGCGTCGCCAGCGCCAAGGCTGCGCCCAGCACCGCGAACATGGCCGTGGAAGCCGGCCCCATCGTCACCGCCATCACCATTCCTGTTCCTCGTCGTTGCCGGCCGCGGCCGGCGCCTGGCCGCGCGCGTCGCGCGCGCGAGCGCGCACGATCCGCGCCACCGCGACGCCGCCGGCCAGCAGCACCAGCGCCGGGCCGAACCACAGCAGCCAGGTGCTGGATTCCACCTGTGGCCGGTACAGCACGAACTCGCCGTAGCGCGCGACCAGGAACTGCTTGATCTGCGCATCGCTCTGGCCCTGGCGCATCAGCGCCAGCACTTCGCGGCGCAGATCGTGGGCGATCTGGGCGTTGGAGTCGGCCAGCGACTGGTTCTGGCACATCACGCAACGCAACTCAGCGACCAGGGCGTGGAAGCGGCGCTCCTCGTCCTGGCTGTGGAAACTCAGCGGGGTGGGGTCGTTGGCCGGCTGCGCGGACCCGGGCAGCGCCGTCAGCGCGGCCACGGCGGCCAGCAGCGCGGCGCACAACAGCGCCGCCCAACGATGCCGCGCCCATCGCGCGGCGCCGCGGTCGCAGGCGCGGGCGCACTGGGCGGTCATCGGGTCTTCTCGGCTTCGGCCAGCTTGGGCAGCAGTTGCTCGGCGATCACCGCATCGGTCAGCGGACCGACGAA
The DNA here is from genome assembly GCA_966185905.1 of uncultured Lysobacter sp. GTDB lineage: Bacteria > Pseudomonadota > Gammaproteobacteria > Xanthomonadales > Xanthomonadaceae > Lysobacter. Next base: position 5,035 of record CBIFVU010000231.1, read on the forward strand.
CTTCCAGCGCACCACGCCCTTGGCGTCGACCAGGAACGTCTCCGGTGCGCCGTAGATGCCCCAGTCGATCGCCGCCTTGCCTTCGTAGTCGGCCACGACCACGAAATAGGGGTTGCCGTACTGCTCCAGCCAGCGCAGCGCGTCGGCGTGCTCGTCCTTCCAGTTGAAACCGACCACGCGCACGCGCTTGGTCTCGGCGAAGCGGGTCAGCACCGGGTGCTCGTCGCGGCAGGCCGGACACCAACTGCCCCAGACATTGAGCAGGTAGGGGGCACCGCGCAGGTCCTCGGTGGACAGCAGGCGGCCGGCCTCGTGCAGCACCGGCAGCGAGAACGCCGGCGCGGGCTGGCCGATCAGCGGCGAGGGCAGCTTCTCGCGGTCGGGATTGCGGCTGAGCCAGACGCCGGCGGCCAGCAGCGCGGCCAGCACGGCGAACACCGCCAGCGGCAACCAGCGGCCATTGCCGCGTCGGGAGGGAGTGGAGCTCATGCGTACGGCTCTCCTGCGAGGGGGCCCGCGCCCGGCGGCGCAGGTTGCGGACCGGGGGCGGCGCCCGCCGCGCCGGGCTGCGGCGCGCCCGCGCGCGCCTCGGCCCTGACCCGGAAACGGCGGTCGGCGGCGGCGACGAAGCCGCCCAGCATCATCAACAGCGCACCGGCCCAGATCCAGCGCACGAACGGCTTGATGTGAACGCGCACCGCCCAGGCGCCGCCGCCGAGCGGCTCGCCCAGGGCGACATAGAGATCGCGCGACCAGCCGCGCTGGATCGCTGCCTCGGTCATGACCTGGCCGCCGCTGGCGTAGGCGCGCTTTTCCGGATGCATCACCGCCAGCGCGCGGTCGCCGTCGAACACCGAGACGGTGCCGTGGTCGGCTTCGTAGTTCGGCCCGACCCGATGCTCGACCTTGTCGAAGCGGAAGGTGTAGCGGCCCAGCTCCAGGCTCTGGCCCGGCGCCAGGGCGACCTCGCGCTGCACGTTCAGGCCTTCCACCAGCATCGCTCCGACCAGGAACACGGCGATGCCCAGGTGGGCCAGGGTCATGCCGACCATCTCGGCGGTGTAGCGCACGCCCTCGCCGCGCAGGCGGGTCCAGGCGAAGCGCAGGGTGCCGGCGCCGACCCACAGGGCGCCGCCGATGCCGGCGGCCACCTTCAGCGGACCTTGCGGCGCCATGAAATACGCCGCCGCCGCCGCGCCCAGCGCCAGCCCGGCCCACGGCGCCAGCATCGCCAGCGGCCGCGAGGGCTGCTCGCGCTGCCAGCGGAACAGCGGCCCGAACGGCAGCAGCAATACCAGCGGTGTCATCAGCAGCACGAACATCAGCGCGAAATAGGGCGGGCCGACCGAGATCTTGCCCAGCTCCAGCGCATCGGCCAGCAGCGGGTACAAGGTGCC
>CBIFVU010000232.1:0-6408 GCA_966185905.1 uncultured Lysobacter sp.
GACTGGGCCGGGGCGGACTGGGCGGGGGCGTTTTTGCCAGGGCCGGCATCGTCAGGGCGGCCAGGACCAGCGCGCACGCTGCCCACGTCCGCGGCCGGGCCTGGGCCCAGCGGGTGGCGTCGATGCGTGCGAGCTCCGGCGCAGGCTCCCTTCTGGCCACCGCCTCGAACGCATCCCCCTTCATCGCGCGCTCCCTCATCGCACCCTCCTTGATCCGATCCTGCGCGGCGAGGCCCGCCGCGATGCGTCCGCGACGATATCAGTTCCCCGGCCGGCCACGCACGCGGGCCGGCGCAGCGGCCTGGCAGGAGAGGACGACGATGGCAAAGCTGGCGCGGCCTGCGGCATCCGCGCGCGCCGGCGATGCCGCGGCCCGGGCGAGCGCTGCCGAGAGCGCCGGCCGGCAAGGCGCTGCGGGCCTCAACTGCCCTGGATATCGTCCAGATCGTAGCGGCGCACTTCGTTGACGCCGCCCTCGCCGTCGTATTTGCCGGCGCCTTCCTCGGAGGCTACGTACACCTGATCGCCAACGATCTGCACGCCTTCGTTGTAGTCGGGCACATCGTACTCGTGGCGGTCGTCGCTTAGCGCGTAGTCGGAAGCGTCCGACCAGTCCTGCCAGACCAGGTCGCTCGGCGCCGGCCCGAAGTCGCCGAAGCTGGCGCTGAACAGCACGCCCTCCTGGGTGACCGCGATGCCCTGGACGTTGTAGGGGGTCTGGATCGTGGCCAGCGGATCGGCCGAGGTCCGGCGCGGGTCGTCGCGGTTGTAGCGGTAACCGCCATCGGGCTCGACGAAGCGCCCGGTCGCCGGGTCGATCTGGTAGACGTGAGCCTCCGGATCGCCGTCGCCGGCCCGCTTCCACGGGTGGTTCTCGACCCAGCGGCCTACGTAGGCCTTGCCGTCGTGGATGTTGATGTAGCTCGCCGATCCGTCCTCGACTTCATTCACGCGCACGGCCTGGACGGTGTCGCCGGGGCGGGCGCTGTAGATGTCTTCGCGCCGGTAGACATAAACCTGCGAGGTGTCGGCCACGTAGACATACTCGCCCGCCACCGCCACGCCGCCGCCTTTGCTCAGCTCCTGCTTGCCGTCCGGGCCGGCGAGGTAGACGTCGCGGACTTCTTCGCCCGTGCCGCCGTCCTGCACCGACAGGCGCACGTCCGGCGCCTCGTCCTGGCCGTCGGCGGCGCGGTAATAGGTGGTGAAGAACGCGCCGTTGGCGCCGCCGGCCTGATCGTAGCCCAGCCCCTGCGCGATCCACGGCGACCCCTCGCCCTGATGAATGTGCTCGACCTCGCCCGAGCCGACCAGCGGTGCGGCCGAGGGGACGGCCTTCTCGGCGCTGGGGGCGGCCGGCTGCATGTCGAGCAGGGCCGAGGAACCGCCCGAAGGAGTCACGTTCATGATCCAGGCCTCGCGATGGCAGAGCGGTCACGCTAGCGACCGCGCTGCCGCGGTCGCTAGCTGGCGTTCGCCCTAGGTCGCGCCGGCACTGCCGCGCAGGTGCGGGCCGCGCGGCCGGGCCCGGCCCTCAGCGACCCGCAGATCCAAGCCCGGCGCACCGACACCCAGGCCAGGGCGCGGGCAGTTTCGGCCATCGGCGTCGTGGGGTCGGGATGGGGGCGCCCAGCCTTCGCCGCCGGCCGATGCCCCCCGGAGGCCAGCCTACCCGCTGGCGGGCCCAGAGCCCTCGCCTCGCCCTCGCCTTACAGCGCCTGGCCGCGCAAACGACGAAGGCCGCTCGCGCGGCCTCCGTCCCGGGTCGCACATTCGCTGCCAGATCAGCCGGCGGCAGCGCGCACCGCAGCGGACAAGCTGTCGAGCGTGGCCTGCATCAGGGCCGCGTCGTCGGCTTCCACCGTGACCCGCACCACCGGCTCGGTGCCGGAAGGCCGCAGGAACGCGCGGCCGCGGCCGGCCACTGCGGCCTGTGCCTGGGCCAGCGCCTGGCGCACCGATTCGGCCTCGGCCGGACGCGCATCGCCCTGGTAGCGCACATTCATGGTCTGCTGCGGCACCCGCGCCAGCCCTTCCAGCGCCTGGCGCAGCGACACGCCGCGGCGGCCCAGGACTTCCAGCACCTGCAGCGCGCTGACGATGCCATCGCCGGTGCTGGTGCGGTCCAGGCACAGCAGGTGGCCGGACGCCTCGCCGCCAAGCACGCCGCCGTGCGCGGTGAGCTGCTGGTGCACGTAACGGTCGCCGACCTTGGCGCGCAGGAATTCGATGCCGTGCTGCTCGAAGGCGCGCTCCAGACCGTAGTTGGTCATCAGCGTGCCCACCACCGGGCCCTGCAGCCGCCCGCTGCGCTGCCAATCCAGGGCCAGCACGTACAGCAGGTCGTCGCCGTCGCAGATCGCGCCGTCGCGATCGACGAACAAGACCCGGTCGCCATCGCCGTCGAAGGCGATGCCCAGGTCCGCACCGGTGGCCTTGACCCGCTCGACCAGGGTCTGCGGATGGGTCGAGCCGACGCCGTCGTTGATGTTCACGCCGTTGGGATCGATGCCGATCGCGTCCACCCGCGCGCCCAGCTCGCGCAGCACCAGCGGGCCGGCCTGGTAGGTGGCGCCGTGGGCGCAGTCCATGACGATGCGCATGCCGCTGAGGTCGAAACCGCGCGGCACCGAGTTCTTGCACGCTTCCAGGTAGCGGCCGATGGCGTCGCGGGTGCGCACCGCGCGGCCCAGGCGTTCGGACTCGACCGTGCGGAAGGGCTGGTCCAGGGTGGCCTCGATCGCCGCCTCGGTCGCATCGTCGAGCTTCTCGCCGTGGGCGGAGAAGAACTTGATGCCGTTGTCGTAGTGCGGGTTGTGCGAGGCGGAGATGACGATGCCGCCGTCGGCGCGCAGCGAGCGGGTCAGGTGCGCCACCGCCGGGGTCGGCATCGGCCCCATCAGTTGCACGTCCACGCCGGCGGCGACCAGGCCGGCCTCCAGCGCGGCCTCGAACATGTAGTTGGAGATGCGCGTGTCCTTGCCGATGACGACCATGGGATTGCGCCAGTCGCGGCGCGCCAGCGCATGGCCGTAGGCATTGCCCAGGCGCAGGACGAAATCGGCGGAGATCGCGCCTTCGCCTACACGGCCGCGGATGCCGTCGGTACCGAAATATTTGCGGGTCATTGGGGGGCGGGGATTCGGGATTGGGGAATGGGGATTGGGTGAAAACCGGACGCAACGAGCGGGCAGCAGGCTCGGGGGGAGCGCCGGCGGTCGAGTGTGCCGCAAGCCGGCGGCGCTTCGGCGCCAGCCAGCTGAACGCAGCGACGGAGCGCTTCGCAGTTCACACTTCCCCGGGCCGGGAGTTCAGCCCGAAGCACCGCGAGCACCACGGTCGCCCACCCGCCTTTGCCATCCCGAATCCCGAATCCCCAACCCCGAGGCCTCACGCCGCCTCGGCATCATCCTCCGGCTCGGGCTGCTTCATCAGCATCGCCAGCAGCCGGGACAGGCGGTCGCGCATTTCGCGACGGTCGCAGATCTGGTCGACCGCGCCGTGGGCGACCAGGAATTCGCTGCGCTGGAAGCCTTCGGGCAGTTTCTCGCGCACGGTCTGTTCGATCACGCGCGGGCCGGCGAAGCCGATCAGGGCTTCGGGTTCGGCCAGGTTGATGTCGCCGAGCATGGCGAAGGACGCCGACACGCCGCCGGTGGTGGGATGGGTCATGACCGAGACATACGGCAGGCCGGCCGCGCGCAGCCGGCCCAGGGCGGCGGAGGTCTTGGCCATCTGCATCAGCGAGAACAGGCTTTCCTGCATGCGCGCGCCGCCGCTGGCGGAGAAGCATACGAACGGGCTGCCGATCTCCAGCGCGGTCTCGGCGCCGCGGGCGAAGCGCTCGCCGACCACCGAACCCATCGAGCCGCCCATGAAGGCGAAGTCGAACGAGGCGGCCACCAGCGGGCGCTGCTTGAGGGTGCCGCGCATGGCGATCAGCGCGTCGCGCTCGCCGGTGGCCTTCTGCGCAGCCTTGATGCGCTCGGAATACTTCTTCTGGTCCTTGAACTTGAGCACGTCGGTCGGGCCCAGCTCGGCGCCGATCTCGACCGTGCTGCCGGGATCGAACAAGGCGTTCAGCCGCACCCGGCCGCGGATGGGCATGTGGAACGCGCACTTGGGGCAGACCTCCAGGTTCTCTTCCAGCTCCGGCCGGTAGAGCACCGCGCCGCAGCGTTCGCACTTCTCCCACAGCCCTTCGGGCACGCTGCGGCGCTTGGCCGCGACGGTTTCGGTGCGGATGCCGGACGGCATGAGTTTCTTGAGCCACGACATGCGTTGGAGTCTTCCTGTTCTGGCGGCCCCGCGGGGCCGGGTCGAGCGGAGCCGGCGCAGCCCGCCGGGCGCGCCTGCGATGGAGTTTAGCGCAGCCGGCGCGGCCGGCCGGCGGGGCCGTTCAGGCGCCCGCGTCCAGGGCCTGGCGCAACGGAGCGAGGAAGCCTCGGGCCGCGGCCGCAGGGTCGGCGGCCTCGGCCAGCACCGCCACCAGGGCGCTGCCGACCACGACCCCGTCGGCCTCGCGCGCCATCGCCGCCGCGCCGGCGGCGTCCTTGATGCCGAAGCCGGCCACCAACGGCACCCGCGCGCGTGCGCGGATCGTGCGCAGGCGGTCGCCGGCGGCGCCGGTGTCCAGCCGGTCGGCGCCGGTCACGCCGGCGAAGCTGACGTAGTACAGATAGCCCTCGGCGTGCTCGCACAACTGCGCCAGGCGCGCGTCGGTGGTGGTCGGCGAGGCCAGCAGGATCAAGCCCAGGCCGGCCTGGGCGAACGCAGCGCGCAACTCGGCGGCCTCCTCCGGCGGCAAGTCCACCAGCAGCACGCCGTCCACGCCGGCGGCGACCGCATCCTGGGCGAAACGCTGCGCACCGCGGATCTCGATCGGGTTGAGATAGCCCATCAGCACCACCGGGGTGCGGGCGTCGTCCTGGCGGAACTGAGCCACTGCCTGCAGCACCCAACCCAGGCCGGCGCCGCGCGCGATCGCGCGCTCGGAGCTGCGCTGGATGGTCGGGCCGTCGGCCATCGGGTCGGAGAACGGCACGCCCAGTTCGAGCACGTCGGCGCCGCCCTGGACCAGCGCGTGCATGGCCGGGACGGTGGCCTCCAGCGACGGATCGCCGGCGGTCAGGAACGGGATCAACGCCTTGCGGCCTTGCGCCTGCAGGCCCTGGAAACAGCTGTGGAGTCGGGACAGGGGCATCTCAGGCACATCCTTCGATCAGTTCGATTTCTTCGCCGTTGCCCCAGTACATCTGGGTCACCTTGCCTTGCGAGAGTTCCAGCCGCAGCCCCAGCGTCGTGCCGGGCTGGCGCCAGGTCAGGTACTCGCCCTGGTCGCCGTCGTAGGCGTGCGGGCTGGACTCCGGCGGGCTGGGGAACAGCGCCATCGCCTGGTCCCGGGTCATGCCCACGCGGAGGCCGAACGGGCCGGCCTGGGCCTGCGGCAGGTCCGACTCGGATTCGCCCAGGTCGAAACGGGCGACCTTGTCGTTGTAGACCATCATCGAGATCGACGGCGGCAGCGGGCCGCCGTCGTAATACTCGCAGCCCTCGCCGATCAGCTCGGTCATGCCGTGCGACTTCCATTCGCCCAGCCCCTTGAGTTCGGCGAAGGCCTGGCCGACGCGCACGCCGGCGACCTCGCCCAGCGCCACCGGGACCACCCGCTCGGGTGCGGCTGGGGTAGCTGCGGCCGGGGCGTCGCTGGCGGCCGGCGGCGCGGCCGCGGCGGTGCCGGCCGTGTCCTGGGCCGCGGGCCGCGCAGCCGCGGCCGCCGCCGGGGCCGCGGCCTCGGGCGCCTGCGCGCCTTGGCAGGCGGCCAGGGCCAGGCCCAGCGCCAGGGCCAGCGCGCCGGTGCGGATCGCCGCCGCGCTCACAGCGACAGTCCTTCGCGCGCGGCGATAGTGTGCACGTCCTTGTCGCCGCGGCCGGAGAGGTTGCACAGCACGATCCGGTCCTTGGGCATCTCGCGCGCCAGCTTGATCGCCTGGGCGACGGCATGGCTGGATTCCAGCGCCGCCAGGATGCCTTCGGTGCGGGCCAGGGTGCGGAAGGCCTGCAACGCTTCTTCGTCGGTCACGCCGAGGTACTCGGCGCGGCCGGTGTCCTTGAGGAAGGCATGCTCGGGGCCGACGCCGGGATAGTCCAGGCCGGCGGAGACCGAGTGGGTCTCCACGATCTGGCCGTCGTCGTCGCACAGCACATAGGTGCGGTTGCCGTGCAGCACGCCCGGCCGGCCGGCGGCCAGCGAAGCGGCATGGCGGCCGCTGTCGATGCCGTCGCCGGCGGCCTCGGCGCCGACGATGCGCACGCCCGGGTCGTTGAGGAACGCGTGGAACAGGCCGATGGCATTGCTGCCGCCGCCGACGCAGGCGGTGATCGCATCGGGCAGGCGGCCGTACTCGG
>CBIFVU010000233.1:0-6391 GCA_966185905.1 uncultured Lysobacter sp.
CGATGTTGATGATCTTGATCAGCGGGTTGATCGCCGGGCCGGCGGTGTCCTTGTAAGGATCGCCCACGGTGTCGCCGGTGACGGCGGCCTTGTGCGCCTCCGAACCCTTGCCGCCGTGGTGGCCGTCCTCGATGTATTTCTTGGCGTTGTCCCAGGCGCCGCCGCCGGTGGTCATCGAGATCGCCACGAACAGGCCGGTGACGATGGTGCCGATCAGCAGCCCGCCCAGCGCCTTGGGCCCGAGCAGCAGGCCGACCACCACCGGCACCGCCACCGGCAGCAGCGAGGGCAGGATCATTTCCTTGATCGCCGACTTGGTCAGCATGTCCACGGCCTTGTCGTACTGCGGCTTGCCGGTGCCTTCCATGATCCCGGCGATCTCGCGGAACTGCCGCCGCACCTCCTCGACCACCGCGCCGGCGGCGCGGCCGACGGCTTCCATCGCCATCGCGCCGAACAGGTAGGGGATCAGGCCGCCGATCAGCAGGCCGATGATGACCATGTGGTCGGACAGGTCGAAGGTGAACACCTTGTCCGGATGCGCGGTCTGCAGGTTGTGGGTGTAGTCGGCGAACAGCACCAGCGCGGCCAGTGCGGCCGAGCCGATGGCGTAGCCCTTGGTCACCGCCTTGGTGGTGTTGCCGACCGCGTCCAGCGGATCGGTGATGTCGCGGATTTCCGAGGGCAGCTCGGCCATCTCGGCGATGCCGCCGGCGTTGTCGGTGATCGGGCCGTAGGCGTCGAGCGCGACGATCATGCCGGCCATCGACAGCATCGAGGTGGCGGCGATGGCGATGCCGTACAGCCCGCCCAGGGCATGCGCGCCCCAGATCGCCAGGCACACGGCGATCACCGGCAACGCGGTGGACTTCATCGACACGCCCAGGCCGGCGATGATGTTGGTGCCGTGGCCGGTGGTGGAGGCCGAGGCCACATGCTTGACCGGGCCGTACTGGGTGCCGGTGTAGTACTCGGTGATCCACACGATCGCCCCGGTCAGGGCCAGGCCGATCAGCGCGCACCAGTACAGGTTCATCGCGCCGAAGCTGGAATCGCGCATCAGCTCGGCGGTGATCGGGTAGAACGCGATCGCCGCCAGCACCGCCGAGACGATCACGCCCTTGTACAGCGCGCCCATGATCGAGCCGCCGCCTTTGCCTGGATCGCCCACCTTGACGAAGAACGCGCCGATGATCGAGGCGATGATCGACACGCCGCCGAGCACCAGCGGATACAGCACGCCGTTGGCGCCGACCGTGCTCGCCATCAGCCCGCCGAGCAGCATCGTCGCGATCACCGTCACCGCATAGGTTTCGAACAGGTCCGCGGCCATGCCGGCGCAGTCGCCGACGTTGTCGCCGACGTTGTCGGCGATCACCGCCGGGTTGCGCGGATCGTCCTCGGGGATGCCCGCCTCGACCTTGCCGACCAGATCGGCGCCGACGTCGGCGCCCTTGGTGAAGATGCCGCCGCCCAGGCGGGCGAAGATCGAGATCAGCGACGAGCCGAACGCGAGGCCGACCAGCGCGTGCAGCGCCTTCTCGCCGGTGACGCCGAGCTCGCCCAGCAGCATCCAGTAGCCGGCCACGCCGAGCAGGCCCAGCCCGACCACCAACATGCCGGTGATCGCGCCGCCGCGGAAGGCCACGTCCATCGCCGGGCCCATGCCGCGCCGCGCGGCTTCGGCGGTGCGCACGTTGGCGCGCACCGACACGTTCATGCCGATGTAGCCGGCCGCGCCGGACAGCACCGCACCGAGCAGGAAGCCGATCGCCGTCGGCCAGTTGAGGAACAGCCCGATCAGCACGAACAGCACCGCGCCGGCGATGGCGATGGTGGTGTACTGGCGGTTGAGGTAGGCGCGGGCGCCTTCCTGGATCGCGCCGGCGATCTCCTGCATGCGTTGGTTGCCGGCGGGTTGTGCGCTGATCCAGCGCGCGGACACGATGCCGTAGAGGATCGCGATGACGGCGCAGCCCAGCGCCAAGATCAAACCGTACTGCTCCAGCATGAACCCCTCCCCGAAAATAGAAAGTGGAATCGCGGGACAACAGGTCGACGTGTTGCGGCTCGTTGGGTCGCGGGCGTGGGGCCCGCGCGCCGCGCGTGGGGCGTCGCGGCATCGCATGTCGCGCACTGCGCGTGTTGCATCGCAGCGAGGCCGCGTTGCGTGCACGGCACTGCAGGGACTATGGCACACGCGCCGTAGCGGTGAAACCACGCACCCACAGGCGTGTCCGGCGATGCGCAGCGCGCGTGCCGGCCTGCGACCCCAATCACGGATCGTCTTCGCTTTGTTCCCGGTTCGACCCCGGCCAGGGCTTGACCCGGGCCAGGCAGCGGCCAGGCAGCGGCCGGGCGAGGCCGCGCCGCTGCGCCCTGGTCCCTACGATGCCGCAACGCTGCGGCCGCTGGCGGCGCACGCGCCCCACGGTCGCGCCGGACGCCGGTTTGACAGCGCCGCCGACGCGGCCTGCAATCGCACAGCGCATCGGCGCCCGTGTTCCGGCGCTGGTTCCGGCACCTGTCCGGCGTCGCTGCCTACGCCGCCCGCCGCCCGCGGGCCGCGCCGCGGCCGTGCGCATGCGTTGTCCTTCCACTTTCCAATCCAAGGAGAAACGCCATGAGCAAGAAGCTGATCGCCACCTGCGTGTTCCTGTTCGGCATGGGGCTGGGCGCGGCCGCCACCGCCGGACCGGGCATCACCGAAGAAATGGCCGACTGCATCTACCAGTGCAAGCTGGCCGGCGGCACCCAGACCGCCTGCTGGGCCTGCTGCGTGAACAAGAAGTGCCTGCCGCCGATCGAGCCGTGACACGGCCGGCCGCGGTGGCCGCGCGGCCACCGCGGCATCGGTGCGGACAGGTGCGGATGGCTCGAATGGCTCGGAGGGCGGCGCCGGCCAGGCAATGAAGAGTCGGTTCAGCCGATGCGTGCAAGGCTGGCCGCGCCCCACAGCAGGAGTCCCCCATGGCCGCCCACGTCCTCAGAATCTGCACCTTCGCGCTCGTCCTGGGCCCGGTCCTGGCGTTGCCCGCGGCGCGCGCGGCCACCGACCCGGCGCCGGAAATCCAGCGCGCTGCGGTGCCGGCGCAAGCGCAGGGCCGGGTGCATACCCTGCGCCAGATCCCCGAGGCCTGCGCACGCCTGGAAGGGCGCTTCACCGGCCAGGCGGCCCAGCCTTACGATTTCGCGGTGGTGCGCAGCAGCCCCAATTGCCAGCCGCGCGCGCGCTTCGTCGATGCGGCCAAGGCCCAGCCCTCGCTGGCGGCCGGCTGGAAGTTCAACGACCTGATCCGGGTGCCCAGCGCGGCCTGTCCGCAGCAGCAGGCGGTGGTGCGGGTGTGGCGCAAGCCGGCCAGCACCGCGGTGCCGCCAGCGTTGGACGCGCAGGGCAAGTCGCGGCTGTACCTGGAGGACGAGAAGCGCCGGGCCGCGGCCAACCAGCTCGCGGCGGTGCCGATGTTCGCCGCCTCGGTGTCGATGGAAGGCCCGGCCTGCGGGAGCTGAGCCCGGCCTCGGCCGGCCGCTGCGTTGCCAAGACGGCTCGCCAGCGCTGGCGAGCGCGCAACCGGGCCGACGTGCCGCCGCTCGCCGACAACACCGACGCGGACGAGGGCGGACATAGATAGAGCGACGGACAAAGAACGACGGACAAAGAAAAGGGCCGCGAATGCGGCCCCTTCCTGTGCACGAACCGGCGCCGGCGAACGCCGCGCCGGCCGCGGCGTCACTTCACGCCGACGCAATCCTTCAGCGTGATCAGGCGTTCGTTGTTGTCGTACTCGTCGAACACGCCGGTCATCTGGATGCGGTCGTTGTTGCGCAGAGTCAGCACATAGGCCTTCTGGCTGGGCTGGACCAGGCAGCGCACACGCACGTCGAAGATGTCGCTGTCGCTCTGGATCAGGCCCGGCAGCAGCGAAGGCCTGGACTCGAACAGCACGTAGTAATAGCCGCCGCGGCCGTCGCTGACGCCGGCGTTGACGCCCTTGACCGTGTAGGCGCGGCCGCGATAGCGCTCGTGCACCACCGCCGCGTTCTCGTCGGCCTGCTGCTTGATTTCCGAAGCCAGGCGCTCGGCGGTGATGGAGACCGGCTGCGGCTTGGGCGCGGCCGAGCGCGGCGGCGCGGTCTTGCCCGGCTTGAGCGAGCCGATCATCTCGCACATGCCCTTCTTGATCTCCTCGGCCTTGCCGAAGGCGCCCTTGCGCAGCTTCAGGGTCATGGTGACCAAGCCTTCGGGAGTGGCCGTGACCTGCATCGGCAGCGGACGGTGCATGGCGCTGGAGGGCTCTTCCAGCACCAGGGTGCCGGCGTTGAGGTCCTCGTCCAGGACATTCATGCTGCGGCCGATGCCGTTGTTGCGGACTTGGCCGATGGCCGCCGCCGGCGCCAGGCCGTTGACCTGGACCGAGGTGAAGTACTCGGTACCCGACAGCGGGTTGCCGCGCTTGGTGAAGTTGTCTTCGCACTGGCCGGCGAGCGCCGCCGAGGGCACCGACAACAGCAACGGAATCAGAAACCTGGCTTTCATGAAAGGACTCCCTGGAATGACGAAGCGTTGCGTCCCTGCGTTCTTGTCCCCGCACGAAACGCTTGCGGCGGCAGATTGCCGCAATCGGGTGTCCCGTTCAACGTTTTTCGGCGCCGGGCCGGTTCCGGCCCGGGCATTGGCGACGTGGCGCACAGATGCGGGCCGGCCGGGCGGGCGCGCAGGGCGCAGGGCGCAGGGCGCAGCGGGCTGCGCCGGCCCGGCCCCGCAGCGGTGAGGCCGGGCCGGGGCGCTCTGGGCGGCGGCCCGGCTCAGCCATCGGCCCCTGGGCAAGCGGGTTCGCGGTCGTAGCGGCGCTGCATTTCGGCCGGATCCAGCGCTTCGATGCTGTGGCCGATGTTCCAGCGATGGCCGAAGGGGTCGATGACCGTGCCGGAGCGCTCGCCATAGAAGTGGTCGCGCGGGGCCATGGCCAGCTGCGCCCCGGCGGCGACCGCGCGCGCGACGGTGGCGTCGGCGTCGTCCACGTGCAGGTGCAGGGTGTGGCTGTGGCCGCGCCCGGGCTCGGGCCGGCGGATGTCCACTTCGGGGAATTCCTCGCACAGCATCAGCGTGGTGCCGCCCAGCGCCAGTTCGACATGGCCGATGCGCCCGCCCGGCTCGGTCAGGCGGAAGCGTTCGCTGGCGCCGAAGACCTCGCAGTAGAAGGCCACCGCGGCCTCGCCGTCGCCGACGCAGAGATAACTAAACAGCTCGTGGACCGCCATGTCGGGGCTCCGTGAGGGGATGGGCCGCAGTGTGGCCGCGCGCGGCGTCCGGGGATTGGACGGAATTTACCTTGCCGCCGGCGTCGGTCCGGCGGCCACCGGCAGGTGCCGGGGCGAGGCCGCGGCGGCGGCCAGGTATTGGCGCGGGGCCACGCCGGCGAAGCGGCGGAACTCGCGGATCAGGTGCGATTGGTCGAAATAGCCGCCCTCCAGCGCCAGTTGCGCCCAGGCTGGGCGCGGGCTGGCGCACAGGGCCTGGAGCAGGCGGGCGAAGCGGCGCACCTGGGCATAGGGCTTGGGCGCCAGGCCGACCTGGTCGCGGAAGCGGGCGATGAAGACCCGGTGGCTGTGGCCGCTGCGCGCGGCCAGCGCGGCGATGGCGCTGGCCGGCGCTGCGTCCAGCCGGCCCACGGCCTGGGCGATCTGCGGGTCGAGCGCGCGCACCGGGCGCAGTTGCGCGCGCAGGAAACGCTCGAACAACCATTGGCGGCGGCGCGGGTCGGCGCTGGCCGAGAGCTGCTGGTACAGCCGTTCGGCGCGCGCGCCACACAGATCCTGCAGGGCCACGTGCTGGCCTTCCAGTTCCGCTGCCGACACCCCGAACAGGGCCAGGCTCGCGCCGGGCCGCAGCACCGCGCCGACCGAGGCGGCCGGCTGCGAGGTGTCCTTGATGCAGTAGCCCGTGCGCGGGCCGCCCAGAGTGGCTGCGCCGACCACCCGCCCGGTCGCGTCGCCGGCGTCGGCGTACAGGCGCAGCGGGGCCCCGTCCAGGCGCACGGCCAGGTGCAGGCGGCCGTTGGGCAGGGAATGTTCGCGCCGATGCGAAGGCGCCGCCGCCGGGCGCGGGCTGCTCCAGAGCCCGGCGATCCAGGGGCGCAGTTCCGGCAGGTCGGGCGCGGACAGGCTCATGCGGCGAACCATAGCGCCGGCGGCGCGGGAGGTCGAACCGTGCTGTCGGCGCGGGGCGCCGGATCGTGGGCGGGCCTGGGCGTGGGTTCGGACGCGGACCGGACCGGTCCGGTCCAGTCCAGAACCGAACCCGACCCTGGGCGGGCCGAGCCCAGCCCAGCCGAACCCAGCCGAACCCAGCCGAACCCAGCCGAACCCAGCCGAACCCAGCCGAACCCAG
>CBIFVU010000234.1:0-6388 GCA_966185905.1 uncultured Lysobacter sp.
GCACTGGCACGATCACCTTCGGCGAGCCCGGCTCGCCGGACGCGAAGGTCGAGCAGCTCACCGTCGTGGAGGCCGATCCGCCCCGCCGGTTCGCGTTCCGCTGGGTGTACGACGGGGACACGGCGGCTCCGGCGGCGAAGGACAGGCCGCCATCCTGCGGCGCCGGCGTCGTGCGCAAGGAGCCAGTCGCGGCCGGTCCGGGGGAGCCAGTGCCGGCCGTCGCCTCGCCCGCACGCGGTGGTCGGCTTTGCGTAGACTGATCCGCGCACGCGCGCCTGGACGCCAGCGGCGCGGCGGCGATCAGCGTCGATCGGTCCCAGCGAAAAGGAATTCCATGCGAACCCCGTTTCTGCCCATCGGCGCATGCGCCCTGGTTGCCGTCCTGGCCGCTGGCCTCTGGACGCGGCCTGTTTCCGCCGCGCCCGCGCCGGTCGCCGGCGCCGCAGTCCCGGCCGAGCCGGCGCGGCCGCATCGGATGGGCCAGGCCGCGCCGCTGCGCGCGCTGCCGCCGGAGTACGCCGATCATTGGCAGCGGGTGCGCCAGGCCGAGCGCATCGGGGACCTGCATGCGCGCTGCCTGGCCTATCCGGATTGGCCGGGCCAGCAGTGGCCGGCCGGCGTGGCCGCCGCACGCTGCGCGCTGCTGCGCGCGCCGGAGTGGCCGCTGGCGCGGCTGCGCGCTGAGTTGGACCGGCCCGGCGGCGCGGACGCGGCCGAGCGCCATTACGCCGCCTTGCTCGACGCGCACTATGCACAGTCTGGGCAGCGCGAGCGCATCTACCTGGCCTTGGCCCAGTTCGACCACAGCGCCGAATCCGGCGAGCTCGCGCAGCACTGGCTGCGCTTGGCGCCGGACAGCGGCTTCGCCCTGGCCGCGCTGGGTTGGCACCATCTGCAAGCCGGGGTGCGGGCGCGAGGCCCGTACCCGACGCGGGCCACCCCGCCGGACCGGCTGCAGCGCATGCAGGCGCAGTTCGATCTGGCGCTGCCGCTGCTGCAACGCTCGCAGCAACGCCAGCCGCGCCTGGGCATGGGCTGCTCGGCGCGCGCCAGCATCGGCGCCATGACCGGTTCGCAGGCTTTGCTCGGCCAAGCGCTGGCCGATTGCCTGCGCATCGATCCCGATTCCAGCGGCACGGTCGCGGCGATGCTGGCGGCGGCGCAGCCCGAGGCGGGCGGTTCGCCGGCGCAGATCGAAGAGGCCCTGGCCTATGCGCGCGCGCGGGTCGCGCGCAATCCCGCCCTGGGCGTGCTGGTGGCCGATGAGCTCTATCCGGCCACCGGCAGCGCGGCTTCCGGCGAGGGTCGCCAAGCCTTGCTGGCGATGGCCCGGCAATGGCCGGCGCCGCGCCTGCTGGCGTTCTTGTCCGAGGCCCACGCGCAGGCGGGCGAGGCGTGGCCGAGCCTTTTGGCGGGCTCGCAGGCGCTGCGGTTCTGGCCCGAGGACGACGAGCAGCGGCGGCGGCGCGCCGGGCTGGCGTTGCGGATGGGGCTGTTCGAGGACGCCGCGCGCGACCTGCAAGGCCTGCCGCAGCAGGGCAGCGAGGCGGCGCGCGATCGCGAGCGCGCCATCGCCGCGCAAGCCACCGCCCGGATCGATGCTGCGGCCCAGGCCTGCGAGCCGCAGGTGGCCAAGGCGCCGGCCAGCGCGGAGGCGCTGGCCTGCACGGCCGCGCTGGCCGCCCAGGGGCCGCTCGACCCGGTCGCCTGGCACCTGCGCCTGCGCGCGCTGGCGGCCAGCGGCGAGCGGGTGCAGGCGCTGCAGGCCGTGACCCGTTTGCAGATCGCCTTGGGAGGGTTGAGCCAGCACCCGGCCTGGCATCCGGTGGTGGCGGAAATGGACTGCCTGCGGGCCGCGCTGCGCCCGCCTGCGGGGACGGCGGCGGTGGCGGCTTGTTCGGCCCAGGCGCAAGCCCGGCCGCGAACCGGGACCGATGCAGGCGCGCAAGCCGCCCCGGGCCAGGCCGCGGCCGACGGCGCGAACGGCGGCGCGAGCGCCGACACGCGCACCGACAAGAACACCGATGCCGACAGCGACCCGGACAGCGGCCACCGGCCCGGCGCAGCGTCGTCTTGAAGCAGGCCAATCGCCGCCGACCTTGCGTAGACTTGGCCGGCATCGCCCTCCGGTCATGAAAAGGATTTCCATGCGACCCACGTCCCGTGTCCTGGGTGCATTCGCGTTGAGCTGCGCCTTGACGCTTTCCGGCCCGACGTCTGCGCGCGCCGCCGAGCCCGCCGGGCCGCCCGCGTTGCCGCACCGCGAGGGCTATCCCGCGCCGACCGATGCGCTGCCGCCGCAGTACGCCGACTATTGGCGGCATGTGCAGCGCGCCGAGCGCATCGAAGACTACGAAGCGCGCTGCCGCGCTTACCCGGACCTGCCCGGCAACCGATGGCCGGCCGCGGCCGGCCGCGCGCGCTGCGCCTTGCTGCGTGCGCCGGCGCTGAGCCTGGCCCAGGTCCGGGCCGAACTCGACCGGCCCGGCGGCGCGGCCGGCCTGGAGCGGCGCTACGCCGCGGCCCTGGACGCGCACTATCGCGATCCGGCCGAGCGCGAGCAGATCTTCCTGGCGATGAGCGTGTTCGACGGCAGCGCCGAGGCCGGCGATCTGGCCCAGCGCTGGCGCCAGGCCGCGCCGGACAGCGCCTACGCCAGCCTTGCGCTGGGCAAGCACTACCTCGGCGCCGGCGCGCGCGCGCGCGGCAACCGCTTCGCCGCCGACACCGATCCCAAGCGCCTGGCGCAGATGCAGGAATGGTTCGCCCTGGCCCTGCCGCTGCTGCAACGCGCGCAGGCGCTGGAGCCGCGCCTGAGCCCGGCCTGCGAAGCGATGGCGCAACTGGGCATGCATGTCTCCGAGGAACTGACCGGACAGGCGATGGCGCAGTGCCTGGCGGTGGACCCGGATTCCTACTTCGTCGTCTACCGGATGATGCTGGCCGCGCAGCCGGAGTGGGGCGGTTCGGTCGTGCAGATGCAGGAGGCCGCCGACTACGCCGCCGCGCGCGCCGGGCGCAACCCGATGCTGGGCGCGCTGGTGGCCGAAGCGCAGGGCTATCCGGTCGTGCATCGCCACGACGACCCGGCCATGACCCTGGAACGCAAGAACGAGATCGCGCGCATGGCGCCCAGCGCCGGCATCCTGGACGCGGTGGCCGATGCGCAGGCCGCCGCCGGCGATGCCTGGGCGAGCGTGGCCACACGCTCGCAGTACCTGCGTTATCGCCCGGACAACGGCTGGGGCCTGCAAAAGCGCGGTATCTCGCTGATGCAGGCCGGCCGCTTCGCCGACGCGGCCGCGGACCTGCGCCTGGCGCGCGAACGCGATCCGGGCCAGTCGATCTCCGGGCTGCTGGAGATGGCCGAATCCATCGTCCGCACCGACCAGGCCCAGCGCCGTTGCCGGCCGCTGGTGGAACGGGCGCCGGCGGCCGCGCCGGCGCAGGCCTGCACCGCGGCGATGGTGGCGCAGGCGCCGGACGACCCGGTGGCCTGGCAACTGCGCATGCGCGCGCTCGCCGCCGCCGGCTCCCCGGACGCGCTCAAGGCGGTGCGCAGCTTCCGCATGCACTTGAATGTGCTCCAGCGCCACCCGGCGTGGCAGGCCGGGGCGCAGGAAGCGGCCTGCCTGGAATACGAGCTCTACGACAAATTGCACGGCTCGCGGCCGCCGCAAGGCTGCCCGCCCTGAGCGCGCCGCGCCGCCTCCCCGACCTGGACCTCAAGGAAGACTATCGATGAACCTGCGTTCGCCCCTCGCTGCCGCGCTCTGCGCTGCCCTGGCCTGTGCTTTTGCCGTCCCGGCCTTCGCCCAGCCGCCGGCGCCGTCCAAGCCGGTGCCGGTGCCAGCCGAGTTGAAGGCCTATTGGAAACAGGTATGGCGCGCCGACGCCGAAGCCGGCGAGGAGGCGCGCTGCAAGGCGTATCCGGACTTGCCCGGCAACCAATGGCGGCCCGGCGCGGCCCAGGCGCGCTGCGCCTTGCTGCGCGCGCCGGCCTGGTCGCTGCAGCAGATCCAAGCGCTGCTGGACCAGCCCGAGGGTGCGGCCGAACTGGAGCGGCGTTTCGCGAAACTGCACCGCGCCCACTTCGAGGAACTGAGCCAGCGCGAGCAGATCTTCCGCTCCCTGGCCGCCTTCGACGCCAGCGAGCAGGCCGGCACGCTCGCCGAGCGCTGGCTGGCGCTGGCGCCCGACAGCGCCTATGCGCATGTGGCCTTGGCCAATCACTACATGGACCAGGGCACCCGGGCGCGCGGCACCGCCTCGGTCGGCCACACGAGCCAGCGGCGCTTGATGAGCATGGACGAGGCCTTCGGCAAGGCCGTGCCCTTGTACCAGCAGGCCTTGCGCCTCGACCCGACGCTGTCGGTGGCCTGCAGCCAGTTGGCGGCCATCGGCCGCAACGTGTCCCGCTCGCTGCACGACAGCGCGGTGGCGCAGTGCCTGCAGGTCGATCCGGATTCCTACTACATCGTCTACGGCCGGATCATGGCCGCGCAGCCCAACTGGGGCGGGTCGATGGCGCTCATGCGCGAAGCGGTGGCCTATGCCGCCGCGCGCACCGAGCGCAACCCGGTGCTCGGCGCGGTGCTGGCCGAGGCCGCCGGCTTCCCGCTCTCGCCGCAGGCGGGGGTGGAGGTGGATGCGCAGAAGATGGCCGAGGTGGTGCGCATGGCGCCCAGCGGCACCTTGATGAGCTATGCCGCGTCGGCCTACAGCGACAAGGGCGAGGCATGGCCGGCCTTCGTCCTGGCGTCCCAGGCGACCCGGTTCTGGCCCAACAACCCCGACTTCCGCAACACCCGCGCCTGGGCGCTGCTGTCGCTGGGCTATCCCGAGCGCGCCATCGGCGATATCCAGGTCGCGCTCAAGGCCGAGCCCGACAATGGTTTCTACCTGGCGGCGATGACCTGGGCGCTGAGCCGCACCCAGGGCAAGGCCGCGGCCTTGCCCTACAGCAGGGCCTTGATGGCGGCCGAAGGCTTCCGCCCGACCGGGATGACCCATTACTGCGAAGGCCTGCTGGAAGCGGGGCCGCGCGATCCGGAAACCCTGGCCTGCACCGAACGCCTGGTGGAGGAATTCCCCGGTTTCGTCGCCGCGCTGGGCGTGCGCGCCAAGGCCTTGTACCTGGCCGAGGACCCGGGCGCGGCCGAGGCGGTGCGCAAGTTCGCCGTCGTCCGCGAGCAACTGGCCGAGCACACCCAGTGGCGCTACCTGATCGACGAATCACGGCAATGGCAGGCCAAGCTGGGCACTGCGCCCAAGGACGGCGGCGCGCGTTGAGCCGCAGGCGGCGGGGGCTCGTCCCGGCCGCCCGCGTCCCGAACAAGCGGGGTCGGAAGCATCGCATGTCCAGGTTCTTGCTGTTCTTGCTGTTGTTGCTGCTGGCGCTGCTGGCGCTGCCGCCGGCCGCCGGTGCCATCGTCATTCGCGAGGATGTCGATGACGCCCAGTACCGGGTCGCGGCCGCGGAGTTTCCCGCGCTGGTGGATCTGCCCGGCGAGGGCCATGGGGTGCTGATCGATCCGCAGTGGGTGGTGACTGCCGCCCATGCGGTGGCCTGGCAATCGGAGGTCGGGCGAGTCTGGATCGATGGCGTGGCCCGGGAGGTGGAACGCGTGGTCCTGCATCCGGGCTACCGCTCGCCGCCGCAAGCGCTGGTCGACCAGGCCCTGGCGAGCGGCGACGCCGTGCTGATCGTCGTGTTGCTCGGCGGCTCGGACGACATCGCCTTGGTCCGCCTGGCGCAACCGGTGCGCGATGTCGCCCCGGTCGCGCTCTATGCCGGCAGCGAGGAAATGGGCCGGGTGGTCAAGATCCTGGGCAAGGGCGCCACCGGCACCGGCGCCGCCGGGCACGACCCCAAGGCCTCGCACCGGACCGAACTGCGCCGCGCGTTCAATACGATCACCAGCGCTCATGAGCGCTGGGCTTGCTATGTGTTCGACCCGCCGCCGTCCTCGCTGCCGTTGGAAGGCATCCTGGGCGATGGCGACAGCGGTGGTCCGGTGCTGATCCAAGCCGAGGGAGGCTGGCGGCTGGCCGGGCTGGCCTCGTGGAAGCTGGTCCAGGGCGATATCCGCAGCGCCCGGCCCGGGCGCTACGGCCAGACCAACTGCAATGTCCGCCTGGGCCACTACCGCGACTGGATGCGCAGCGTGATCGCCGGCGAGCCGCGCTGAGTGCGGCGGTGAAAACGCGGTGGCGAAACTCGGTGGTGGAACGCGGTGATGAAACGCGGTGGTGAAACCCGGCGGCGCGACGCGGCGGCGCGACGCGGCCGCATCCGCCGGGCGGGGCGCCGCAATCGCGCCGTGGGCCAGGCGCGGCCGCGGCCGCGTCGGTATCGGTATCCGTGTTGGTATCCGTGTCCGCCAGG
>CBIFVU010000235.1:0-6380 GCA_966185905.1 uncultured Lysobacter sp.
ATTCGGGATTCGGGATTCGGGATTCGGGATTCGGGATTCGGGATTCGGGATTCGGATCGTGCACAAACGTGCAGATTCGTGCAAGCGTTTGCGGGCCGGGCCGGGGCAATCGGCCGATCCTGCACAAACGCGGCGCTTGGGAGGGCGCGGTGCGGCCGCCCGGCCGGCCTTGCCGCACCGGCCCGCTCGTCCGCGGCCGGAGCATCCGAGCCGTGGCTCCACGCCCATGCGAGTAAACTGGTCGGTCATCCGACCGGCCCTGCCGGCGCTGCTGGAGCCTCTCGACATGAGCGCCGACACGCCCATCGAACCCGCCACCCCGAAATTCACCGACCTCGCCCTGTCCGAGCCGCTGCTGCGCGCGCTCGCCGATGTGGGCTACGAATCGCCCTCGCCGATCCAGGCCGCCACCATCCCGCCGCTGCTGGAAGGCCGCGATGTGCTCGGCCAGGCCCAGACCGGCACCGGCAAGACCGCCGCCTTCGCCCTGCCGATCCTGGCGGCGATCGACCCGGCCCAGGCCAAGCCGCAGGCGCTGGTGCTGGCGCCGACCCGCGAGCTGGCGATCCAGGTCGCCGAGGCGTTCCAGAAGTACGCCACCCACCTGCCCGGCTTCCACGTGCTGCCGATCTACGGCGGCCAGAGCTACTACCCGCAGTTGCAGGCGCTCAAGCGCGGCGTGCAGGTGGTGGTCGGCACCCCCGGCCGGGTCATCGACCACCTCGAGCGCGGCTCGCTGGATCTCTCGCAACTGCGCTGCCTGGTGCTGGACGAAGCCGACGAGATGCTGCGCATGGGCTTCATCGACGATGTCGAGGCGGTGCTCAAGCGCACCCCGGAGACGCGCCAGGTGGCGCTGTTCTCGGCAACCATGCCGGCGCAGATCAAGCGCATCGCCCAGACGTACCTGAAAGAGCCGGTCGAGGTCGCGATCAAGGCCAAGACCACCACCTCGGCCAACATCCGCCAGCGCTATTGGTCGGTCAGCGGCGTGCACAAGCTCGACGCACTGACCCGGATCCTGGAAGCCGAGGCCTTCGACGCGATGATCGTGTTTTCGCGCACCAAGCTCGGCACCGAGGAACTGGCCGAGAAGCTGTCCGCGCGCGGCATCTCGGCCGCGGCGATCAACGGCGATGTGCAGCAGGCCCAGCGCGAGAAGACCATCCAGAACCTCAAGGACGGCAAGATCGACGTGCTGGTGGCCACCGACGTGGCCGCGCGCGGCCTGGACGTGGAGCGCATCAGCCATGTGCTCAACTACGACATCCCCTACGACACCGAGAGCTACGTCCACCGCATCGGCCGCACCGGCCGCGCCGGCCGCAAGGGCGAGGCGATCTTGTTCGTGACTCCGCGCGAGCGCGGCATGCTGCGCGCGATCGAGCGCGCCACCCGCCAGCCGATCGAGCCGATGGAGCTGCCCAGCGTGGAGACGGTCAACGAGCAGCGCATGGCGCGCTTCCTCGGCCGCATCACCGAGGCGCTGGAGAGCAGCGAGCTGGGCCTGTTCCGCGACCTGGTCGAACGCTACGAGCGCGAGAAGAACGTGCCGGCGGTGGAGATCGCCGCCGCGCTGGCCAAGCTGGTGCAGGGCGAGCATCCGCTGTTGCTGGCCGCCCAGGCCGAGCGGCCGCGCGAGGCGGGTTTGCGCGAGCGCGACGGCGGCAGCGGCAGTGGCGGTTACAGGGAACGCAGCGAACGCGGCGAGCGCCGCTTCGAGGGCGGCCGCCGCGACAATGCCGCCAACGCCGGCGCCCACCGCCGCGACCGCTTCGAGCCGCGCCCGCCTCGCGAGGACGGCCCGGCCCCGGCCGAACGCGCGCCGCGTCCGCCGCGCCACGAGCAGCGCCAGTACACCCCGCCCTCGCCGGAGCGCACGCTCAACGCCGCCGAATCGATGTTCGACGACGAAGCCGCGCCCCCGGCGCGCCACGAACGCGCCGAGCGCGAGCCGCGCGCCCCGCGCGAGCACGAGTTCGGCATGGAGACTTTCCGCATCGAAGTCGGCCACGCCCACGGCGTGCAGCCAGGCAACATCGTCGGCGCCATCGCCAACGAGGCCGACCTGGAAAGCCGCTACATCGGCCGCATCGACATCCGCGACGACTACACCCTGGTGGACCTGCCCGAAGGCATGCCGCGCGAATTGATGGAGCATCTGAAGAAAGTGCGCGTGGCCGGTCAGGCCTTGCGCATCCAGCGGGCCGGCCCGGGCGATGCCGAGGGCGGGCGCAGCGGCCGGCCGGGCGGATTCCGGCCGCACGGCGCGCGCCCCGGCGGCAAGCCGCCGCACGGCGGGCCGCGCAAGCCGTTCAAGCCGCGCGGGCCGCGCTGAGCAGCCCTCACCCCACCCCTCTCCCGCATGCGGGAGAGGGCGTCCGGACGGCTCCGAGCGCGCCTGGCCGCCTTGTTCCGTCCTGCGGGAGAAGCAGGCCCGAAAGGCCGGATGAGGGCGCGCGAACCGCACCGCCCCGCGCGGCCCTCGTTCAAGCGCGAGAAGCGAACCCGCCTCTCGCCGCGCCCACCCCGCTCCCTTCTCCCATCGCGCTCCCTTCTCCCGCCTAGCGGGAGAAGGTGGCCCGAAGGGCCGGATGAGGGCGCACGAGGTCGCACGGCCCCGCGCGGCTCTCGTTCAAGCACGGCAAGCCAGCCCGCCTCCCTCCGCGCGCGCTTCGCGCTCCCCTGCCTCGCGGGATAAGCTGGCCCGAAGGGCCGCGCCCACGGCCCTCCCCACTCACGCACCGCATTTGGCATAGTCGCAGGCGCAAGCCGCCCCGCCTCCGCCCATGTCCCGCATCCTGGTCTTCCAACACGTCGCCGCCGAACCGCTGGGCACCCTGGATCCGCTGATCCGCCGCCGCGGCCATCGCATCCGCTTCGTCAATTTCCAGCGCGACCCCGGCGCGGCGCCCAACCTGGAGCGCTACCGCGGCCTGATCGTGCTCGGCGGGCCGATGAACGTGGAGGACCGCGCCGACCGTCCGCACCTGCTCACCGAACTGCGCGCGATCGAGGCCATGCTGGAACAGGGCAAGCCGGTGCTGGGCATCTGCCTGGGCGCGCAGCTGCTGGCCCATGTGCTCGGCGCGCCGGTGCGCCGCCACCATCGCCCCGAGATCGGCTGGTACCCTCTGCACACCACGGCCGCCGGCGCCGCCGATCCGGTGCTGGCGCCGCTGGCCGGGACCGCACCGGTGTTCCAATGGCACCGCTATAGTTTCCAGGTGCCGCAAGGCGCGCAGCACCTGGCCCGCACCGACAGTTGCGAGCAGCAGGCCTTCCGCTGGGGCGAGAACGCCTACGGCTTCCAGTTCCATCTGGAAATGGACGTGCCGCTGATCGAGCGTTGGCTGGCCAACCCTGCCTACCGGCAGGAACTGGCCGAGCTCGGCCAGGACACCAGCGAACAGGCCATCCGCGCGCTCACCGCCGAACACATCGCCGGCATGCAGCAACGCGCCGATGCGGTGTTCAACAACTTCCTCGACCTCATCGGCCGCCCGCAACGGCGCTACACCCTGCCCTCGCGCGAATGGGTGTGAGCCGCCGCCCGCCTACAACTCCAGACCGCTGTGGAAGCAGCGCTCGCGCCCGCTGAGCGGGTCGAGGAAGGCCAGCGACTGCGCCAGCAGCTTCAAGGGCTCGGAGAAGTCCTCCGGCGCCGCTGGCGCGAGCTGCGGATAACAGCGCTCGCCCAGGATCGGCGCGCCCAGCGCGGCCAGATGCACGCGCAGTTGGTGCTTGCGCCCGGTGACCGGTTCCAGTCCATAGCGCCAATGCTGCGGCCCGCGTTCGATCACCTCCAGCCGGGTCAGGCTGTTGGGCTCACCGGGAACCTCGCGCATCAGGAAGAACGGTTCGCCCCGCTCCAGGCGCGAATGCCGCTCGCACGGCCAGTCCAGCCCGGGCAGCGGCGGCGCCAGCGCCTGGTAGCGCTTGCGCACCCTACGCTGGCGGAACAAGGCGTGGTAAGCGCCGCGGCTGCCGGGGTCGCGCGAGAACAGCACCAACCCGGCGGTCGCCGCGTCCAGGCGGTGCAAGGGCGCCAGCGAGGGCTCGCCGAGGCGGCGCTGCAAGCGCCCCAGCAAGGTCTCGGCGACGAAGCGCCCGGCCGGCATCACCGGCAGGAAATGCGGCTTGTCCACCACCAACAGGTGCGCGTCTGCGTGGACGATGCGCTCGGCGAAGGGGATCGCGGGCTCGCGCTCGACTTCGCGGAAGTACAGCACCTCCAGGCCGGCGCGATAGGCCGCATCGGCGCACAGCGCGCGCCCTTGCGCATCCAGCACGCGGCCGCGCTGGAAGCGCTGGAGCCAGCGTTCGCGCCCGATCGCCGGGAAACGCGCGCACAGCCCGTCCAGCAGCGTTGCCCAGGGGCCGGGCGGCAACTGCAGGCGGCTGGGCGGGACGCCGCCGTGGCTGGCGGCCGGCTGGGACGGCGACATGCGGCCATCATCGCCCACCCGGGCGCCTGCGTCGCCTGCGGCGCGGCCGCGCCCGGCGGCGCCGCGCGGGTAGAATGCGCGCTGCTTTCGCCCAGCAGGCCCGCCCATGGCGCCCAACGCCACCATCGTGAAGATCGAACTGCAAATCAGCGACATGGACCGGCACTACTACGCCAACCACGCCCTGACCCTGGCCCAGCATCCCTCAGAGACCCAGCAGCGGCTGATGGTGCGTACCCTGGCCTTCGCCCTGTACGCGCACGAGCGGCTGGAGTTCGGCCCCGGCCTGAGCAGCGAGGACGAGCCGGAGCTGGCCCTGCGCGACTACACCGGCGACATCGAGCTGTGGATCGACGTCGGCCAGCCCGACGAGTCGCGCATCCGCAAGGCCTGCGGGCGCGCGCGCCAGGTGGCGGTGGTCAACTACAGCGGCCACGCGGCCGACCTGTGGTGGGACAAGAACGTCGCCGCGCTGCGCCGGTTCAAGAACCTCAGCGTGATCGACCTGGCCGTAGCCGACGTGGAGGCCATGGCCGGCCTAGTCGAGCGCAGCTTCCGCCTGGACTGCCAGATCCAGGACGGCGAGGTGGCGCTGAACACCGACCGCGCCAGCCTCAGCCTGGCGCCGCGCTGGCGCCTGGACGCGCGCCAGGCCGGCTGAGGTGGCGCAGGCCTTCGACGCGGTGGTCGTCGGCGCCGGCGCCGCCGGCCTGATGTGCGCGCTGACCGCCGGCCGCCGCGGCCGCCGCGTGCTGGTGCTCGAACACGCCAACAAGGTCGGCAAGAAGATCCTGATGTCCGGCGGCGGGCGCTGCAATTTCACCAACACCGGCACCGGGCCGGGCAACTACCTCTCGGCCAATCCGCATTTCTGCAAGTCCGCGCTGGCGCGCTACACGCCCTGGGATTTCATCGCGATGGTCGAGCGCCATCGCATCGCCTATCACGAGAAGGAACTGGGCCAGCTGTTCTGCGACGTGTCCTCCAAGCTGATCGTGAAGATGCTGGTGGACGAATGCCTGGAGGCCGGCGTGCGCATCGAGACCGACTGCGCGGTCGAGCGCCTGGCCCACGGCGAGGGCGACGCGTCGTTCCGCCTGCACACCGCGCGCGGCGCCTTCGCCGCGCCGGCGCTGGTGGTGGCCTGCGGCGGGCTGTCGATCCCCAGCATGGGCGCGACCGGCTTCGGCTACGAGCTCGCCCAACGCTTCGGCCACGGCCTGCTGCCCACTCGCGCCGGGCTGGTGCCGCTGACGCTGAGCGGCAAGCACCAAGAGCGCCTGGCCGAGCTGAGCGGGGTGTCGCTGCCGGTGACGGCCAGTTGCAACGGCCGCGAATTCAACAACCAGATGCTGATCACCCACCGCGGCGTCAGCGGCCCGGCGATCCTGCAGATCTCCTCGTACTGGCAACCCGGCGAGGCGTTGCGCCTGGACCTGCTGCCCGGCCGCGATGCGCTGGATTGGCTGCAACGCCAGCAACGCGAGCGGCCGGCGGCCGAGCTCAAGACCGTGCTCGGCGAGGTCCTGCCCAAGCGCTTCGCCCAGCGCCTGTGCGAGCACTGGCTGGCCAACAAGCCGGTCAAGCAATACCACCCGTCCGAGCTGCGGCAAGTGGCCGCCACGCTCTCGTCCTGGCCTTTGGTCGCCAGCGGCACCGAGGGCTACCGCACCGCCGAGGTCACCCTGGGCGGGGTGGACACCGACGGCGTGTCCTCCAGCACGATGCAGTCCAAGCGCGTGCCGGGGCTGTATTTCATCGGCGAAGTGCTGGACGTGACCGGCTGGCTGGGCGGCTACAACTTCCAGTGGGCCTGGGCCTCCGGCCACGCCGCCGGCAGCGCCCTGTAGCCGCGGCGCCAGCCGCACCGACGAGGGCGACCGGAGCAACGACAGTCGCTGTAGGAGCGGCGCCAGCCGCGACCGCGACAAT
>CBIFVU010000236.1:0-6345 GCA_966185905.1 uncultured Lysobacter sp.
CCCTCCAGCCGCGCTCGCGGCCCACCAAGCCATCCAGGCAGCCCCCGCCATCCGCCGCCACTCGCCCGACAGAAGGCTGCAGAGGGACGGCGGGCGCCATCAGGCTGCTGCACCAAGCCACCCACCTTTCACCGCACGACGGCGTGTCCTAGGTTGGTCCATGTTCCTTATGCCAATCTGGACCGCTGAAAGCCCCGTGTTTACTGGCTTGGTCTAGGTGGTCTAGGTGGTCTAGGTAAAATTTGAGGTCAGATGAAATTGCAGCAGGACAGGATAGGATTTTGTTGCGCCTTGTCATTCATGCATTGCTCCAGCAAACCGGCCGAAAAATCCCGGACCACTCGGACCACCCGGACCAAGCCAATAGCGACGCGGTTTGCGAGGACCGAGTTAACTGCGCGTGGACGGACCGGTCTAGGTTCGATGCCTGATCGCCCGCTCACATTACGCCAGAAACGAAAGACCCCGCCAGATGGACGGGGTCGGGTTGCTGTCGGAATTCTGCCTATGGCAGGGGCGTGTCGATGTGCGGATGCGCGTCCGATGGCAGGGCGACAACGTCGACTTTCCTGGCCTTCTCAAACTGCTCGGCCGCTTCGCGCCACCCTGGCAACTTCCAAGAGTACACGCGGTTATAGCCGTCGCGAGGTCGAGTCTGTGTCGCTCCAGTTGCCTGCATGAAGTTCCTTGCGAATACATTCGCCGGCATCAGGTGTGATTTTCCGCGCTTTCGGGCAGCTTCGATATATGCGTCGTACACCGCCGCCTTTTCAACGATCTTGTCGGAGTCCCATTCAACCCCAGCTATGGATCGATCCAGAAGCGCATCGAAGATGAATTGGTCGTGTGGATCAAGGCTGAGTGCGCGCTGCGTGCGCAGTCCAGCAGTCTCGGGCACTTTGCGCAGATTAAAGCGGTCGAGCGGGAGATTCAGCATAAGCGCCAGGAACGCGCGCAGCCCTTCGCGGTCTTTGCGATCCAGTTGTTCGTGCAAGGCCGCGAAGTAACCATGGTCCTGCCGGTGACGGCTCCCGACGTCCAAGACAAAATAGCGCCGCTCGTCGCTGGTGGCCGGCACTGCCCACTCACTGTTCGTAATCATGATGATGCGGCACAGGGAGCGGATTTCTACTGCGTCGACGCCCTTCGCCTCAACCGTAAGCGTGTCGCTAGTAATCATGTCCTTCAGTGGACCCTCATCGTTTTTGTCGCCAGCCCAGAATGATTCCTCCGCAACGATCAGCAACTTGTCCGACAAGTGCCGATTGAAGTTTCCGGTAAGGTGCCGCATGTGGCTGACCTTGATCGCATGGTCCCCCAGTAGCTTGCGCAAAACATCAGCGAAAGTGGATTTTCCCACACCCTTGTCGCCGCGCAGCACCAGGGCAACGCCCTTCTTTTCATCGGGGTCTTGCAGCATGTCGGCGGTCCAGGCCAAAAGATACCGGAAGTGCTCGCGGTTTCCGCCGCAAACATTAGACTTCAGATGCGAGAGCAGGCGGCGACATTTCATGCCTGCCGCGAAGACGCCAGCGTCCTGCGGCTCAACTGCATATCCACGCCACAGGTTGTAGAAGCCTTCAGGCGCATTATTGGCCGGGGCGAACGTCACACCCTCATAGCTACGGCGACGCGGTGACCGCACCCAGTCATCAACGACCGGAACGTGCTTGGTCTTGGATCGTCCGTGCTGGTCCATAACTTCGATGGTAGCGGTGCGGTTCGCGTAGAACGTTTTCAGCGACGCAGGGGGAAGGAACCGGACTTCGCGGCCGTCGCGATCATTGTGCGTTTCGCGAAGGATGACGGCCTTGTCAGCCATCAGCACCACCGCATGATTCCGGTTCAAGTCGGCAATGTGGTCTTCGGGCACGTTATCGTTGGCAGGCTGAAGTTGATTCTTGGTGCCGAGAGGCTTCGGTGCCGGCGGAAACAGCTGCGCCTGAACCCTGGTGATGCCCTCGCGCTTGTGCAGGTCGTTGAAGTCGGTCGGCCGGCCGTCCAGGTCTTCGAACTCGGGGGCCACGACGCGCGCATTGATTTCCTGGCTGGCGCGCGTGGCGTAGGTGATGCCGGGGTTCTTGACCGGGGTTTCAGTCCACCGATCATTGTCCGCCGCGATCACGAACGTGGCGTTCGGCATCGCCTCGCGCATGACCTTCGCGACGTTGACCACGTTGTATGCGTCGAACGCGACGACGCAGCACCAGCCAGTTGCCTCGTGGATCGTCGCGGCGGTCGCGTAGCCTTCGCAGATGCAGATGGTGGCGCCAGGCGCCAAGCGCCCGATCATGTAGAACGCGCCGGCCTTCTTGCCGCCCGACAGGAAGTCTTTGTCGCGGCCCATCTTCGTGTCGACGGCCGGGAAGATCGCCTGAAGTGAAACGATTTTCCCGGACTGCACCATCAGCGGGACCAGCAACGAATCTTCGATATGCCGATACGTCTCGCCGTCGCTGTTGCGGCACGGCCAGGACATCGCGCGCAGGCCATGCGACACAACGCCCTTGCGCTTCAGATACGGGTGATCGTCGCCGACGACGTCGACGGCGCTTTCCCAGTGCAGGTTCGCGAGCCGTGCGGCTTCGCCCTCGCGCTCGCGCTGTTCTTTCTCGCGCGCGGCCTTCGCGTCGGCCATGCGCTTGTCGATCGCGCGACGTTCCTCGGGCGTCAACTCGGTCGGGTTCTTCAGGCACCAGGTCTGCCGGTAGCCGGATTTCCAGCTACCGAACTCGCCGGCCGGGATGCCGTCGACGAACAGCACATACCAGCCGTTTCGCGACCCCTTGCTGTCGCCGCTCACGTGGAAGCGGTGCGGCTTGCCATCGCGGTTCGGGCCGATTTCGATCTTCTGGCCGTGTCGGAATTCAGGCTCCAGGCCCGCATCCCGCATCGCGTCCAGGAACGCATCGACGATTTCATGTTCGGTCATTGCGCTCATTCGACGAGCGCCATTTCGGCAATCGCAACGCGCGCGGCTTCATCTGCGGCGTCCGCCAGTCGCCCCGCGTACTCGCGCGCCAGACGAACCCGGCCGGCGGAGTGCCGAGCGTAACGAGACACGATCCCCGGCGTGTACAGCGAGTGTAGGCCGCTCGCATCGCTCAGGCGGCACGCCAGTGCATTGCAGACTGCCCACCGCCAAGCCGCCTCGGCGACTTGGTCCGGGGAGGCGGCACGCAACATTGCATCCTCGGCAGCACGGCAAGCCGAGCGCGCCATTCCGATCACGAATGCACGCGACAACGGAGGCTGTTGCGTGGCCTCGCTGGTGGGGGTATTCTGCGTCGGCCGAATGATGTTGGCGATGCTGTCTTCCGAACCCGCACCCTGCCCGGTGCGGGTTCGTTCGTTTTGGAGGGCGCTCATCGGGCATTGCCCCCTTCGCGCGATGCGGCGATCCGCTCAGTGATCCAGTCATGAACCTCACTCTCGATCCACCAAGTCACGCGACCGAACCGAATTGAGCGCGGGAACAAGCCTGCGCGCATTGCGCGATAAATCTTCGACCGCGAAACGCTGGTCAGGCGCGCCACTTCGCTGATGCGGATCAAGCGCAGGTCGGGATTAGCCGACGAGGGATTTTTCGGAAGTTGGTTCATGGGGTGTGTTTGTTCTCTCTTAGCTGCAAGGCGCGTCACGGCGACAGCATCGCCAGCGCCCTGCGGCTCGGCTTCTTGCGGAATTTCCGGCCCCATCGCAGGGTCACGCCAGCTCATCGGGCGACACGGGCAGCCCCTGGCGGTCACGAAGATCGAGAAGGAAAAGCGCCGCGGGCTGATCAGGTGGTGGCGCAACTGCGCATATTCACGCTGCGCCGTTGCTGTACTTCGCCTGTGCGTCGGCGAGCCAGCGGCGGTAGCCGGAATCGCTGATCAGCAATTTTTTTCCGATCTTCACGCATGCGGCGGCGAGGCCGTTTTCTTCGCGACTGCGCAATTGGTAGCGCAGCGTGGCCTCGGTCATCAGGCGAGGGTACCGCGCGGCAAACTCCGATACGGAAAAAAGGTCATCGAGATTCAACGCCTGGGTGTTCTGCTGTTGCTGTTGCATGTTGCGCATCTCTCTCTTGTTGAGTTGATGGCAACGGACGCTACTAGGCGCGAATCTATGCGAAAAGTATTCACTTTTGAGAACGCAGGGCTGAGAGTTGCGCTCGATTAGCGGGCGTGATCCTTAGTGAGCTGGCGTGATAAACCGAAGCTGAAGGAAGCCAGAAAAGAAATAACCGCCGACCCTGTGAAGGTGCCGGCGGCGATGGAAAAGCTGTTCGTTTAAACGAAGTTATCGCTACGTATCGCCGCCAAGTGCGCGCTCTGCCAGCGCGACGGCGTCGTCGGAATCCAAGTGCGCGTAACGTTGCAGCTGAGACAGCGTTCGGTGGCCCGTTACGGCTTGCACCTTTGCTAGGTTTCGTTCGGAGCGAACGAGTTTCGTAGTCGCTGTGTGGCGGGTTGAGTGCAGCACAACCTGGTCCAGCGGGTCGTCGCGATCCTTCCACAGTCCCGCGCGCTGACGAACTGCCTTCCAGATTGTGTCGACATTCTTCGGCCGCTTCGGGTTTCTCGGATCGAAGAAGACGAAGTCACTTCCGGGCGGACGCACCTTGTTAGCTTCCGCCAGCGCAGCCTTCACGTCGGCCA
This sequence comes from uncultured Lysobacter sp., assembly GCA_966185905.1. Taxonomy (GTDB): domain Bacteria; phylum Pseudomonadota; class Gammaproteobacteria; order Xanthomonadales; family Xanthomonadaceae; genus Lysobacter. Next base: position 4,644 of record CBIFVU010000236.1, read on the forward strand.
CTAGGGGCAGCGCACGCGGTTCGCCGTTCTTTGTTGTCGGGAGCATCGCGACGGATCGCGCCATGTCAAGGTAATGCCATCGCAGACGTAGCGCCTCCGACTTCCGGCAGCCGGTGGTCAGGCAGATGCGCAGGAACAGCCTCATCATTGGCCAGGCACTGGCCTCACATGCCTCGTAGAGGCGCCGTTCTTCGTCCGGTGTGAGGATGCGACGGCGGCCTTTCGACTCGGTCTCTTTGGAAACCGCGCCGCCTTTCATCGGGTGCGCGTTGATGATGCCGCGATGCAGTGCGAAGTTCAGCACGCTGGACAGGGAGGCTAGATAACGGTTCGCGGTTGCTGGTGTGACTGTTTTTGTCGTCTCCTTTTTTCCCGCGAGCGATGCACGAACAACCGGCTTCACCAGCAGCTTTGCCTTGCAGGCGTTGATCGTGCCGCGATCGATGGCGCCGGTCTTCATCGCTCCCAACTCCGCGCGCCAGAAGTCCAGGTGTGAGGCCGACCAATAGCGGGTACCCTTTGTCGGTGGCGCCAGGGCAAACGAATCCAGCAGGTCGCCGAAGTTGGGGCCGGTGGCGCCAGCCATCGCCGCAAGTGCAATGGTACTTTCGTTTTCGCGCAGCCAGTTCTTGGCCTCGGTCGAGGTGCCGAACACCTTCGACCGGCTCACCTGTTTGCCGTTTACGGTGCGACGGATGAAGGCCCGATGGACGGTGACGGTCTTCCCCGTGTTGCGGTCGATCTTCTTCGATTTGACGATTGAGCCCATTTTTCTGTCCCGGTAGGTGAATTACGCAGGCTTACGCAGTGTTATGCATAAGTCTTTGTATTTTCTACACTCACACAGGATTTTAAGTCCGCTGCGTCTACCGATTTCGCCATCCGGGCTGTCGCGGCGGCGCTAGCTTAACGCATCGGCCTGCGGCGACGGTGCGGGCGCGTGGGCACCGCGCCGGCCGCCGCAGGCTGGGATTCACTGCCCCGGATCGCGGAACAAGGGTTCGTCGCTGATCCGCCGCGCGCCGGGGTTGCGCGGCTGCCGCTGCCGCTGCTGCGCGCGCCAGGCGTGATAGCGCTTGAGCGCCACGTAGGCCTTGAAGAACACGAACATCAACGGCAGCGCCGGCAACAGGTACAGGACCTTGCCGGTGAAGGCCGCCCCGAGCAGTTGCGACAGGCCGAAGTACCACAGCATCGCCATCGCCGCGCCGGCGCTGCGCTTGTACATGGCATAGGCCAGCATGCCCGGGATCAGGGCCTGCAGCATCAGCACCACGGTGGGCCAGCCGCGCAGGCCCCAGCGGACCAGGAAGACCAGCGCGGCGGCGGAGATCAGGAACGAGAGGGCGGCGCAGATCCAGCCGGCGCGGATCCAGCCGATCACGCCCGGCGGGCAGCGGTCGGTCGGCTCGGCGATGCGGGCGTCCGGGGCGGAATAGGGGTTGTTGTCCATGGCGCGGGTTCCAGCGTTGGGGCTCCGGCGGCGGAGCGGTGCGTGCGGGCGAAAGGCGGGTGCAGGCGGGCTCCTGCGGCGAACGCGTGGCTGCGTTTCAGGAAGGCCCCGGCGCGGGCGGCGGTGGATGCGCGCGGGCGGGCGCGCGTGGCGGCAGGCGAGCGGTGCGGCGGCGGCGGGAAGCGAGGGCCGGCGCGGGAGGGCGCGAAGCTGGGGGCACTGGACGATCCATGTCGGGCGGTGGAGGAG
>CBIFVU010000237.1:0-6311 GCA_966185905.1 uncultured Lysobacter sp.
CGGAACGCGGCGATCGGGGTCAGCGCGATCACCGACGAACCCAGCGGCAGGATCGGTCCGTGGGCGGAGAAGTTGTAGGCGGTGCTGCCGGCCGGGGTGGCCACCAGCACGCCGTCGCAGATCAGCTCGTCCAGGCGGGTCTGGCCGTTGAGATCGATGCACAGGTGCGCGGCCTGGCGGGTCTGGCGCAGCAGCGAGACCTCGTTGTAGGCCAGCGAGCCGAAGCTGGCGCCGGACTCGGTCTGGGCCACCATCTCCAGCGGCCGCAGCACCGCCGGTTCGGCCGCGGCCAGGCGCGCGAGCAGTTCGCCGCCGGCGTCGGCGTGCTGGTTCATCAGGAAACCGACCGTGCCCAGCTTCATGCCGTAGACCGGCTTGCCGAGGGCGCCGTGGCGGTGCAGGGTCTGCAGCATGAAGCCGTCGCCACCGAGCGCGACCAGGACGTCGGCGGCTTCCGGCGCGTGCTGGCCGTGCTGTTCGACCAGACTGGCGAGGGCGCGCTGGGCCTCGTCGGTGTGGCTGGCGAGGAAGGCGATGCGGGGCGTCACGGTCATCGGCGGCTCCGTGGGGACGCCGCCAGCATAACCCGGGCGATGCGAGGGCATCGTGTCGGGCCGGGCCTGCGTCACGGCGTTGGCGGCCAATGGCCTTGCGAGGCCGCCTCGGTCGACCGCAGGAGCGGCGCGAGCCGCGGTCAGGCCGGCTGCGCCCAGGGGTGCGCGAGGGCTGCGAGGGCGCCATCGCCGCTTGCGCCGCTGCTACAGCGCACGGTGGGGCGGACACGAAACACCCCGCCCGTTCCGGGGCGGGGTGTCGGTCGCGGCGGACGGGCCGGCGCGTACGCCGGCCCGGGGCCGCCGTCAGCCGCGCGCGGCCAACTGCGACAGGCGCTGCACCGCGACCGATGCGGTCGGGTAGTCCAGCGATTTCTGCGCCGCCAGTTCGGTCAGCATGGCCAGGGTGAAACGCAGCGACTGGTCGTCGCGGCCGAGCCATTGCTGGACCTTGGCGTCGGCGCTGGCGCCCGGCGCCTTGAGCACCTGGCCCACCAGGATGCGCTGCTGGGTCGCCAGTTCCTCGCGCAGCACGCCGCGCGCGACCGCGTGCCAGCGGCCGTCCACGGCCAGCGCATCGATCTGCTCCTGCAGCCACGGCAGCCGCAGCGCCTCGCCCAGGCGGAAGTGGACCTTGGCCACGTCCACCGGCTTGAGCTTGCGCTCGCGGGCCAGTTCGATGATGTCGCAGCTCGGCTCCAGGTACGGCAGCGCGGCCAACTGGCCGGCCAGGGCCTCGGGCACGCCCTTGGCCTTCCAGTCGGCGAAGGCGGCATCGTGCGCCGGCCGCTGGCCGTCGCCGAGGATGCCCTTGCCGGCGCGGATGTCCTTGAAGCCGTCGTGGTAGCGCTCCACCGCGGTGGTGATGTCGGGGATCGCGCCCGGCCGCGACAGCAGCCAGCGGGTGAAGGAGCGCTGCAGGTTCCAGATCACCTGCAAGGCATCGATCTGGGTCGATTCGGCCACCTTGCCGTCCAGCGCATCGATCTGCGCCCACAAAGCGCGCGCGTCCAGGGTCTCGCGGGTGATGGTGAAGGCCTTGGCGACCTCGCCCGGGGTGCGGCCGCTGTCTTCCTGCATGCGCAGCAGGAAGGTCGCGCCCATCCGGTTGATGGTCGAGTTGGTCACCGCAGTGGCGATGATCTCGCGCTTGAGGCGGTGGCTGTCCATCGCCTTGGCGTACTTCTTCTGCAGCGGCGCGGGGAAGTAGCGCACCAGCTCCTTGGACAGGTAGGGATCTTCGGGCACGTCCGAATCCAGCAGTTGCTGGAAGGCCACCAGCTTGGAGTAGGACAGCAGCACCGACAGCTCCGGCCGGGTCAGGCCCTGGCCGCGCGCCTTGCGCTCGGCGATCTCCGCGTCGGAGGGCAGGAACTCGATCTGGCGGTCGAGCAGGCCCTGCGATTCCAGGGTGCGGATGAAGTGCAGCTTGGAGCCCAGGCGCTTTAGGCTCATCCGCTCCATCAGGCTGATGGCCTGGTTCTGGCGGTAGTTGTCGTTGAGCACCAGCTCGGCGACTTCGTCGGTCATCGAGGCCAGCAGCTTGTTGCGCTCGGGCAGCGTCAGCTTCTTGGCCTGGACCTGCCCGTTGAGCAGGATCTTGATGTTGACCTCGTGGTCGGAGGTGTCCACGCCGGCGGAATTGTCGATGAAGTCGGTGTTCAGCAGCACCCCGTGCTGGGCGGCTTCGATCCGGCCCAGCTGGGTCAGGCCGAGGTTGCCGCCCTCGCCCACCACCTTGCAGCGCAGGTCGCCGCCGTTGACGCGCAGGGCGTTGTTGGCGCGGTCGCCGACGTCGGCGTTGGACTCGCTGGCGGCCTTGACGTAGGTGCCGATGCCGCCGTTCCACAGCAGGTCCACCGGAGCCTTGAGGATGGCGCTCATCAGCTCGGCCGGGCTCAGCGAGGCGACGTTGCCGTCGATGCCGAGCGCAGCGCGGGCCTCGGCCGACAGCGGGATCGCCTTGGCCGAGCGCGCGAACACGCCGCCGCCCTTGCTGATCAGCTTCTTGTCGTAGTCGTCCCAGCTCGAGCGCGGCAGCTTGAACAGGCGCTCGCGCTCCTTGAAGGTGCGGGCCGAGTCCGGGTTGGGGTCGATGAAGATGTGGCGGTGGTCGAAGGCGGCCACCAGGCGGATGTGCCGGCTCAGCAGCATGCCGTTGCCGAACACGTCGCCGGACATGTCGCCGATGCCGACCGCGGTGAAGTCCTGGCTCTGGCTGTCGCGGCCCAGCGCGCGGAAGTGGCGCTTGACCGACTCCCAGGCGCCCTTGGCGGTGATGCCCATGCCCTTGTGGTCGTAGCCCACCGAGCCGCCGGAGGCGAAGGCGTCGTCGAGCCAGAACTTGTGCTCGGCGGCGATGCCGTTGGCGATGTCGGAGAAGGTCGCCGTGCCCTTGTCGGCGGCGACGACCAGGTACGGGTCGTCGTTGTCGTGGCGCACGACATCGCGCGGCGGGACGATCTTGCCGTCGACGATGTTGTCGGTGATGTCGAGCAGGCCGTTGATGAACATCTTGTAGCAGGCGATGCCCTCGGCGAGCACGGCATCGCGGTCGCCGCCCAGCGGCGGGCGCTTGGCGAAGAAGCCGCCCTTGGAGCCGACCGGCACGATCACCGTGTTCTTGACCATCTGCGCCTTGACCAGGCCCAGCACTTCGGTGCGGAAATCCTCGCGGCGGTCCGACCAGCGCAGGCCGCCGCGCGCGACCGGGCCGAAGCGCAGGTGCACGCCTTCCACGCGCGGGCCGTAGACGAAGATCTCGCGATAGGGCTTGGGCTTGGGCAGGTCCGGCACCAGCGCCGAGTCGAACTTGTAGCTGACGTAGCCGCGCTCGGCGCCATCGCTTGCGCGCTGGTAGTAGCTGGTGCGCAAGGTGGCGTTGATCACGCCGATGAAGCTGCGCAGGATGCGATCCTCGTCCAGGCTGGAGACGCGGTCCAGCAGGCCCTTGAGCGCGGCCAGGGTGGCTTCGGCCTGCGCTTCGCGCTTGCCGCTGCGCGCCTGGATCACCGGCTGCAGCACCGCCAGCACCGCCGCGTCGCCGCCGGCCAGGGCCTGGAACTGCTCGGCCAGGCGTTCCTGGCCGGCCTTGATCTCGGCCTTGCTTTCGCTGCCGGTGGACGGATCGAAGCGGGCCTCGAACAGCTCCACCAGCAGGCGCGCCAGCAACGGGTAGCGGCTGAAGGTCTCCTCGACATAGCTCTGCGAGAACGGCACGCCGACCTGCAGCAGGTACTTGCAGTAGGCGCGCAGCATCGCGACCTGGCGCCAGGACAGGTTGGCGGCCAGGATCAGGCGGTTGAAGCCGTCGTTCTCGGCGTTGCCGCGCCAGATCTGGGCGAAGGCGTCCTCGAAGGTTTCGTCCAGGCGGCCGATGTCGATGTCGTTGTTGGCCGTCTCGACCTCGAAGTCCTGGATGTAAGCCGGCTGCTGGTCCACGATCAGGCGGTAGGGGTGCTCGGAGATCACCCGCAGGCCCATGTTCTCCATCATCGGCAGCGCGTCCGACAGCGGAATGTCGTCGAGCTGGCGGTAGAACTTGAAGCGCAGGCCGCCTTCGCCCGGACGGGTCCGGCACAGGCTCAGGCGCAGGTCGTCCGGGCCGGTCAGCGCGGCTAGGTGGGCGATGTCCTGCGCGGCCACGCCGGCGGAGACCTCGTCGATGTAGCCGGCCGGCAACGCGCGGCCGAAGCGGTTGGCCAGCGCCAGGCCCTGCTGCTCGCCGTTGGCGCGCACCAGCGCTTCGCGCAGTTCGTCCTGGCGATTGCGCACGATCTGGGCCAGCTCGGCCTCGATGGCGGCATTGTCGATCTGCACCGCCTCGCCGGACTTGGGCCGCACGATCAGGTGCAGTTGGGCCAGCGGCGATTCGCCGATGTGCACGGTGGTGTCCACGTGCTCGCCATGCAGCTTGTCCTTGAGCATGGCCTCCACGCGCAGGCGCACATCGGTGTTGAAGCGGTCGCGCGGGATGTAGACCAGGCCGGAGAAATAGCGGCCGTAGCGGTCGCGGCGCAGGAACAGCTTGCTGCGCACGCGTTCCTGCAGGCCGAGGATGCCGGAGGTGGTCTTGAGCAGTTCCTCCTCGCTGGACTGGAACAGCTCGTCGCGCGGCAGGGTCTCCAGCACGTGGCGCAGGGCCTTGCCGCTGTGGCTGTCCGGCGCCAGGCCGGATTGTTCCATCACATAGGCATGGCGCTGGCGCACCAGCGGGATGTCCCAGGGGCGGCGGTTGTAGGCGCTGGAGGTGTACAGGCCGAGGAAGCGCTTCTCGCGCACCGGCCGGCCGTCCTGGTCGAAGCTCAGCACGCCGATGTAGTCCATGTAGCCGGGACGGTGCACGGTCGAGCGGGCGTTGGTCTTGGTCAGGATCAGCGCATCGACCGAGCCGGACTGCGGCATGTAGTGCGCGGCCAGCGAGGACAGCAGGCGCGGCTTGCCCACGTCCTTGCCGTGCAGCAGGCCCAGGCCGCTGTCCTTGATCGCGCGCAGCACGTCCTGGCCGTTCTGCTTGACCACCTCGTACTCGCGGTAGCCCAGGAAGGTGAAGTGGTTGTCGGCGGCCCAGTGCAGGAAGGCCTGCGCCTCGCGCTTGCCCTCCTCGCTCACCGGCATGGCTTCGCCGACCAATTCGTCGGCGACCTGGTCCATGCGCTCGCGCATCCGCGGCCAGTCGCGCACGATCGCGCGCACATCGGCCAGCACCTCGGCCAGGGCGCGCTGGACCGCGTCCATGCCCTGCGGGGTCAAGCGGTCGATCTCCAGGTGCATCAGCGACTCGGTCGCGCCCTGCCCGACCGCGGTCAGGCGGCCGGCCTTGTCGCGCTGCACCGAGACCACCGGATGGCCCAGCACGTGCACGCCGATGCCCTGGTCGGCCAGGGCCATGGTCACCGAATCGACCAGGAACGGCATGTCGTCGTTGACGATCTGCAGCACGGTGTGGGCCGATTCCCAGCCCTGGGTCTTCAGCGCCGGGTTGAACAAGCGCACCAACGCGGTGCCGGGCTTGCGGTCGCGGGCGAAGTCCAGGAAGTCCGCGGCCAGCGCCGCCCAGCCCTCGGCCGGGTGCTGCGGCAGCTCGTCGGCGCTCATGCGCTTGTAGAAGGCCTGGGCGAACGCCTCGGCCTCGGCGTGGCGCGCCTTGGGCAGGCGCTTGCGCATCGCCTCGACGATCGGCGCCAGGCTCACGGCCTGGGCGTCGGCCGGCGCAGCCTTGGCCGCAGGCTTGCCCGCCGGGGACTTGCCCGCCGGCTTGGCGGCCGGCTTGGCGGCGGTCTTTTTGGCGGGTTCGGACTTGGAGGCTTTGGGTTTATTGCTCATGGGAACGGGTGAGGTCCGGATGGAATGAGGCCCACGCTTTCGCGCGGGCCAGAGAAGGGGGATCAGTGACTGGAACGGGACAGTCGCACGGCGGCAACGCGGCCGGCGCCGTAGTCGAGCGGAGCGCCGCCCATGCGGCCGCGCGCGCCGGGGCGCGGGCCGTGGGCAGACCGTCCGTTCGCTGCGCGCAGCCCCTTGCCGCCGTCCTCAGGACAGGCGGTAGGCCTAGACGAGCCGAAACGTTTCATGGGAGGGCGGCGGAGGCTCTGGCTCAGGACCGGCGCGCGCTCAGCGCAGGCCGGTCTCGTTGCGGGCGATCACCAGGCGCTGGATCTCGCTGGTGCCTTCGTAGATCTCGGTGATCTTGGCGTCGCGGAAATAGCGCTCCAGCGGCATTTCCTTGGAATAGCCCATGCCGCCGTGGATCTGCAC
>CBIFVU010000238.1:0-6272 GCA_966185905.1 uncultured Lysobacter sp.
CGAAATCGAAACCGCGCTGATCACCGCCGACGTCGGCGTCGGCGCCACCACGCAATTGGTCGAAGGCCTGCGCAAGCGCATGAAGTCGCGCGAGTTCGCCGACGCCCAGGCCCTGCTGGCGGCCCTGCGCGCCGAGTTGATCGGCATGCTCCGGCCGGTCGCCAGGCCGCTGGTCATCGACCCCCAGGCCAAGCCCTTCGTGCTGCTGACCGTGGGCGTCAACGGCGTCGGCAAGACCACCACCATCGGCAAGCTGGCCAAGCGCTTCCGCGACGAAGGCCGGCCGCTGATGCTGGCCGCCGGCGACACCTTCCGCGCCGCCGCCGTCGCCCAGTTGCAAGCCTGGGGCGAGCGCAACGGTGTGCCGGTGGTGGCGCAAGGCCAGAATGCGGACGCCGCTTCGGTCGCCTTCGACGCGCTGCAGGCGGCCAAGGCGCGCGGCACCCAGGTGCTGATCGCCGACACCGCCGGCCGCCTGCACACCCAGCAGGGCCTGATGGCCGAACTGGGCAAGATCCGCCGCGTGCTGGGCAAGGTCGACCCCACCGCGCCGCACGAAGTGCTGATGGTCATCGACGGCACCACCGGCCAGAACGCGCTCTCGCAACTGCGCCAGTTCCATGCCGCGGTCGGGGTGACCGGGCTGGTGGTGACCAAGCTCGACGGAACCGCCAAGGGCGGTGTGGTGTTCGCGCTGGCGCGCGAGTTCGGCATCCCGATCCGCTTCGCCGGCATCGGCGAGCGCCCCGAAGACCTGCGCGTGTTCGACGCGGAGGCCTTCGTCGACGCGCTGCTGCCCGAAACCCTCGGCGGCTGAGGCGCGATGGCCGCCGCGCCGGCGCCGCCGGTCCGCCGCCGGCGCCGCTGGCTCCGCGTCGTGCTGGGCTTGGCGCTGGCGCTGGCAGCGGCGCTGTTCTGGGCCTCGCGCCCGGCCCAGGTCAGCGCGCTGGCCCTGTCCCAGGCGGGGCGCGCGCTCGGCCTGGAGATCCGCGCCAGCGGCGCCAGCGCCTACCGCCTGCGCGGCGTGCCGATGCTGGAAGTGCGCGATGTGAGCGTGCGCGAACCCGGCGCGGCGCAACCCTTGCTGCGCGCGCGCCGCGCCTTCCTGTCCCTGCCCTGGTCCACCCTGCGCGCCGCCGGCGCCTCGCTGGATGCAGAACGCATCGAGCTGGACGCGCCGCAACTGGACCTGGCCGCCCTGGACCACTGGCTGTCCGCCCGTCCGCCCTCGACCGAACCGCTGCGCCTGCCGCGGCTGGAGCGCGGCGCGCGGGTGCGTGAGGGGCGGGTGATCGGCGCGGGCTGGTCGGTCGAAGCGGTGGACCTGGAGCTGGGCGAATTCGCGCCCGAACGGCCGCTGGACGGGCGCATGCGCGGCCGCGTGGTCAGCGGCGCCACCGCGCTGCCGTTCGACCTGGCCGTGCGATTGCAGCGCCCCGCGCTGCAACGCGGCCTCGGCCTGGCCGGACGCGTCTCGGTGGAGACCGCCGACTGGCGCCTGCCGATGCGCCTGCGCCTGGGCGCGCTGCTGCACGCTGGCGCCGACGGCATCGGCCTGGACCGCTTGCGCGCGCAGGCCGCCGCGCGCTACCGCTCCGGCCAGACCGACTTGCCGTTCGGACTGGGCCTGGCCGGCCCGCTGCGCTACCGCGACGGCGAATTGCTGCTGCAGCCGATGGGCGTGGCGCTGCGCCCGGCCGGCGCCGACAGCCCGGTGGCCGCGCTCGACGCCGGCGGCCGCTTCGGCTTCGGCCAAACCCTGCGTCTGCACTGGCAGGGCCGCATCGCCGGTTGGCCGCAGGCCTGGCCGGCGCTGCCGCCGCCGCTGGGCCAATCCACCGCGCCGCTGCCGTTCCGCCTGGACTACGCCGGCCGCCCCGACGGCGCCGACCCGGTGGCGCTGTGGCTGCAACGCGACAGCACCGAATTCGACGGCCGCTTCCGCCTGCCGGCGATGTTGCAATGGTTGCAGGCCAGCGCCCAAGGCTCGCCGTTGCCGCCCTTGGACGGCCGCTTGCGCACCCCCGCCCTCGCCGTCTCCGGCGCGGTGCTGGAAGGCGTGCAGATCCAGATCGAAACAGACCCGCCGCCCACCGGCGGCGCAACCGCGCCGCGCTGATCCGAGCATGAAAACCCCTAGCCAAAGCGCCAAGGATCCCGCCACCGCCGCCAGCGACGACGACGGCTTCGCCGCGCGCCTGCTGGCCTGGTTCGACCTCAACGGCCGCCACGACCTGCCCTGGCAACACCCGCGCACGCCGTACCGGGTGTGGCTGTCGGAGATCATGCTGCAGCAGACCCAGGTCAAGACCGCCGCCCCCTATTTCGAACGCTTCGTCGCCACCCTGCCCGACTTGCCGACGCTGGCCGCCGCCTCGCAGGACACCGTGCTCGGGCTGTGGTCGGGCCTGGGCTACTACGCCCGCGCGCGCAACCTGCACGCCGCCGCCCAATTGTGCGTGGAGCGCCACGGCGGCGAACTGCCGCGCGACCTGGATGCCCTGATCGCCCTGCCCGGCATCGGCCGCAGCACCGCCGCGGCGATCCTCTCGCAGGCCTGGGGCGACCGCCACGCCATCCTCGACGGCAACGTCAAGCGCGTGCTCGCGCGCTACCACGGCATCGACGGCTTTCCCGGCCTGCCAGCGGTGGAACGCCGGCTGTGGGCCCTGGCCGAATCGCATGTGCCGCACGCGCGCATGGCCGACTACACCCAGGCGCAGATGGACCTGGGCGCGACCGTGTGCACGCGCGCCGACCCGGCCTGCATCCTGTGCCCGCTGCAAGCCGACTGCGCCGCGCGCCTGCAAGGCCGCACCGCCGAGTTGCCGGTGCCCAAGCCAGGCAAGGCCGTGCCCCAGCGCCACGCCCAAGTGCTGTGGCTGCTGGACCGCAGCGGCCGCGTCTTGTTGCAGCGGCGCCCGCCCGCGGGAGTATGGGCGGCGCTGTGGACCCTGCCCCAGCACGAGGACGAAGAACAGGCCGAACGCTGGTTCGAGCGCCACGTGGAAGGCGAATACGCCGACGGCGAAGCCCTGCCCCCGGTCGCCCACGCCTTCAGCCACTACAAACTGGAACTGCGTCCGCGGCGCTGGCGCAAAGTCGCCTTGCGCGCGCGCCTGGGCGACAATGACGAACTGCGCTGGTGCGCGCGCGAAGACCTCGCCGCCCTCGGCATCCCCGCGCCGATCCGCAGGCTGATCGAAGCGGCGGCCTGAACCCGCGCCGCCCCCACACTCTCCAGGATGCCCCGATGAGCCGCAGCGTCTTCTGCCAGTACGAACAACGCCAGACCGAAGGCCTGGACTTCGCGCCCTGGCCCGGCGAGCTGGGCAAGCGCGTGTTCGCCCACATCGGCAAGGCCGCCTGGGCCGCCTGGCTGGCCCACCAGACCATGCTCATCAACGAAAACCGGCTTTCGCCGCTGGACCCCAAGCATCGCGCCTTCCTGCAGGCGGAGATGGAGAAATTCCTGTTCGGCGGCGGCGCGGACAAGCCGGCCGGGTACGTGCCGGAAAACTGAGACAGGCCCAGAGTCGCAAACAGCGGCCCCCCCCCATCCCCCGGCACCACGCAGTGTCGGCCGCTACGCTTGCTGGCGCCGATTCAACATCGCCTTAGCCCTCCAAGCCCCTTCATTGCGGCCCACACGCGGGCTCCTCTCGGGCAAATCGTGGCTTGTTGACAACTCTATTATTTAGAGTAATCTGAATAAACAAGGCCATCGCCTGGGAGGCGAGTCATGAACGAGCAACTGCAACAGGACCTGGACTACATCGCCAGCGCTGTGCGCCGCAACCACAAGCCCGCAGGCGAGCCGGCGATTTTCTTCCTCTGGGCTTTGATCGTGAGCGCAGGCTTCGCCCTGCCCGACTTCGCCCCCCACTGGGCAGGGCCGTTTTGGCTGGTCGCCGGCATCGGCGGCGGCCTGCTGAGCATGTGGCTCGGTATGCGCGGATCGAACCGCAGCGGCATGCGCGACGCCGAACTGGGCAAACGCTACGGCCTGCACTGGGGCATCGGCGGCTTGGCCTCGCTGTTGATCGCACTGCCGATGCTCACCGGACGCGCCCAACCCGAGGCCGTCGCATCCGACTTCCTGCTCCTCGCCGGCCTGTTGTATGCGTTGGCCGGAGTACATCTCCAACGCGGCCTGCTGTGGAGCGGATTGATGATGCTGGCGGCGTATGCAGCATTGACCGCGTTCGCCTTGCCCTACACATGGACCGCCACCGGGCTGGCTATCGCTGTCGCCTTGGTTTGTGCGGGCCTGTCCGCACAACGCCAGACCCTCGCCGGGCCGCGAGCGTGAAGGAACTTCAGGCCCTGGACCCCGCTTTCGAACACCGCGCGCGCCTGGCGATCGCCGTCCTGCTGGCCGCACACGGCGAAATCAGTTTCGCCAACTTCAAGCGGCAATTGGAGATGAGCGATGGCAACCTGGGCGCGCAATTGCGCAAACTCGAAGAAGCCAGCTACATCGCTTTGCGGCGCGACTTCGTAGAACGCAAGCCTGTGACCTGGTACAGCTTGACTCCCCTGGGGCGCCAGTGTCTGGACCGACACCTGCAAGCATTGCGAAGCCTGATCGACGCAGCGGGCTGACCACGTCCGCTGCGGCCGGGGCGCGTGTCCGCCGGGCCGTCGCGCGCAGCCGCAGGACCAGAGCAGGCCCTCTGCGGCAGCAACGCCGATCTGCGACCCAGTACCGCTGCGTCCCCGCCTGCCTCGTGTAGAACCGTGAACTCCGGCGCGGCCGCGCCGGTCCCATCGGCGCGTCCCCGCGACGCGCCCCACTGGCACGCACCACAGGCACGAAGGAGAGTCCTGATGTCCGCATTGTCCAAGCGCAAGCTGTCGCTGTCCCTGCTCATCGCCGGCCTGGCCGTTTCGGCCGCGGCCCTCGCCATTCCCCATGCCGGCCCGGGCGAGAGCTATACCTTCACCTACTACGCCGACGCCGCCCGCACCATCGAGGTCGGCCAACGCTCCTACGGTTATTGCGGCGAGCCCTTCCAGTGGGGCGAAGTCACCCGCTACTCGACCTACTACAAGACCACCTGCAATCCCAATCCCGAGCGCTGAGAGCCGCCCTCTCGGCACGCAGGCAAGCGCAGGCCGGCGCGCGTATGCCGGCCTGCGCGTTCGGCGCTCGCCGCGATCCAGGCCATCGCCGTCGCGGCGCCGCGCATCCTCGCCCTGTCGCGCCCACGACCTCCATCGCGACGCACCGGTGCACAGCAGCCATCGCCCGGATCGCGCGCGCGACAGTGCAGCCATCGCCGAGCCATCGCGGTCCCGCGCGGCCCAGGCCGCAATGTCTGCCGCCCGCTCAATGCCCGGCGCCGTCCTCGATGCCGAACGCAGCCGGATACACCACCGTGCCGGTGCTGCCGCTCAAAGCGCCTTCGACCAGTTCCAAGGCCATGAACGCCTCGCCGGAGAACGGCCCGGCCAGCTTGGCCGCCAGGGCCGCGCTGAAACCCGCGCGCGGGTAGTACTGCGGATGCCCCAGCACGATCACCGCCTCGTGGCCCTGCGCGGCCAGTTGCGCATGCGCCTGCCGCATCAATGCCAGGCCCACGCCGCGCCGCTGCCACTGCGGGTGCACCGACAGCGGCGCCAGGCACAGCGCCGCCACCTCGCGTCCGTCCACCCGCACCTCAAGCGCGGTGTACATGACATGGCCGACCACGCGCCCCTCCTGGACCGCGACCAACGCCGCGCGCACCAAGCCGTCGGCGCGCAAGCGCGGCAACAACCCGGCCTCCTCGCCGCCGCCGAAGGCCGCGCGGGTCAAGGCATCGATCTCGGCGAAATGCCGAGGCTGTTCATCGAGAATCTGCATGGCCGGCTCCAGGGATCGGCATTGGGACGCGCGGCCGCAGCCGCGGGCGAAAACGTGCAGGCTCAACATGGGCGCCCCCGCAAGGACCCAGCGCCGCCGACACGGCGGCGATCGCGGACCGCGGCGCGGGCGCTGAGGGAAAAGAACAGGACCGCTCGGAGGCCGGCGCGCGCAGCGCCCGGCACGGAATGGATGAATGTCATATCGTCGTTCGATTGCAGCCGGAACACGACGCGCATCGCCGCGCTCGCGCAAGGCGAACGTCGCAGGCGATCGGATTGGCGCGTCGACCCACCTTCGCGCAGCGAAGGATCAGCGGGTGGCTACACTCTCGGACATGATCGTCCCTCGGGTTTCCGCCGGACGGCGGCATGGGGAAGCGGACCGTAGTCGCTTCTGCGCCGTGGTGTCAATGGGTTGGGGC
>CBIFVU010000239.1:0-6252 GCA_966185905.1 uncultured Lysobacter sp.
CCGCGGAGCTGAGCCCCTCCCCCCTTTCTGCCCCGGAAACGCCATGCAACAAGTCCTGCAAAACCTGCGCGACGGCAGCACCGAAGTCGCCGATGTCCCCGCCCCCGCGCTGCGCCGCGGGCATTTGCTGATCCGCAGCCACGCCACCCTGGTCTCGGCCGGCACCGAACGCATGCTGGTGGAGTTCGGCAAGGCCAACCTGCTGCAGAAGGCCCGCCAGCAGCCCGACAAGGTGCGCATGGTGCTGGAGAAGATCCGCACCGACGGTCTGGCCACCACCCTGGACGCGGTGCGCAGCAAGCTCGACCAGCCGCTCGCGCTGGGCTATTGCAACGTCGGCACGGTCATCGGTGTCGGCCCCGGGGTGAGCGGCTTCGAGCTCGGCGACCGGGTCGCCTCCAACGGCAAGCACGCCGAGATCGTGGCGGTGCCGGTGAACCTGTGCGCCAAGATCCCCGACGAAGTCGACGATGAGGCCGCCGCTTTCACCGTGCTGGCGGCCATCGGCCTACAAGGCATCCGCCTGGTCCAGCCGACCCTGGGCGAGACGGTGGTGGTCACTGGCCTGGGCCTGATCGGCCTGATCACGGTGCAGTTGCTGCGCGCGCAGGGCTGCCGGGTGCTGGGCATCGACTTCGATCCGGCCAAACTGGCGCTGGCGCGCCGCTACGGCGCGCAGACCGTGGACCTGTCCAAGGGCGAGGACCCGCTGGCCGCAGCCCAGGCCTTCTCGCGCGGGCGCGGCGTGGACGCGGTGCTGATCACCGCCTCCAGCAAGAGCAACCAGCCGGTGTCCCAGGCCGCGCAGATGTGCCGCAAGCGCGGCCGCATCGTCCTGGTCGGGGTGACCGGCCTGGAGCTTTCGCGCGCGGACTTCTACGAGAAGGAGCTGTCCTTCCAGGTGTCGTGCTCCTACGGCCCGGGCCGCTACGATCCGTCCTACGAAGAGCGCGGCAACGACTACCCGGTCGGCTTCGTGCGCTGGACCGAACAGCGCAACTTCGAGGCGGTGCTGGACATGATGGCCAGCGGCGCGCTGGACGTCTCCGAGTTGGTCTCGCACCGCTATCCGGTGGCCGAGGCCGAGGCCGCCTACGGCGTGCTCGGCGGCGGCGAGCCCTCGCTCGGCATCGTCCTGGACTACGGCCTGGCCCAGGACATCGGCGACGACTCGATCCGCCGGCAAGTGCCTCTGACGCTGGCCGCGCCGCCGGCCGAGCGCGCGCCTTCGCAGGGCGTGGACGGCGGCACGGTGGCCTTCATCGGCGCCGGCAACTACGCCGGCCGCGTGCTGATCCCGGCCTTCGCCAAGGCCGGCGCGCGGCTGCACACCGTAGTCACCAACAACGGCATCGGCAGCGTGCACTTCGGCCGCAAATTCGGCTTCGCCCACGCCAGCACCGACACCGGCGCGACCCTGCGCGAGAACGACATCGGCTCGGTGGTCATCGCCACCCAGCACGCCAGCCACGCCGAACTGGCGTTCAAGGCCTTGCGCCGCGGCAAGCACGTGTTCGTGGAAAAGCCGCTGTGCCTGACCCTGGAGGAGCTGCAGAACCTGGAGAAGGCCTATGCCGAGCAATCCGTGTACGGCGCGCCTTCGGTGCTGATGGTCGGCTTCAACCGCCGCTTCGCCCCGCAGGTGCGCAAGATCCATTCGCTGCTGGCCGGCGTGCGCGAGCCCAAGTCCTTCGTCATGACGGTCAACGCCGGCGCGATTCCCGCCGACCACTGGACCCAGGACCCGCAGGCTGGCGGCGGCCGCCTGATCGGCGAGGCCTGCCATTTCGTCGATCTGCTGCGCTTCCTCGCCGGCGCGCCCATCGTCGGCCACCAGCTCACCGCGGTAGGCGGTGTGCCCGCCGGCGCGATCCGCAGCGACCGGGTCAGCTTCACCCTGAGCTTCGCCGACGGCTCCTTCGGCACCGTGCATTACCTGGCCAACGGCCACAAGAGCTTCCCCAAGGAGCGGCTGGAAGTCTTCGCCGCCGGGCGGGTGCTGGCGCTGGACAACTTCCGCGCTCTGCGCGGCTACGGCTGGCCGGGTTTTTCCAAGATGAACCTGTGGCGCCAGGACAAGGGCCAGAACGCCTGCGCCGCCGCCTTCGTCCGCGCCGCCCGCGGCGAGGCGCCGCCGCCGATCCCGGTGGAGGAGCTCTTCGAGGTCGCCCGCGTCACCATCGAACTCGACGCCTCGGTATGAACGTGGCGCGACGACTGCCGCGGTTGTGGCACACCGTGCGCTATCTGCGTCCGGTGCAGATCTACGGCCGCGCCTGGCACCGCCTGCACCGGCCGCGCGTGGCGCGCGCGCCGGCCCCGCCCATGGCCGCGTTCGAGCGCGGCTGGATCGCCTGCGCGCGCGCGCCGTCGATGACCGGGCCGCAGCGCTTCGTATTCCTCAACGACGAGCACGACATCGGCGTCAACGATTGGAACGGCACCCGCCTGCCCAAGCTGTGGCTGTACAACCTGCACTACTTCGACGATCTCAACGCCGACCAGTCGCAGACCCGCGAGCACTGGCACCGCGACCTGATCGCGCGCTGGATCGCCGACAATCCGCCGGCCGAGGGCAACGGCTGGGAGCCGTACTGCCTGTCGCTGCGCATCGTCAACTGGATCAAGTGGCGCTGCGCCGGCCGCCTGTTCGGCGATGCGGCGCGCGCGCACAGCGCCCTCGACAGCCTGGCCACCCAGGTGCGCTATCTGCGCGGGCGCTTGGAGCACCACTTGCTCGGCAACCACCTGTGGGCCAACTACAAGGCGCTGCTGTTCGCCGGCGCCTTCTTCGAGGGCGCCGAGGCGCGGCGCTGGCGCGAGCTCGGCCTGGCCGGGCTGCGCGCCGAGATCGCAGAGCAGATCCTCGCCGACGGCGGCCACTTCGAACGCAGCCCGATGTACCACGCGATCCTGCTGGAGGACCTGCTCGACCTGGCGCAACTGGCCAGCGTGTATCCGCGCGCCTTCCCCGAGCAGGACGTGGCGCTGTGGCAGGCCAAGGCCATGGCGATGCTCGGCTGGCTGGCGGTGATGACCCATCCCGACGGCGGCATCGCCTTCTTCAACGACGCCGCCCACGGCATCGCCCCGCCGCTGGCGGCGCTGCGCGACTATGCCCACGCCCTGGGCTTGCAGCCACCGCCGGACTCGCACGAGCCGCTGCAATGGCTGCCGGACTCGGGCTATGCGCGATTGCAATGCGGCAATGCGGTGCTGATCGCCGACGTGGGCGAAATCGGTCCGGACTACCTGCCCGGCCACGCCCACGCCGATACCCTGAGCTTCGAGTTGTCCCTGCGCGGCCGGCGGGTGCTGGTCAACGCCGGCACCTCGCGCTACGACCTCTCGCCGGAGCGGCTGTGGCAGCGCGGCACCGCCGCGCACAACACCGTGGAGATCGACGGTCAGGACTCCTCCGAAGTCTGGGCCAGCTTCCGCGTGGCCCGGCGCGCGCGCCCGCGCGAGGTCGCCCACGGTCGCGACGGCGATGCGCTGTGGCTGGCCGCCGGCCACGACGGCTACCGCCGGCTCAAGGGCCGCGCCGTGCACCGCCGCCGCTGGGTGCTCAGCCCGCGCGGCCTGCGCATCGAGGACCGTATCGAAGGCCGGTTCGGCCAAGCGGTGGCCCGCCTGCGCGTGCACCCGGACCTGCGCGCGGAAGGCCACGAACTGCTCGGGCCGGACGGCCTGTGCCTGCGCTGGCGCAGCGAAGCGGCCGGCGATGCGTTGGTGCCCGGCCGTTATCACCCTGGCTTCGGCCTGGAACGCGCTTGCACGGTCATCGAGACCGAGCTCGACCCGCGCGCCGGCACCGCCGTGCTCGCCCTGTCCTGGGACCCCTGAGGCCGCATGCGCATCCTGTTCCTGACCGACAATTTCCCGCCCGAAGGCAACGCCCCGGCCACGCGCACCTATGAGCATGCGGTGCGCTGGGTCCGCGCCGGCCACCAGGTCACGGTGATCACCTGCGCGCCGAACTTTCCCGAAGGCCGGCTGTTCCCGGGCTACCGCAATGCCTGGCGCAGCGTGGAAACCCTGGACGGCATCCGGGTGGTGCGGGTCAAGACCTACATCACCGCCAACGAGGGCTTCCTCAAGCGCACCCTGGACTATCTGAGCTTCATGGCCGCCGGCAGCCTGGCCGGGCTGTTCGAGCGGCGCCACGACGTGGTGGTGGCGACGTCGCCGCAGTTCTTCTGCGCGCTCGGCGGCTGGGCGCTGGCGCGGTTGCGGCGGCGCCCGTTCGTGTTCGAGCTGCGCGACTTGTGGCCGGCGTCGATCACTGCGGTCGGGGCGATGCGCCGCAGCGCCGCGATCCGGGTGCTGGAGAAGCTGGAGATGTTCCTCTACCGCAGCGCCGACGCGATCGTGCCGGTGACTCAGTCCTTCCGCGAGGAACTGGTCGGGCGCGGCGTGGACCCGGCCAAGATCCACGTGGTGCTCAACGGCGTGGACCTGCAGCGTTACCGCCCTGCGCCGCGCGACGACGCCTTGGCGCGCGAGTTCGATCTGCACGGGCGTTTCGTGGTCGGCTACCTGGGCACCCACGGCATGGCCCACGGGCTGGAAAAGGTGGTCGAAGCCGCCGAGCGCCTGCGCGAGGATCCGCGCATCGCGTTCTTCTTCGCCGGCAGCGGCGCCGAGCGCGCGCGCGTGGAGCAGATGGTGGCCGAGCGCGCCCTGCCCAATGTGCGCATGATCGCGCGCCAACCCAAGGAGCGCATGCCGCAGTTGTGGGGCCTGTGCGATGTCTCGCTGATCCCGTTGCGCGACACCCCGGTGTTCTCCGGCGTGATCCCGTCCAAGCTGTTCGAGGGCATGGGCATGGGCGTGCCGGCGCTGATGTCGCTGCCGCGCGGGGAGGCCACCCGCATCGTCGAGTCCACCGGCTGCGGGCTGTGCGTGCCGGCCGAGGACGCCCAGGCCATGGCCGACGCCATCGCCGCCCTGGCCGGCGATCCGGCGCGCATGCAGCGCCTGCGCGAAGCCAGCCTGGCCGCGGCGCCGGCCTACTCGCGCGACCGCCAGGCGCGATTGATGAGCGAGGCCCTGGCGCGCTTGGCCGAGAGCGGGCCGCGCGGGCTGCTGCGGCCGTCGGGCTGACACGATGGGCCTGCCTGCCCTGGCCGCGTGGCTGGTCGATCCACTGCATACCAGCGCGGTGCTGCTGGCGTTGGCCGCGCTGGTGTGGCTGGCGCACTGGCGCCGCAGCGGCCTGGCCGTCGCGGTCCTGGCCCTGGGCTGGTCGTTGCTTTGGTCGCTGCCCGGCGCGGCCGCGGCGCTGCGCGACTCGCTGCAACAGGCCTACCTCGGCCAGAGCGCCGAAGGCATGCCGCAGGCCGATGTCATCGTCGTGCTCGGCGGCGGCATCGGCCGCCTGGACGGTTTCGATCGGGGCGATGCCGCCGCGCCCGAGTTGGACAGCAGCCGCGTCGCCATCGCCGCGCGCGCCTGGCACGCCGGGCGCGCGCCGGTGATCCTGGTCAGCGGCGGCCGCAGCGGCTATCTGCGCAACGAGGCTGCGCACGCCGACCGCGACAACGAGGCCGAACTCATGGCCGCGGCGTTGCAACGGTTGGGGGTGCCGGCGCATGCGCTCGTACTCGATCCGGACAGCGCCGACACCCGCGGCAACGCCGAGCACAGCGCGCGCATCGCCCGCGAGCGCGGCTGGCGCCGCGCGATCCTGGTCACCACCGCCATGCACATGCCGCGCGCGCT
This sequence comes from uncultured Lysobacter sp., assembly GCA_966185905.1. Lineage (GTDB taxonomy): Bacteria > Pseudomonadota > Gammaproteobacteria > Xanthomonadales > Xanthomonadaceae > Lysobacter. The sequence goes on from CBIFVU010000239.1 coordinate 5,725, forward strand.
GCGCTGGTTCGACCGCGCCGGCCTGCCGGCCCTGCCCCTGGCCGCTGCCGAGCCGGCCACCACCGCCATCGCCGGCTCGCCCTGGCAGCCGTCGCGACGAGCGCTGCGCCACAGCGGCCGCGCGCTGCGCGAGTACGCCGGGCTGTTGGCGGCGGCTTTCGGCTGAACCGCATCCGGGCCGGGCCCACGGCCCACGGTTCGGTCCGGCGTCCCTGCGCATCGGCAGACACCGGCGAAGAGGGAGCGCCGCAGCGAGGCTGCGGCCAAGGCGGGGGACACACCCGGCTGGGCGCCTTCGCAGGCCGGGATATCGCCCGCGGCCTTCGTTCGAGCCTTGTTGGTTCGAGCCTTGTTGGATCGATTCCTGCCGGTTCGATTCCTGTCGGTTCGATTCCTGTCGGTTGTTCGTGCCGTTGCGGCCCGGGCCGCCCGGCGCGCGGACTGCGCAAGCGGGGCGGCACGCGCCGCCCCGCCCGGCCGCCTTACTCCACCGTCACCGCCTTGGCCAGGTTGCGCGGCTTGTCCACG
>CBIFVU010000240.1:0-6226 GCA_966185905.1 uncultured Lysobacter sp.
CTCCCACCCCCGCCTCCCATGCTGCCCCGCGTCAACGCCGCCGCCGCCGGCCGCAACCGCCTGAACGCCGCACACTGCGGCCACAATCGGCCTGAGCGGGCGATCAAGCTTCCGCATGCGCGCACGGCGGACTCCACGCCGGTCACGGTTTGCGCGCCGGGCATTTGCCAAGGTCGCCGCGCATGCCGGCCCCGCGCCGCCGTGCGCCACCTCAACCCCACGGCGCAGCCTTCGCCACGCCCGTCCACCGCCTGCTTGCGGGGCGTGGGCGCGCGCGTGTTCGTGCCATCGCTCCGCGTTGACTTCGCCGCCACATCCCAGGAGGGACCAGCGAATGAAGTACGGACCGTCGACCCTGTTCGTTCCCGCGCTGCTGGCCAGCGCGCTGTGCCTGGCCTTGCCGGCCGCGGCGCAGACCGCCCCGGCCGCGCCGGCGCCGTTGAAGATCGCCGATGTACGCAGCACCGACCTGCGCCTGGGCGCGCTGCCCGGCCGTGTCGGCCGCGCCGGCGTGGACGCCGGCGCCAAGGCAGTGGAGATCCGCACCCCGGACGCCTCGTTCATCAAGGTGCATTTCGAGCACTTCGCCCTGCCCGACGGCGTGACCCTGGAGGTGGCCAGCCCCGATGGCCGCGAGGTCTACCGTTACAACTCGCGCGAACTGGGCCCGCACACCGTCGCCGCCGACCTGGGCGAGGACGGCCGCAGCCGCTTCTCGGCGATGTCCATCAGCGGCCCGGTCGCGGTGCTGCGCCTGGTGGGCACCGCGCGCGAGCCCTGGAGCAACGCCCACGGCGTGCGCGTGACCCGCTACCTGGAAGGCTATCCCGAGGACATGCTGCCGGAACTGCAAGAGCAAGGCCTGCTCGGCACCCAGGTCGGCGGCAAGTCGATCTGCGGCATCGACGACAAGAAGGCCGCGGCCTGCTATTCCAGCAGCGACACCCTGGCCTTCAACCGCTCGCGCCCGGTCGCGCGCGCACTGATGAGCGGCGGCGGCCTGTGCACGGCCTGGCGGGTGAGTTCGAGCAACCGCATGTTCACCAACAACCACTGCATCGCCACCGCCGCCGGCGTGGCCGCGGCGGAGTTCTGGTTCAACTACCAGCGCAGCACCTGCACCGGCGCGCAGGCCGCGGTGACCAAGGTGGCCGGCGACCAGATGCTCAAGACCAACACCACGCTGGACTACACCCTGTTCACGGTGAAGAACTTCTCCACCATTTCCGGGTTCGGTTATCTCGGCCTGGATCCGCGCGCGGCGGCCGCCAACGAAGGCTTGTTCATCGCCGGCCACCCGGGCGGACGGATGAAGGAGCTCAGCGTCGCCGACACCCAGAACAGCGGCGGCAAGTGCCGCGTGGACGCGCCCAGCGTCACCGGCAACGCGCCCAACAGCGACGTGGGCTATTACTGCGACACCGAGGGCGGCAGCTCCGGTTCGCCGGTGCTGGCGCGTTCCAGCGGCAAGGTCATCGCCTTGCACCACTTCGGCGGCTGCTTCAACTCCGGCGCCAAGATGTCGTTGATCTGGCCGCAGGTGTCGACCTACTTCGGCGGTGTGATTCCGTAAGCCGGCTGGGTACTCGATGCCGGGGCGAGAGGGCTTCGGCCGCGGTGTTTCCGGGCTCGACCGCGACGTTGCGCGCGTGGCGGGCGAGGCCGGGCATCGGGGTAGGAGGCCCTCTCGCCGTTCGCGGCCGGCGCCGCTCCTACAGGCGATGGGTCCGTTGCAGGCGCGGCGATGGCCGCAGTCGCGGGACACCGATGGCGATGCAGGCTGCGGACGCAGCGTCGCGCTGGAACCCAGGCAAAAGAAAACCCGCCGGGCAGGCGGGTTCGCTTCTGGAGGCTCGGACCCCCGCTCGCGCGGGACGACGCCATGGCAAAGGCGCCCGCGCTATGCGCGGACGCGCCATCGCATCACTTGATCTTGCCTTCCTTGTAGATCACGTGCTTGCGGACGACGGGATCGAACTTCTTGATCTCCATCTTGCCCGGGGTGTTCTTCTTGTTCTTGTCGGTCGTGTAGAAGTGACCGGTGTTCGCCGTCGAGATCAGGCGGATCTTGTCGCGCTTGGAAGCCATGGTCGATCCTCCTTAGATCTTTTCGCCGCGGGCGCGCAGCTCGGCGAGGACGGCGTCGATGCCGTTCTTGTCGATGGTGCGCAGGGCAGCGGTGGAAACGCGCAGCTTCACCCAACGGTTCTCACTGGCGACCCAGAAGCGGCGCTCGTGCAGGTTGGGGAGGAAACGGCGGCGGGTCTTGTTCATGGCATGCGAGACGTTGTTGCCGGTCGTCGTTCGCTTGCCCGTGACTTGGCATACGCGGGACATTGCGCACCTCTATAAGGTTCGATGCTTCCCTTGGCCAGGGAGGCGGCGGCCCCGACGCGCCGTCCTTGCGGACCGGGCGCCGCGCGATGCGGGTGGAAGACCCCGCTGCACCATGGCGGCCGGAATCGCGCTTCCGGGCCGCCCGGGCGTTCCTGGGAACGCGCCGGACACAGCGAGCCGCGCATTATGCCGGTTATCCACAGCCCGGGCAAGCCAGCGCGCAAGCGGCGTCTCGGCCCCGCGGCAATCTCATCGATGTATGGGACTGCTGCGCTCTGGGGTCCAGAGGCGGCCGAGGGCGGCGGCGTGGCGGCTTCGCCCGCGCCCGCATCTCCTCCCGGCCCGGAAGCGGGGACGGGCCGGCGCCGCGGCCGGCCTCAGTGCCCGGCCTTGTCCCGGTTCCAGCCGCGGTGGCGGATGTCTAGGTACAGGCTGTAGGCGGCGGTGAAGGCCGGGAACAGGTTCTGGATCACGCCCACCGAGTCCTGCTTCTGCGAGAACAGGAAGTAGCTCAGGGTCATCGCGCTGCCGGCCAGGCTCATGTACCAGAACGCGCGCGGGATCACCGGCTTGCCCTGGCGCTTGCTGGCGACGAACTGCACCAGCCAGCGCCCGCCGAACATCAGCGCCCCGACCAGGCCGATCAGCTTCCACGGCGACATGTGCAGGCCGGTCCAGGCCAGCCAGCCGATCGGCGCGTTCATGAAATCCATGCGCAGGGCTCCCTCAGCGCTCGACGATCTGGGTCAACTTGCCGCGGCGGATCAGCCAGGCCACCCCGCGCAAGTCGCTGATGCCGACCAGGGCGCGGTTGAGGTTGTTGTACTTGGACACGCCGGCGCCGCGCGGGCGGTGGTTGACCGGCACGCTCAGGGTCTTCCAGCCGGCGCGCTGCATCAGCGCGGGCAGGTAGCGGTGCATGTGGTCGAAGTAGGGCAGCTCCAGGAACGCGGCGCGCTCGAACAGCTTGATGCCGCAGCCGGTGTCGGGAGTGTCGTCGCGCAGCATCCGCCGGCGGATCGCGTTGGCCCACTTGGAGGCCCAGCGCTTGCTGCCCGAATCCTGGCGGTTGACCCGCCAGCCGGCGAACAGCTTGACCTGCTCGCCCGACTCGGCGCGTTGGGCCAGCAGCTTGGGAATGTCGGCCGGGTCGTTCTGGCCGTCGCCGTCGAGGGTGGCGATCCAGGCGCCGCGGGCGGCGCGCACGCCGTTGCGCACCGCGGTGCTCTGGCCGCTCTGGGTGACGTGGTGCAGCACCCGCAGCTCCGGCACCCCGGCCTTGAGCGCTTCCAGCGCGGCCAGGGTGCCGTCGCGGGAGTGGTCGTCGACGTAGACGATCTCGAAGTCGGTCACCCCGCGCAGGGCGGCGGTGATCTCCTGGACCAGCGGCGCAACGTTGTCCTGCTCGTTGAACACCGGGACGACGACCGACAGTTGTGGGGTTTGGCTCATGGGGGGCTCGCGGGAAACGGGTGGCGCGGACGTATTCCTGCCCGGCGCGGCGTGGGCGCGGGGTGAGGGCCGCCGCCGGCGCGGCCGGCCGATGGCCGCCGCGGCCCGGGCCGTCCAGTCCGCGTCCGGGGCCGCCGCGCTCAGCGCCCGGGGCCAGGCGGAGCGTATCCACGGCGGCCGACGGTATGCACGGAGCCTGGGTCCCGGTGCCGGCAAGGCAGGAAAACTTCGCTCAATTATGCTGAATGCAGGCCAATCTCAGGCATTGTCGCCAAAATACTCGCGGCACCAGGCCACGACCCCCGGCAGGCCGGACTCGATCGAGGTGCTGGGCTCGAAACCGAAGGCCTCGCGCGCCCGGCGGGTGTCGGCCATGGTCTCGACCATGTCGCCCGGCTGCATGGGCTGGTAGACCTTCTGCGCCGGCCGGCCGGCCGCGTCCTCGATGACCTGGATGAAGCGTTCCAGCTCCACCGGAGTGTGGTTGCCCAAGTTGAACACCCGGTGCGGCGGTTCCTGCGCGGGCGGATGGTCGAGCGCTCCGATCACCCCGGCGACGATGTCGTCGATATAGGTGAAGTCGCGGCGCATGCGGCCGTGGTTGAACACCTGGATCGGGCGCCCGGCCAGCACCGCGCGCGAGAACAGCAGCGGCGCCATGTCCGGCCGGCCCCAGGGGCCGTAGACGGTGAAAAAGCGCAGGCCCGTGGCGCGCAGGCCGTAGAGGTGGGCGTAGGTGTGCGCCATCAGCTCGTTGGCGGCCTTGGTCGCCGCGTACAGCGAGCGCGGCTGGTCGATGCGCTGGTCTTCGGAGAACGGCGGGGTGGCCGAGTCGCCGTAGACCGAGGACGAGCTGGCATAGGCCAGGTGCTGCACGCCGCGGTGGCGGCACAGCTCCAGCAGATTGACGAAGCCGGCCAGGTTGCTGTCCACATAGGCGTGGGGGTGGGTCAGCGAGTAGCGCACGCCGGCTTGCGCGGCCAGGTGCACCACCTGCTCGAAGCGGTGTTCCTCGAACAGGGCGGCCAGGCCGTCGCGGTCGCCCAGGTCGAGCGCGCGCAGCTCGGTGTCCGGGCACAGCGCGGCCACGCGGTCGCGCTTGATCTGCGGATCGTAGTAGTCGTTGTAGTTGTCCAGGCCGACCACGGCCCGGCCCTGGGCGCGCAGCGCGCGGCAAACGTGGGCGCCGATGAAGCCGGCGGCGCCGGTGACGAGGATGCTCATGCGGAAAGGAGGCGGCGGTCGGGGCGGTGGCTCATTATCCGGCCTGCCCGCGACGCGCGCATGGCAGGCGCGCGTCGCGGGTGGCGCTCAGTTCACCGACAGCTCGCGGGCGACGGCCAGGCCTTCCTGCAACTGCTCGGGGGTGGCTGCGTCGATCCAGGCGTAGACCTTGACCTTCTTCTTGGCCTTGGAGCCCGGCAGCACGATCATCGCCTCGCGCGAGTGCGGGCGGGCGTTGCCGACGGTGGTCTTGGTGTACCACTGCACCGCCTGGGTGCCGACCGTGCCCTTCTCGGCCCGCGCCTTCTTGTTCGGCTTGAAGCTGCGGTGGCCCAGGTAGACGCCGAAGCCCGAGCCCGAGCCGAGATGGCTGGGCAGTTCGACGTAGCACAGGGTGTAGTCGGCGCCCTTGCGCTGGTTCCACTGCAGCTCCGGGTTCTTGAAGTCCGGGCAGGTGGTCTGGGCCGAGGCCAGGACCGGGGCCAGCATCAGCGCGGCGGCGGCCATCCATTTCATCGTTGCGTCTCCTTTGCGTCAGTGAGGGGCATGCCGCGACCGCGACGCCCAACGCCCGTCCGGCGAGGGCCGGCAGGGTAGGCGTCGGGGGACGGTCGGATCAGTTTAGAGGAACATCGGGTCGAACCGATGTCGGAAACGCGGTCTGCGCGTGTTGCCGGCCGTCGCGGCGGGAGGGGCGGCTGCGGTCCTGCGACCGATCCGGCCGGCAGGGCCGCTGCGCTGGCGGCGCAGACGCAGGCGCCGGGCCGGCGGCCTCAGGCCTCGACTTTGCCGCGCAGCTTTTCCAGCACGCCTTCCAGCGAATCCAGGTCGCTGTAGTGGATCACCAGCCGGCCCTTGCCGCCGCGGCCGTGCAGGACGTTGACCTTGGCGTTGAGCGATTCGGACAGCTCCCGCTCCAGGCTGAGGATGTCGGCCTGCGGCTTGGCCTTGGCCGGCTTGGGCTTGCCCGCCACCGGGATCTTGCCGGCGGCCAGTTGCTGCACGCGGTGCTCGACATCGCGCACCGACCAGCCGGCCTCGGCGGCCTGGCGGGCCAGGGCGATGGCCGCCTGCGGCGCCAGGGTGAGCAGGGCGCGGGCGTGGCCCATCTCCAGCGCGCGGGTCTCCACCAGCACCCGGATCTCGCCCGGCAACTCCAGCAGGCGCAGCAGGTTGGACACCGCCGCGCGCGAGCGGCCCACGGCCTCGGCGG
>CBIFVU010000241.1:0-6211 GCA_966185905.1 uncultured Lysobacter sp.
GGTCAACCAGCGCCTGTCCGAGCAGCGCGCCGCCAGCGTCGGCAATTACCTGATGAGCAAGGGCCTGGTGCGCGACCGCTTCATCCTCACCGGCGCCGGCAAGACCCGCCCGATCGCCAGCAACGACACCGACGCCGGCCGCGCGCAGAACCGCCGGGTGGAGATCACCCTGGTGCCGGTCCGCTCCTGATCCGGACAGGGCGGGGCCGGATCGGACCCGACCCGACCGGGTGCCTCGGGCCCGCCCGACCGCCCTGCCTCGACGACGTGCCCGCGCCAGCCGCGGGCACGTCTGTTCTCGCCGCGGCCAGGCGCGCTACTCTGCGCCAACGCCGCGCTCCTGGCCGCGGCGCCGCGGCGCCATCGGCGCTACCACTCGCCAGGCCTTGACCCGACGCGGCAGGAGGCTGCGATGATCCCCCGATTCCCCGTCTCTTGGGCCTTGTCGCTGGCGCTCGCCGCCGTGGTCCCGCTGACCGCCTGCGCGGGCCCGGCCGAGCCGCCACCTTCGCCCCAGGCCATCGAGCCCGGCGTCCAGGCCATGATCGAGCAGATCCTGGTTTCCGGCCGCCCCACCGGACGCGAGCAAATCGATGTCCACGACATCGTGTTGCAGCACTTCCCGCTGGGCACCGACCGCACCGCCATCGCCGCGGCCTTCGCCCACACCCACGCCGCCCGCGTCGTCGAGGATCGTCCCGAGCGGCTGGTGGTGAGGGCCGATCGCGGCCGGGCGGTGATCGACCCGGATGCGCGCTCGGTGGTCATCGCCTTCGCCTTCGACCGCGCCGGAGCCCTGGCCTCGGTCGAGGCCCGCCACCTGCGGCCGCAATAGCGGCCCGGCCGAACGCAGGTGGGCGCGGCCTCGCTGGCGCCCATGGGCCGGCGCACGTCTGCCTTCCGTCCCGCCTCGGGTCTACCCGGGGTGGGGCAGGCCCCAGCTGTGCGCACGGGTCTGCCTGGGCCAGGATCGCCGCATCCCCCAACGCACCGGAGCACCGCCATGTCCTGGTCCCCCAGCCTCGCCGATGTCGGCCAACGCGCCCTGCGCGCGCTCGACCCCATCCTGCCCGGCGACCCAGGCGCGCAGGGCGTCGGCGGCGACAAGAAGAACCCCTGCGACGACACCACCTGCAAGCCCATCGAAGGCGACACCCAGGTATTCCAGCAGGGCAGCGGCGACAGCAACGCGGTCGATTACGACGACATCGCCCAGGGCGGCCTCAACGATTGCTATGTCGTCGGCGGCATCGGCGCGGTGGCCGCGCAGAATCCCGGCCTGATCCAGAACGCGGTGCGCGACAATGGCGACGGCACCTACACCGTCACCTTCTACGAGAAGGACAACGGCTTCCTCGGCATCCCGGGGTTGTTCGGCGGCGGCGAATACAAGAAGGTCGAAATCACCGTCGACGGCAATTTCTCCACCGACGCCGCGCAGGGTTCGGGCGACTTCGTCAACAGCAACGGCGAGAAGGCCGAGATCTGGCCGAAGATCGTCGAGAAGGCCTACGCCCAGTACAAGGGCGGCTACGAGGCGATCGACAACGGCGGCAACTCGGCCGAGATCATGAGCCTGTTGACCGGCCGCGACGCCGAGCAGATCGACACCGGCGACTACAGCTTCGAGCAAATGAAGCAGGACTTCGACGGCGGCCAGGCGATCGTGCTGGGCACACCGGACAATTTCGAGGGCGTGGACAAGGGCACTGCGCAAAAGCACGGCTTGGTGGACTGGCACGTCTACACCGTGGTCGGCGTGGGCGAGGACAGCTCGGGCAACCGCTACGTCGAGGTCTACAACCCGCACGGCACCGAAGGCGTCAAGCGCATCCCCTTCGACGAGGCGATGGACTCCTTCAGCTACGGCGTGTCCTCCGGCACGCGCTGAATCGCTGCGGTTGTGGGCCTGCCGGGGCTGTGGCATAAGAACGGCAGGCGGGCGCACCCGTCGCCCCGTCCCGGTGCTGCCATGATGCTTTCGCGACGGCTCTTCCCCGGACTGCTGGCCTTGTCGATGTCCTTGCCTCCCATTTCCGCCGCCGGCGCCGACCCGGCCGCCGACTCCGGCCGTGTGCTCCGCCAGGGCACGGTCTCGCGCCTGGACGAGCAGCATTCGCTGGCGGTCGAACGCATCGAACGCCACGAAGACGGCCGCCTGAGCGCGCGCTTGTCGCTGCTGCCCGAGCCCGGCCGCGCCTGGACCGCCAGCGCGGTGTACGCGCCGGGCCAGTGGCTGGTGGCCGGCGCACAGTGCTACCAGATCGCGGCCTTGCAGGCTTCGCACGAACGCGAGCGCGCGACCGTGCTGCTCAAGGGGCCGCAGGCCCGGCCCGGCTGCGCCATCGCCGCCGGCGCTATCCCGGTGATCGCCGGCGAGGAGGGTACGCGCATCGGCGAGGCCCGCGTGGCGCTGGCCGGGGTGAATTCCGCTGCTGCGGACGGCGAGGGCGATACGGCCGAGTTCGTCGCCTGGCCTTCGCTCTACACCCTCGCGTCGGCACCGGCCGGGGAGGTGAGGCGCCAGCGGCTCGGCCCGGGCCAAGCGTTTAGCCTGGACGGCCGTCGCTACCGCGTGGCGCGCCTGCATGCTGCCGGCGATGGCCATGCGGCCCTGGCCGAGCTGGAGCCCATCGCGGACTGAGCGCACTGCGGCGGCGCGACCCGGCGCGCAAGATGCGCGCGCACGGCCGCTCCGCGCCGACCTCACGCATCCCGCTGGAACGAGAACAGCGCTGCCAGCAGCCGATGCCGCGGCGCGCGATCGCCGTGCGCAGCAGGCCCGGGCCGATCAGGCTATGGATGACGCGGTTGCCGCCATAGACCCGGGCGAACCCCGCTGCACGCCTGCGCAGCGCCAGGGCAGGCCGTCTTGGATATCAGCGAAGGTGCCGCCCCAGGCGAAGGCGGGCTCCGGGCGCCGGCGCGGAGACAGGCAGGAAACGACCCCGGCGGCCGCCCCTGGCCTGGGGCCGCGACCGCTGCGAAGTTCAGTGGCGGACCTCGCCCTGGACTTCCGGCAGTCCGCCCAGCGCCGGCGGGGGCTCGACCGCGAATTCCTTTTCCAGTTCGGCGCGGAACTGCTCGAAGCTCAGCCCGCGCTCGGCCGCCTCGTGGTGGGCGGCGTTGCGCAGCGCGGCCGAACACCCCAGGCTGACCTCGCGGCCTTCGCTGCGGTGCAGGGTGGCGGCGCGCTCAAGCAAGACCAGCACCCGCGCCGCACTGTCGGAACCGCCGACGATGCGTCCGCCCAGGCCCAGGGTCCATTCGCCCTCGCGGCGGACGATGCCGCCGAGCAAGTTGCCTTGCGCGTCGCGCAGCTCGGCGTGGGGCTCGATGCGTGGCCCGGCCGCAGGCGTGGCGCGGGCCTTGGCCAGTTTGCGCTTCTTGGCGTCGCGGCGGGCCTTGGACGTGATCGACATGCGGAGCTCTCCTTGGCCGCGATTGCTGGCTGGGATGATAGCCCGGGGGCCGCGCCCTCCCAAGCCGGCCAGTGCCTGGGCCGTGCTGCCGGGCCGGCGCGGTTCAGCCGGCACGGCCTGCGCGGCCGCACGCAGGACGGGATCTGCAGCGCGCATCGCCCGCGGATTGCACATCTGACGCCGCGCCCCCAGCGCCGCGCCCGCCGTGCCAAGGGCGGGCGCGGTTGAGTCCGGCTCATCGGGACGAAAGCAGCCGGTCAGTGGTGCGAGTGATCGCCGTGATCGTGCGCTTGCTCCGACTTCGGCGGTGCAACGGGTTGGACCGGTGCGGCAGCAGGTCTGGAAGCCGGCTGGGCCGTGGGCGGCGCAGCAGGTTTGGCCGCAGGCTGGGTCGCAGCGCTCTGGGTCGTGGCGGGTTTGGTTGCAGCGGGTTTGGTTGCAGCCGGTTTGGCCGCCGCGGGCGCGTGCGCGCCAGCCTGCGTGCCGCCTTGCTCCTGAGCGCCGGCTTGCGCATGCGGCGCATCGTGCGCATGCCCATGCCCGGCCTCGCCGTGCGAGCCTTCGCCATGCCCATCCTCGGCGTGCCCGCCGCCCATGCCGGCCGGCGGATGTTCGCCGCCGCCCTCCGCGCCGGCCCCATGCGAGTGACTCGCGCCGGGCGTGGCGCCGTGCGAATGGCCGTCGCTGCGCGCCACCCAGTCCCGGTAGCCGGCCGCATCCAGGGCCGGCAAGCGGCGCAGGAAGGCGACCAAGTCCCAGATGTGCTCATCGTCCATGCTGCCGCCCCAGGCCGGCATGCCCGAGGCCTTGATGCCGTGCTTGATCGTCCAGAACGCAGCGGCGGCATCGACCTCGCGCTGGGACAGGTTCGGCGGCGCCGGATACAGACCGCGCGAGAGCTCGCTGCCGTCCATCCCGGGAGCGAGATGGCAGACGGCGCACATGGCCGCGTAGTTGCCGGCGCCGCGCCGGACTCGTTCGGGATCGTCCAGGGCCGGCACGCCGATCTCCGCGGCGCGGACCGCCACCGAGCGTTGCCGCGCGTATTCCAGCAAGGCATAGGTGGGCTGCGCGTGCGGTGTGTCGGCGCCCACATCGTAGGCGCCCGACCACAGCGCCAGCGCGCCGGCGGCCGACGCGGCCAGCGCTGCGCCTCCCAGCCACAGGACGCAGGTTTTCGTCTTGTTCATGGCCGTTCTCCTAGAACCACACCCGCACGCCGGCAACCAGGCGCGTGTCTTCGGCCCGTTCGCCGTGCGCGCGCCGATAGTCGGCGGTGTCGCCGAACGAGCGCTCCCAGCTCACGCCGATGTAGGGCGCGAACTGGCGCGTGATCTCGTAGCGCAGACGCAGGCCGGCCTCGGCCGTGGACAGGCCGGCACCGACGCCGCGGGCCGGATCGTCCTTGCCATTGAACTCCAGCTCCACCAGCGGCTGCAGGATCAGCCGGTTGGTCAGCAGCAGTTCGTATTCGGCCTCGATCGCGGCCGCGGTGCGGCCCGATTCGCCGAGGTAGGCGGTGGCCGAGACCTCGAACTTGTACGGCGACAGGCCTTGCACGCCGATCGCCGCCCAGGTCTGCGAAGAAGGCCCCGGGCGGAAGTCGTGGCGGGCGCCGACCACGAAGTCCCACCACGGCGAGATCGCACGGCCGTAGAGGGCCTCCAACTGCGCCGACTCGGTGCGCCCCTGTTCGCGCTCGCCCTCGGTGCGCAGCCACAACCGGTCGGTGTCGTTGCCGATCCAGGCCTGGCCTTCCCAGGCTTGGGCGCTGCCTTCATCGGCATCGACCGCTTCTAGGCGGTTGAACACTACGTAGTGGTTGATCGCCGGCGCGTGTTCCATGTGGTGCTTGAGCGGCGGGAAGGCAGCCGCGCGATCGGCCTGGGTCACCGCGGGGATGGGCTCGCGCGGCTGGCTCGGCGCGGCAGCCGCGCCATGGCCCATCTGCGAATGGTCCATCTTGGAGTGATCCATCTTGGAATGGTCCGCTTGCGGCTGCGCCGGCTGGCCGTGGCCCATGCGGGAATGGTCCATGCCGGAGTGATCCACGCTGGCAGGAGCCGCCTGCGATTGCGCAGGTGCGCCGTGATCCATCTGCGAGTGGTCCATCTGCGAATGGTCCATCCTGGAGTGATCCTTCTTGGAATGGTCCGCTTGCGGCTGCGCCGGCTGGCCGTGGCCCATGCGGGAATGGTCCATGCCGGAGTGATCCACGCTGGCAGGAGCCGCCTGCGATTGCGCAGGTGCGCCGTGATCCATCTGCGAGTGGTCCATCGTCGAATGGTCGGTCGCGGAGGCTTCCGCGGCGGGCTGTTTGGCCGCAGGCTTGGCATCGGCCGGAGCCGTTGCGGCGCCGTGGTCGTGGCCGGCGTGCTGGGCCTGTGCCGGCGCGGCCAAGGCCCCTGCCAAGGCCAGCGCCAGGAGGGAACGGTTCAACACGGTCAGCGCGCTCATTCTTCGATCCTCACTTCCCGCATCATCCCGGCTTCCATGTGGTAGAGCAGGTGGCAATGGAAGGCCCAGCGCCCCAATGCGTCGGCGCGCACGCGATAGGTGCGGCGCGTGCCCGGCGGCATGTCGATGGTGTGCTTGCGCACCTGGAATTGCTGCTGCTCGTTCTCCAGGTCGCTCCACACGCCGTGCAAGTGGATCGGGTGGGTCATCATGGTGTCGTTGACCAGGACGATGCGCAGGCGCTCGCCATAGGTCATGCGCACCGGCTCGGCGCCGGCGAACTTCTGCCCGTCGAAGGACCAGGCGAACTTCTCCATGTGGCCGGTCAGGTG
>CBIFVU010000242.1:0-6196 GCA_966185905.1 uncultured Lysobacter sp.
CGCGCCCTCATCCGCCCCTTCGGGGCACCTTCTCCCGCACGCGGGAGAAGAAACAACAGCGCCCACGCCCTGCCCCCTCTCCCGCCTGCGGGAGAGGGTTGGGGTGAGAGCTGCCTCTTTGGCGAAGCGGCGCCGGCGATTCGCTCGCGCGCGCCCTCATCCGCCCCTTCGGGGCACCTTCTCCCGCACGCGGGAGAAGAAACAACAGCGCCCACGCCCTGCCCCCTCTCCCGCCTGCGGGAGAAAGCAAATTACTTCCCCACTCGCCCCAACACCTGGTATTGGAACAGGCACATCCGCACCACGTCGTGGTAACGGCCGTCGGTGAAGAACTCGTGCACCAGCACGCCTTCGCGCTGGAAACCAGCGTCCTCGTAGATGCGGATCGCGCGCAGGTTGTCCACGTCCACCAGCAGGTAGAGCTTGTACAGGTTCAACACCCGGAAGGCGTAGTTGATCGCCAGCCGCGTGGCGGCGCGCGCGTAGCCGCGCCGCTGCTGTTCGGGCGAGATCATGATCAAGAACTCCGCGCGCCGGTGCAGGTGGTCGATCTCCACCAGCTCGACCAGGCCCACCCGCTCCTGCCCGCCGTCCTGGACGATGAAGCGCCGCTCGGACTGGTCGTGGATGTGCTTGCGGTACAGCTCCTCCAGCTCGACGAAGGATTCGTAGGGCTCCTCGAACCAGTAGCCCATCACGCTGCGGTTGTTGTTGAGCACGTGGACGAAATGCAGGTCGCCGCGCTCCAGCGGCCGCAGGGTCACGGCGCCGGGCGACGACGATGGCGAGGCGGTGGCGTCGGAGGCGGGGTCCATGCGCCTACCCTACTCCACGACGATGCAGCCGGTGTGACGCTTCACGCCGTTTTAGCCACGCGCCGCCTAGCCTGCGGGCCTGCCCCCGCGCTCCAGGTGCCCGCCATGCCCCAGCTTCGATTGCGCATCACCGGCCACGAAAACGATGCGCGCGCCATCGCCAACCTGTTGTCCAGCCTGGACGGCGTCGAACACGTCGAAGAGGTCGCCGACCTGATGCCGCACATGGACGATGCCGACTCCAGCTCCGCCGGGCTGCCCGACGATGCCAGCCCGGGCACTCACGAACTGGAGGTGGAAGCGCCCAATGCGGCCACCGCGGCCAAGGTGCGCGAGGCGGTGGAAACGCTGGCGTTCGAGCTGGACGTGCTGGTCGAGTTCGAGACCGACGAGCAGCTCTGAGCGCCGGATCCGGACGCGCGGCCCACCGCACCGGCAGTGGGTCCACGCCCAGTGGCCCCTTTCCAACCAGGCGGCCCGAACGCGCAGCGCGGGGGCCAGGCCTTTGCCGCGCCGACCGATCCTATCTTGCCGCCCGGCCCAGCCCGATCCGCGCAACGGCGGCGGATCGGTCGCTCGCTGCGCCGATCCGCGCCGGCCGCCCGGGGCGGGGTCAGCCGTTCGCGCCGGCCGCCGCGCGCCGGGCGCGGCGCTTGCGCCACCAGCGCAGCCCCACCCACAGCACCGCGCCGCCGACCACGCCCAGAGGCAGCAGCACGGCGAAGGCGCGGATCATGAAGGCGATCACCGCCGCGACGATGCCGCCGAAATCGCGCGCGGCTTCGCCGATCTCGCTGGTGCGCTCGGCGCCGACGGTGCTGCCGAACTGGAAGGTCACCAACTGGGTGGACACCCGGCGCTGCTGCTGCGCGGCTTCCTGTTCGGCGGCCTGCAACTGCGCTTCGATCTCGGCGATGCGCTCGGACAAAGTCAGCACGTCGGCCACCTTGAGATCGCCGCGCTCCTGGAAGGCGAGCAGGCGCGCGTGCTCGCGCTTGAGCCGGTCCTGGCGCAGCGCGTTGTCGCGCACGGCCACGGCGAGGTCTTCGGCCTGGATGCTGCGTTCGGCGATCTGCTGGCCTTGCCCGGCCAAGGCGATCAGCGGCTCCACGCCCTTGGGCACGATCCGTACCTGCAACTGCGCCGAGGGTGAGTCGCCGCCACTCTGCTGCATGCCCAGCACCGCGCAGGGGCCGAACTTGGCCGCGTTGCAGGCGTCCTGCACGGCCTTGGCTCGCGCCGCGATCTGCTCGTCGGGCAGGCGCACGTGCACCTGGTGCTCGTAGGCCAGCAACACGCCCAGGTCCGCCGCGGCGCCTTCGCCGGCAGTCTTGGCTGCGTCGGCCGCGGCTTCCTGCGGTGCGGAGGCCGCGGTGGCCGCCTCGTTGTGGTGCTTGGCGCAGCCCAGGGCCGCCGCTGCCAGCGCCGCCGGCAGCAGCCAGCGCGCCAGCCGCGCCCGGCTGCGGCCCTCGCCCCGCCTGGCGTCCCGCGTCGCGCCCATCCCCTGGTGCCGCATGTGTTGATCGTCCATCGCGCCGTCTCCTTGCATCGAGGCGCAGGCACTATGCCACCGCCCCCGGCCGCTGCGCACCTGGCGCACGGACCGATGGGCAGCTCAACGCACCAGCGCCGGCGATGGGGTTGGCGAGCGGTCGCCGGGCGAAAGAGCGGGAGCCTGCGCTCCCGCCCTCGGCCCGTCCATGGGCCGCCCGTGATCCGCCCGGCGGACCGCCAGGCCCGCGCCCGGCTCAGAACCGGTGCTTGAAGCCGACGGTGACGAACCGGCCCAGCGCGTCGTACTGGCTGATGTCGTAGGGCAGCGCGCCGCCGGCCGGGTCGAACGGCGGGTCCTGGTCGGCCAGGTTCTGCACCGACAGGTACACGGTGGTATCGCGCAGTCCTTCATAACCCAGGTACAGGTCGAACTGGTGGTGGTCCTCGACCTTGCCGCGCAGGCCCGGATTGCTGCGCGCGTCCACTACCTGCTGGCGGTAGCCGCCGATGTAGCGCCAGGACAACTGCGCGTTCCAGTCGCCGCGGTCGAAGGACAGCGAGCTGATGCCGCGCCACTTCGGCAACGCGCCGAAACGGTTGCCGCCGGCGCCCTCCAGCGCCTCCTGCCCGGCCACCTGCGGTTGCTCGTAACTCAACAGCCGGGTCCAGGTCGCATCCACGGTCCAGGCCGTGTCGCCGCGGCGCCAGAGCTTGCGGCCTTCCAGGTCGAAGCCGGTGGTGGTCAGGGTGCCCTGATTGGCGTAGCGGTTCTCCACCAATTGCAGGCGGCCCTGCGCATCGCGCTTGATCCGGCCGGGGTTGAGCCCGGGATTGGAGACCACGTATTGCACGCTGTCCGGGGCGATCAAGTCGTCCTGGCGGATGCGATAGAGGTCGATGCCCAGGCTGGTGTCGGCGTCGGGCGACCACAGCAAGCCGAGGTTGACGTTGCTGGAGCGTTCGGCCTTCAGTTCGGGATTGCCGGCGCGCAGGATGGTCACCCCGCGGCTGGCGCCGGGCTGCACCGGGTCGTCGGGATCGATCACGCTGCCGTAGCTGATGGTGGTGCTCTGCGCGATTTCCGGCAGCGAGGGCGCGCGGAAGCCGCGCGAGGCGTTCAAGCGCAGCAGCCAGTCCTGCGCCAGTTGCCAGCGCAGCCCAAGCTTGGGCGAGAAGGCGCTGCCGAAGTCGTCGTAGCGGTCACCTCGGCCGGCCAGTTGCACTTCCACCGACTCCCAGGGCTTGAGGCTGAACTCGAAGAAGGCCGCAGCCACGCGCCGGTCGCCGTCGATCAGGTTGATCGCCGGGCGCAGTTCGGTGCCGGACAGCACTTGCGGGCTGGTGCGCGCATCCTGGGCTTCGTCGCGGAATTCCACGCCCGCGGCCACGCCGACGTCGCCGGCGCGCCATTGCCACGGGAATCCGGACACCTTGGCGCTGAGCGTGCTCAGGCGATAGGTGCCGGGACGGCGGGTGGACAGGCGCAGCGCGTCCAGCGCGCCGGGCGTGCGCGAGGGGTCGAGGAAATCGTAGCTGCCGTCGGCCAGCACCCGCTGGAAGGCATAGCGGTCCAGGAAGTTGCGCACGAACTCGCGCTGGCGGCTCTGCGAATGGCTGGCGGCCACTTCCCAGTCCCACACCTCGCCGCGTCCGCGCACGCCGGCCAGCACGCGCGAGAACTGCGATTTGTTGATCTTGTAGCGCGCGCCCAGGTCGAGGAAGGAATACTCGAACGGGGTCGGCACGGCGTTGGGATTGTTGGGATGCCCCACCGGCAACACCGCCGGAATATCCACCAGCCCGCCGGTGCTGCGGTCGTACGCGCGCAGGCCGGCGCCGACCGACATCGGCGCGCTGAAATAGGTGCCGTTGTGGCTGGTACTGTAGAGGATTTCGGCGAAGCCCTGGACCTTGTCGTTGAACCACACATCGCCGGCGATGGAGGCCTGGTAGCGCTCCACGTCCGGGATCAGGGTGCGGAAGGGCTGGGTGTTGAAGGCGCAGGCGTTGCCCGGCAGCGGGCTGCCGAAATCGCTGTAGGGCCTCGACACGGTGCCGGGCTGGCAGTGCGGGAAGGCCTGCGGCGCGCGCGGATTGCTCAGGAACGCGCCGCCCTGGGTGGACCAGCCGGCCAGGCGCCCTCCGGGTTGGTCGCGGTAGTCGCCGTCGCGGGTCAGCCCGCGCTCGTCGGCGTTGAGCTGGCCGCGCTTGAACACGTCCAGGCTCAGACGCAGGCTGTAGCCGTCCCGGGCCGGATCGCCGCGGCCGGCGCGCAGGCCGATGCTGTGCTGGTCGATGCCGCCTTCGGTGGCCGCGCCGTAGGCCGCGTCCAACTCCACGCCCTCGATCTTGCGGCGCAGGATCAGGTTGACCACGCCGGCGATCGCATCGGAACCGTACAGCGCCGAAGCGCCGTCCTTGAGGATCTCCACCCGTTCGATCGCGCCCAGCGGCAGCGCGTTGAGATCGACGAAATTGTCCTGGGTGTTCTGGGCGAAGCCATAGGACGCCACCCGGTAGCCGTTGACCAGCACCAGGGTGTTCTTCTGGCTCAGGCCGCGCAGCGAAACGCCGGCCGAGCCGTTGGCGAAGCTGCCGGTGTACTGCTCGTTGAAGCTGTTGCCGCTGTTGACGGTGAGGCTGCGCAGCAAATCGGAGACGGTGACTTTGCCGCTCTTTTCGATCTGCGCGCGGTCCAGCACCAGCACCGGGTTGACCGGCGCTTCATCGCTGCGCTTGAGATTGCTGCCGGTGACCTGGACCGCATCCAGGGTCACGCCGGGTTCGGCCGCGGCCGCCGCCGCGGCGTCGTCGGCCTGGGCCAGCGGCGCGGCCAGCGCGGCGGCCAGGGCCAGGGCGAGGCGTCGGTACGGCACTGCGGTCCGCGCTTGGGTAATGCTCGGGGTTTGCGAAGGCATGGGGATTCCTGCAAGACTTGGGAGAGGGAGACGGAGAGAAAGAAAAAACCGGCCCGCGGCGACGCGCGGCCGCCGCCGCGGCGCTGCGCGCCGCTTGGGTCACTGGGAGGAGAGAGACAGAGGCAACGGACACACCGTTGGCCGTGAGTCCCGCGGGCCGGAGGAAAGAGTCGGCAGGCTCGGCCGTCAGGGCCTCGCCCGCCCGCTACAGCCGCAGCGCATTCGCGGTGCGGCCGGCACGGGTCGGGGCGGAAGACAGATCGAAGACAAGGACATGGCGCGGTTCAACCGGAAACGGACGGAACGCAAAGCAGCGCGCGCGGCGCGCGCAAGGCCTCAGCGGCGACACATCGCCATGCGCCAGCCACCGGCGATGCGGCGGGACGCGATGGACGGGCGATGCGGGCAGGCTGCGTTCACGAGGGCGGTTTCGGTTGCGGAGGAAGGACGCCGCTGCCAATGCGGCGACGGGCCTTATGTTGCATCGCGATAAAGCGATGTCAATCGAGCCCGCACGCTCCGGCGGCCGCCGGCGCGCCTGGCGACGCGGGGGCGCCGGCGCTTGCTGATGACGTCGCGGGCACGCCCTCGCCCTGCCCTGTTCAGCCGAGAGCCCCGCCGCGCAAGGGCTGCGGCTCGCGACGACGGTCACGTTGCGGCCGGTCGCGGGCCGGTTCCAGGCCGCTCCATGGAGCCGGCAAGCTGGCCTGCGCGCATGAGCCCATGAGCGATGGTTATGACGCACCGGCGGATGAAGCCGCCGAAATCCGACGCCAGACACGGCCACTGCGCGGGAGCCCGTGCCGAGGCCGCTGCTGGCAGTCGCCCTGCCCGGGTTCCGGCCGCCGGCCCGGCTTTGCCGCGCGAGCCGGTTGGCTTGACCGCGAAAACGCCGGCCCGGCAAAGCGCCCGGCCCGGGCCGCGCTCCCGCGCCCACACCGCGGGGCCCGCTCCCGCCCCGCCTTCGGG
>CBIFVU010000243.1:0-6183 GCA_966185905.1 uncultured Lysobacter sp.
ACGGCCGGGCAGCGACAGGCCGGAGCGACTCGGTCCGCGCTTGCCGCGATTTCCTCGCCCGCCAGCCCGCATCGCTGGCGGTCGTGTTTTCGATCCATGCTTTTCCCGATGGCCGGGTCGCCGCGCCCCTGGCCGGCGCGACCGATCCTCCGCCCTCGGCCTTGCCGCGGAGTGGTGATGACAGATCGCATTTACGCCCGTATCGCGGGCACCGGCAGCTACCTGCCGGAGCAGGTGCTGACCAACGCCGACCTCGCCAAGCGGGTCGATACCAGCGACGAGTGGATCGCCAGCCGCACCGGCATCCGCGAGCGCCACATCGCCGCAGAAGGCGAGACCACGGTCGACCTGGCCTACCAGGCCTCCCTGCGCGCGCTCGAAGCGGCCGGGGTCGCGGCGGAGGAAATCGACCTGATCGTGCTCGGCACGACCACCCCCGACCTGATCTTCCCGTCCAGCGCCTGCCTGCTGCAGCACCGCCTGGGCGCCAATGGCTGCCCGGCCTTCGACGTCAACGCCGCCTGCTCGGGCTTCGTCTACGCACTGACCGTGGCCGACAAGTTCATCCGCTCCGGCGCCGCCCGCACCGCCCTGGTGGTCGGTTCGGAAACCCTGACCCGGATGCTGGACTGGAACGACCGCGCCACCTGCGTGTTGTTCGGCGACGGCGCCGGCGCGGTGGTGCTCAAGGCCGACACCGAGACCGGCATCCTCAGCACCCACCTGCACGCCGACGGCGGCAAGAAGGAGCTGCTGTGGAACCCGGTCGGCGTCTCGGCCGGCTTCAAGCCCGAAGAGCACAACGCCGGCGTGCGCGTGCTGATGACCGGCAACGAAGTGTTCAAGTACGCAGTCAAGGCGCTGGACTCGGTGGTCGAGGAGACCCTGGAGGCCAATGGCCTGGACCGCCACGAGATCGACTGGCTGATCCCGCACCAGGCCAACCTGCGCATCATCGAGGCCACGGCCAAGCGCCTGGACATGCCGATGGACCGGGTGATTGTCACCGTCGACCGCCACGGCAACACCTCTTCCGGTTCGGTGCCGTTGGCGCTGGACGAGGCGGTGCGTTCGGGCAAGGTCCAGCGCGGCCAGCTTTTGCTGCTGGAGGCCTTCGGCGGCGGCTTCACCTGGGGTTCGGCGCTGCTGCGTTATTGATGCGTCAGCAGGGGCGCCCGTTCCTGGACAGGAGCGGCGTCCCGAATCCGGCCCGGCCTGAGTCCCGGGCGTCCCGCCGCCCGAGGACGCCCGTGTGCTGCGTCCCGCACGAGGACGCGCGATGGTGACCCGACTGATGGTGCAAGGCCGGCCGGCCTGGCTCAAATCTTATGGCGGCGGCAGCCGCCGCCTGCGCCTGAGCGCGCTCGACCTGACCGCGCGCCGGATCGGCGTGCCCTCGCTGCGCCCGCCGCCGCACCGGGTCGGCGCCGGCGCCCGCCAGACCGAGCAGCGCCGCTTGCTGGAACTGGCCGCCCGCGATGTGCGCGTGCCCAGCATCATCGGCGAGGGCGAGACCTATCTGCTGCTCAGCGACATCGGCCAGACCCTGTCGGCGCGGTTGCGCACGTTGCTTTCCCAGGGCGGTCGCGGTTCCGAGCAGGCCCATGCCTTGGTCAACGCGGCCGCCCGCGCCCTGGCCGAGGTGCACGCGCGCGGCGGCTACATCGGCCAGCCGCTGGCGCGCAACCTGACCGTGGACGAGCACGGCCGCATCGGCTTCATCGACTTCGAGGAAGACCCCGGCGAGATCATGTCGGTGCAGCAGGCGCAGATCCGCGACTGGCTGGTTTTCGCCGCCGGCACCTCGCGCTATTTCAGCGAGCCCGACCGCGAACTCAGCGCGATCATCGCCGCATCGCTGCGCGGCGGCGCCGAGGAGGTCCGTGCCGGCCTGGGCGAGGCGGCGGTGCGGCTGGGCTTCGTCGCGTCGATCGCCCGCTGGCTGGGCCGGCGCGCACAGGGCCTGGGCGGCGCAGTGCAGGCGCTGCGGCGCGCGGCCTGGGTGTGGGTCTTGGGCGCGGTGCTGGTCGGCCTGGGCCTGGATTTCGCTCCCGATCGCGAGCTCGATTCGATCCGGGAGATGGCCGAGTTGATCGATTGAGCGGCCGATGCGGGCGCGAGCAGCGCGCCTGCTGCGCGAGTCCGCGCTGGCCTGCTGGGCGCGTTTGCGGCTTGCGCCGCTCCTGCAGGGGCGCGCGAGCGGCGCGGGGCAGGGCGCACGGACGTGGCCGCCGTCGCCCGGGGCCTGTGATCCCGTACCGCCTAGTACAGACGATCCCCGCGGTTCGCCCGTATCATTCGCGCTCCCCATGTAGCCGGCTGCACGCGTGACCGATTCCCGACTTTCCTTCGTCTTCCCGGGCCAGGGCTCGCAATCGCTGGGCATGCTGGCCGAACTGGCCGAGCTGCATCCGCAGGTGCGCGAGACCTTCGCCGAGGCCAGCGACGGCGCCGGCGCCGATCTGTGGGCGCTCAGCCAGGGCGGCCCGGAGGAAATGCTCAATCGCACCGAGTACACCCAGCCGGCGCTGCTCGCCGCGGGCGTGGCGGTGTGGCGGCTGTGGCTGGCCCAGGGCGGGCCGCGCCCGGCCGCACTGGCCGGGCACAGCCTGGGCGAATACAGCGCCCTGGTCGCCGCCGGCGCGCTGTCGCTGGCCCAGGGCGCGCACTTGGTCCGCCTGCGCGGCCAACTGATGCAGCAGGCCGCCCCCGCCGGCACCGGCGCGATGGCTGCGGTGCTCGGCGCCGAGGACGCTTTGGTCGAGGAGATCTGCCAGGCCGTGTCCGGCGCCGAAGTGGTGGTGCCGGCCAACTACAACTCGCCCGGCCAGATCGTCATCGGCGGCCACGCCGGCGCGGTCGACAAGGCCTTGACCCGGCTGGCCGAGGCCGGCGTGCGCAAGGCGGTCAAGCTGGCTGTCAGCGTGCCCTCGCATACGCCGCTGATGCGCGAGGCGGCCCATCGCCTGGACCAGGCCATGGCCGGGCTGGATTGGCGCGCCCCGGAGCTGCCGGTGGTGCAGAACGTCGATGCCGCCGTGCACGAAGGCGTGGCGGCCATCCGCGAGGCGCTGGTGCGCCAGCTTTACCTGCCGGTGCGCTGGACCGGCTGCGTGCAGGCTTTGGCCGCGCGCGGCAGCGAGCGCATCGCCGAATGCGGCCCGGGCAAGGTGCTGGCCGGTCTGGTCAAGCGCATCGACAAGGGCCTGGACGGCCGCGCCCTGGGCACGCCGGCGGACTTCGCCGCGGCGCTGGCCGATTGGCGCTGACACAGGAACCCGGCACCCTGCCTTTCCGGGCGCTACTCAACCCCGGCCCCAGCCTGTAGGCTTGGCCGCGCCGAGCCGTGGCGCGGACGCCCCCGGGCGGCGCGGGCCGCGGCAGGGGCGGGCGCCTCCCACGAGCCAGCCAGCAACACGGAGTGAAACACGCATGAGCACGACCCCGCTTTCGGGCGACATCGCGCTGGTCACCGGCGCCAGCCGCGGCATCGGCGCGGCCATCGCCGACGAACTGGCCGCGCAGGGCGCGACCGTGATCGGCACGGCCACCACCGAAGCCGGCGCCCAGGCCATCGGCCAGCGCCTGGCCGCGCACGGCGGCCACGGCCGCGTCCTCGACGTGGCCGACGCCGCCTCGGTCGAGGCCCTGATCGACTCGGTGTCCAAGGACATCGGCGCGATCTCGATCCTGGTCAACAACGCCGGCATCACCCGCGACAACCTGCTGATGCGGATGAAGGACGAGGACTGGCAGGCCATCCTCGACACCAACCTCAGCAGCGTCTACCGCACCAGCAAGGCGGTGATGCGCGCGATGATGAAGGCCCGCCGCGGCCGCATCATCAACATCGCCTCGGTGGTCGGCGTGACCGGCAACCCGGGCCAGGCCAACTACGCCGCGGCCAAGGCCGGCGTGATCGCCTTCAGCAAGTCGCTGGCGCGCGAGATCGGCAGCCGCGGGGTCACCGTGAACGTCGTCGCGCCCGGCTTCATCGACACCGACATGACCCGCGACCTGCCCCAGGACGCCAAGCAGGCCATGTTCGACCAGATCGCGCTGGGCCGCTTCGGCGAACCGGCCGACATCGCCCGGGCGGTGGCCTTCCTGGCCAGCCCCGGTGCGGCCTACATCACCGGCGAGACGCTCCACGTCAACGGTGGCATGTACATGCCCTGAGCCTTTGTCGTAGGCTGTAAGCGATTGAACCCAAAGGGGTTTCGTCCCAAGCCTCCGGGCCCTCGCGAAACCCCTCGATTCCTTTAGACTATTCCATCGAAAAACCCCTCACGGGAGGAGCAGCATCCATGAGCAGCATCGAAGAACGCGTCAAGAAGATCGTGGTCGAACAGCTTGGCGTCAAGGAAGAGGAAGTGACCAACAACGCTTCCTTCGTCGACGACCTCGGCGCGGATTCGCTCGACACGGTCGAGCTGGTGATGGCGCTCGAGGAAGAGTTCGAGTGCGAGATCCCGGACGAGGAAGCCGAGAAGATCACCTCGGTGCAGCAGGCGATCGACTACGTCAAGGCGCACGTCAAGTCGTAAGCGCCGATGCGGGCCGCGCGGGCTGTCCGCGCGCGCGGCACGCACGGGCCGCCGCAGGCCGGCCTCCGCGCCGGCGGCGTCCCGCACCGCGACCGTGGCCGCGCGCGCGAAAGCGCCAGTTTTCGCCGATGCGGCCGTAGTCGCGCAAGCACGAGCCATCGCAGATGGAACACGCCGGGGCCGCATTGCGGCCCCGCGCTTTTCGGCCGGCCGATACGCCGGCGTAGCGTACGCAGACAGACGGATCCAACAGAGGTAGGTCGCATGTCCAACCGTTCCTTCAACCGCCGCGTGGTCGTCACCGGCCTGGGCCTGGTCTCTCCGCTGGGCAACGATGTGGCCAGCAGTTGGGAAGGCATCGTCAACGGCCGTTCCGGCATCGGCCCGATCACCCATTTCGACCCGGCCCTGTTCACCACCCGCATCGCCGGCGAAGTGCGCGACTTCGACATCACCCGCTGGGTGAACCCGAAGGACGCCAAGAAGATGGAAGAGTTCATCCACTACGGCGTGGCGGCCTCGATGATGGCGCTGGAAGACGCCGGCATCGTGGTCGAGGACTCCAACGCCGAGCGCATCGGCGCGCTGGTGGGCTCGGGCATCGGCGGCCTGCTCGGCATCGAAGAGCAGACCATCAAGTACCACGAGGGCGGCCCGCGCAAGATCTCGCCGTTCTACGTGCCCAGCACCATCATCAACATGCTGCCCGGGCAGATCTCGCTGCTGACCGGGATCAAGGGCCCCAATTTCTCCGCGGTCTCGGCCTGCGCCACCTCCAACCACTCCATCGGCGTGGCGATGCGCATGATCCAGTACGGCGACGCCGACGTAATGGTCGCCGGCGGCGCCGAGCGCGGCTCCTCGCCGACCTCGGTCGGCGGGTTCTGCTCGATGAAGGCCATGTCCACCCGCAACGACGACCCGTTGCGCGCCTCGCGGCCCTGGGACAAGGACCGCGACGGCTTCGTGCTCGGCGACGGCGCCGGCATCCTGGTGCTGGAGGAGTACGAGCGGGCCAAGGCGCGCGGCGCGCGCATCTATTGCGAACTGGCCGGCTTCGGCGCCAGCTCCGATGCCTTCCACATGACCGCCCCGAGCGAGAACGGCGAGGGTCCGGCGCGCTGCATGGCCGCCGCCTTCGCCGACGCCGGCATCAATCCCGACCAGGTCGGCTATCTCAACGCGCACGGCACCTCCACGCCGCTGGGCGACCTGGCCGAGACCCTGGCGATCAAGCGCGCCCTGGGCGAGCACGCCTACAAGGTCATGGTCAGCTCGACCAAGTCGATGACCGGCCACCTGCTCGGTGCGGCCGGCGGCGCGGAGGCGATCTTCTCGGTGCTGGCCCTGCACCACAACCTCATCCCGCCGACCATCAACCTGGACGAGCCGGGCGAGGGCTGCGACCTGGACTACGTGCCCAACGTGGCGCGCGAGGCCAAGATCGATGTCGCCGTGTCCAACGGCTTCGGCTTCGGCGGCACCAACGGCACGCTGGTGTTCCGCCGGATCTGAGTCTGGCCGGGACGCGCCCGCTCCCCTCCGGGGGCGGGCGCATGCGCGCAAGCAGGCCGCTGGCTGCTCCGGGCGGGGCTGGGCCGCGTCATGCTTCGGACTGGCCGGGCCGGGCTGGGCG
>CBIFVU010000244.1:0-6089 GCA_966185905.1 uncultured Lysobacter sp.
GTCCACGGCGGGGGCGGCGGTGGACGGATCGGATGCGAGCGTGGTCATGGGCGTTACTCCGGGGCGTGGGACGCACGGATCGCCGTTGCGCCCGAGCGCAGACGGCAGCGGAGAACGCGGACGCGCCCGCGGCGAACGGCCGCGCGCGGCCTCGCCCAGGCACGGCCTCGCCCCCGCGGGCGCGGACCTCCGGAAGGGGCGGGCAGGGTGCCGCGCGCCGGGACAGGCCCTGGCGCACCGCCCCGCGCAGAGCGCCGGGACGGAAGGCGCGCAGGCGCAGGCCTGCGTGCCGCGACACCGGCCGTCTTCCCCCGAAGACTCCTGGGCCGGTACCGCGCGATGTGCGACGCGCGGCTGTCGGCAGGTCTTCGGGCTCGGGACTTTGGAGCTAGAAGATAGCGTTCAGGAGATAGGAGATAGCGAAAGCCTGCCTTCGCTATTACCTGTCTCCTGTCCGCAACCTCCTAGCCCCATGCCTACGGGGCCGCTTCCCAGGCAAATCGCGCCCAGTGCCATGGCCCGTTCGTTTCCCATACCGCTGCGGGGCAGCGCCGGCTTCGGACCGCATCCGCGGATCCCTACCGGCTTCCCTTTTCAGCCGACCGCGAGGGTCGGCACCGACAGGCACAACATAGTGGGGTCGGCCCGATTCGTCAACGCGATATGTGGTGAGTCAGCCAAGTGGACAGCCCGTGAACACTGCGCCCCGGGAAGTGGCGGCTTGGTGTAACGTTCGCGCCATACGGACCGGAACGAAACCATGGAAGCATTGTTCGTGTTGGTGGCACTGGCCTTGTTGCTGGTGCCGGTGCTGCTGGTGGTCGCTCTGATCCAGCTCGGCGGGCTGCGCTCGCGGGTCTCGCGCCTGGAGGGCGAGCTGGCGCGGCTGCGCCAGGGCGCGGCCGCGCCGGCGCGCGAGCCGGCCAGGCCGGACACGGTCGCGGCGCCGACGGTGGCCGCGCAGGCTGCGCAGCCGGCCGCGCCGGTGCCGCCGCCCTTGCCGCCACGGGAGCCCGATCCGGTTTCCGCTGCCTCCGCCACCGCCTCGCGGTCGGATGCGCCGCGGCCGGCCGAGCCGGCGCGCGCCCAGGCGACCGGCGCGCCGGCTTCTTCCGCGCCGCAGGCACCGGCCGCGCCCTTGCCGCCGCGCCCGCAGGCGCCGCGCACGCCGCCCGCTCCGCCGCGGCCGGATCCGCTGACCGTGGCCGCGCGCTGGGTGCGCGGCTGGTTCACCGAGGGCAATGTGCCGGTCAAGGTCGGCATGTTGGTGTTGCTGGCCGGCGTCGCGGCGCTGCTCAAGTACGCCAGCGACCAGGGCTGGATGCGGGTGCCGATGGAACTGCGCCTGGCCGGCGTGGCGCTGGCGGCGATGGCCGGGCTGGTGTTCGGCTGGCGCCAGCGCGAGCGCAAGCGGGTGTTCGCCCTGAGCCTGCAGGGCGGTGCCATCGGCGTGCTGCTGCTGGTGGTGTTCGCCGCCTTCAAGCTGTACGCGATGATGCCGGCCGGCGCCGCCTTCGCGCTCAGCGTGGTGCTGGTGGCCGGCGCCGGCGTGTTGGCGGTGAAACAGGACGCGCTGGCGCTGGCGGTGCTGGCGACCCTGGCCGGCTTCCTCGCGCCGATCTGGCTGTCCACCGGCTCGGGCAACCACGTGGCCTTGTTCGGTTACTACGCCGTGCTCAACGCCGGCATCTTCGCCATCGCCTGGTGGCGGCCGTGGCGGGTGCTGAACCTGCTCGGCTTCGTTTTCACCTGGGGCATCGGCACCTTGTGGGGCGTGCTCAAGTACCGCTCGGAACACTTCGCCAGCACCGAGCCGTTCCTGCTGTTGTTCTTCGCTTTCTACCTGTTGATCCCGGTGCTGTACGCGCGCCGCCGCGCCGGCGCGCGGCATGCGCGCATCGACGGCTGCCTGGTGTTCGGCACGCCGCTGGTGGCGTTCTCGTTGCAGGCCGGGCTGCTGGAAGGCGCGCGCATGCCGCTGGCTTTGTGCGCGCTGGGCCTGGGCGCGCTGTACGCGGTGCTGGCCGCGGCTTTGCGCCGCGATCCGCGCTTCGCCGCGCTGGTGGCGCCGTTCGCCTTGCTCGCGGCCGGCTTCGCCACGCTGGCGGTGCCGCTGGCATTGGCGGCCGAGGCCACTGCCTGCGTATTCGCGCTGGAAGGCGCGGCCCTGGCCTGGCTGGGCCTGCGCCAGCGCCGGCGCCTGCCGCAGTTGACCGGGGCGGGCCTGCAGATCGCCGCCGCGCTGGCCTTCGCCATCGGTGTCAGCGACGAGATCTGGACGGCGCAGACCGCGGTGCTCAACGCCACCTTCGCCGGCGCGCTGTTGATCGCCCTGGCCGGCCTGGCCAGCGCCTGGAGCTATCGCCGCGCCGGCGTCGCCACGCCGGCGTTGCCGTATTACCTGTGGGGCTTGGCCTGGTGGCTGGGCGCGGTGCTGGACCAGATCGGTGGGTTCCTCGAACCGGTTCGTCGCGCCGATGCGGTGCTGCTGTTGGCCGCGGTCACCGGCTGGGTGGCGGCGGAAGTGTTCCGCCGCCACCCGTGGCGCGCTTTGTCGGCGACGACGGTGGCCGCGGTGCTGGCCGGCCTGCCGCTGGCCCTGGCGCAGACCGATCAACACGGTTGGCCGTTGTCCGGCTTGGGCTGGCTGGCCTGGGCGGTGCATGCGGCGCTGGCCTGGCGCAGCCTGCTGTGCCTGCGCGAGCGCGGCGGCCCGGCCTTGGTCCTGGCGCATATCGGCGCGTGGTGGGCTTGGATCTTCGCGCTCGGCCTGAGCGTGTCGCGCTGGCTGGCCGTGCCGGGCGAGGCGCCGGCGGTCGGCCAGGGCTGGCGCGATGCGGCTCTGGCGCTGCCTTTGCTGGCCGTGGCGGCGGCGACGCTGTGGCGGCCGGCGCTGGTCGCCGGGCCGCTGCGCGCGCAGTTCGAGCGCTGGCGCGCGGTGGCGATGGCCACCTTCGCCGCCGTGCTGGCGCTGGGCCTGGCCTTCGGCTTGACCCGCTCCGGCCTGGCCTGGCCCTTGCCGTGGGTGCCGGTGCTCAACCCGATGAGCCTGCTGCAATGGGCCACCGTGCTGGTGCTGGCCGGCTGGCTGGGTTCGGCGCTGGTGCCGCCGGGCCTGCGCGCGCAGCGCGCGCCCTTGCTGGCGGCCACTGGCTTCCTCGTGGTCACCGTCGAGGTGCTGCGCAGCGCGCATTGGATGGGCGGGGTGCCGTGGTCGCCGTCGATGTTCTCCACCAGCCTGGTGCAGACCGCGCTGACGCTGACCTGGAGCGTGCTCGGCGTGGCCGGCTGGATCGCCGGCTCGCGCCGCGGCCAGCGCGGCCTGTGGCTGGCCGGCGCGGTGTTGATGGCGGTGGTGCTGGCCAAGCTGGTGCTGGTCGATCGCGGCCACCTGGGCAACTTGCTCGGCATCGCCTCGTTCATCGCCTATGGCTTGCTGTGCACCTTGGTCGGCTATTTCGCGCCGGCCCCGCCGAGCCGGCCGGCGCCAGCCGCGCCCGACGCTTCGGCGGCCCCTTCGGCCGGCGGCCCTGCCGACGGCGACCGCGTCGCCACCAACGATCCTTCCGCACCCGCTTCCAAGGAGACCGCGGCATGAATGCCTTCCTTCGTCTTGCCGCGGCCGTCGCCCTGGCCGTGCCTGCGCTGGCTGTCGCCGGCGCCATGCAGGACTACGCCTGGCAGTGGTCGCTGCCCACTGCCGACGAGCGCGCCGGCGCCTACCGGGTGATCCTCGACGAGGAGATCTACCGCCAGGCGCAGAGCCCGCAATTGAAGGACGTGGTGGTGGTCGACGGCGCCGGCAATCCGGTGCCGATGGAGGTGCTGGCGCCGGAGCAACCGCTGGCGCGCTCGCCGCGCTACGAAAACCTGCCGTGGTTCTCGCTGCCGGCGGCCAGCGGCGCTGGCCGCTCGGGTCCCGGCTGGGAGCTGATCAGCGAAGTGGAGACCGACGGCCGCCTGCGCCGGGTCGAGGCGCGCAGCACCCCCGGCGAAGCCGCCGAATTGCCGCAGACCGCCCTGTTGCTGGACGCCAGCGCCGTGGGCGCGCCGATCCTGGCGCTGCAACTGGAGTGGACGCCCGGCCCCAGCCTCGACGCGGCCTACCGGATCGAGGCCAGCGACGACCTGGACCGCTGGCGCAGCGTCGCCAGCAGCGGCCGCCTGGTGGACCTGTGGCGCGACGGCCAGCGCCTGCAACAGCGCCGGCTGGTGTTCGACGCCGTCGGCGAACAGGCGCGCTACCTGCGCCTGACCCCGCTGGACCCCAAGGCCGTCGCGCCGATCACCCGGGTCAGCGCGGAAATCGCGGACGATCCGGCGCGTACGCCGCCGAACTGGCGCGAGCTGCGCGGCAAGCGGGTGGAGACCGCCGGCGGCGGCGAGGCCTTCGAGTTCGAGCTGGACGCGCGCCTGCCCGTGCAATGGGTGAACGTGGCCCTGCCCGGCAACCACGCGCTGCAATGGCGCCTGGACAGTCGCGACAGCCCCGGCGCGGAGTGGGTCGCGCGCGCCGGCCCGTGGATGGCCTATCGCGTGGACGGACAGAACCAGGACAGCGAGGAGGGCGACCGCTCGGCCCCGCGCGAGCTCAACCGCAGCACCCGCGACCGCTACTGGCGCCTGCGCGCCGGTTCGGCCGTGCCGGGCGAGCCGGTGCTGATGCTCGGCTACCGGCCGGAGGTGGCGGTGTTCCTGGCCCAGGGCGCGCCGCCGTACACCTTGTTGGTCGGCAGCGCGCGCGCCCAGCGCGCCGACTCGCAACTGCCGCAGTTGATCCAGGCCCTGCGCAAGGCGCGCGGGCCGGCTTGGCAGGCGGCCGAGGCCGAATTGGGCACCACCCGCCAGGCCGCCGGCGACTCGGCGCTGGTGCCGCCGGTGCCGCAGCGCGATTGGCGTTCCTGGACGCTGTGGGCGGTGCTGGTGCTGGGCGCGCTGATCGTGGTCGGCTTCGCCCTGAGCCTGCTGCGCAGCGGCAAACCGGCGGCGGACTGAGCCGCCGCACGGCCGGGGTTCAGCCCGCGGTTTGTGCCGGCCCGGCCGGGCCGCGACAATAGCGGCCCCCGCGCGGCCGTCCGGCCGCGCCTTGCCCGCATCCCGCAATCCCCCTGGAGGCCCCGTGTCCATCGTCCGCATGACCGACCTAGATCTCGCCGGCCAGCGAGTGTTGATCCGCGAAGATCTCAACGTCCCCATCGACGACGGCCGCATCACCTCCGAACAGCGCATCCTCGCTGCGGTGCCGACGCTCAAGCTGGCGCTGGAGAAGGGCGCGGCCGTGATGGTGACCTCGCATCTGGGCCGGCCGAAGGAAGGCCAGTGGAGCCAGGCCGATTCGCTGGCGCCGGTGGCCCAGCGCCTGTCGCAGTTGCTGGGCATCGAGGTGCCGCTGGTCAAGGACTGGGTCGATGGCGTGCAGGTGCAGCCCGGGCAGCTGGTGCTGCTGGAGAACTGCCGCATGAACCCCGGCGAGGGCCAGGACGACGAGGCGCTGGCGCGGAAGTACGCCGCGCTGTGCGATGTGTTCGTCATGGACGCCTTCGGCACCGCCCACCGCGCCCAGGCTTCCACCCACGGCGCGATCCGCTTCGCCAAGACCGCCGCCGGCGGCCCGCTGTTGATGGCCGAGCTGGACGCGCTGGCCAAGGCGCTGGACAACCCGGCGCGGCCGTTGCTGGCCATCGTCGCCGGCTCCAAGGTCTCGACCAAGCTGGAACTGCTGTCCTCGCTGGTGGCCAAGGTCGACCAGCTCATCGTCGGCGGCGGCATCGCCAACACCTTCATCGCCGCGATGGGCCACAACGTGGGCAAGTCGCTGGTCGAGAACGACTTGATCGATACCGCGAAGAAGATCATGGCCGACGCCAAGGCGCGCGGCGCCGACATCCCGGTGCCGACCGACGTCGTGGTCGCCCCGGCCTTCGCCGCCGACGCGCCGGCCACGGTCAAGGCAGTCGATGCGGTCGGCGCGGACGACATGATCCTCGACATCGGCCCGGACACCGCCGCGCGCTACGCGGCGATGATCGGCCAGGCCGGCACCGTGGTCTGGAACGGCCCGGTCGGCGTGTTCGAGTTCGACGCCTTCG
>CBIFVU010000245.1:0-6060 GCA_966185905.1 uncultured Lysobacter sp.
GTCCAATCGCCTGAGATCGGAGCTAGAATCGGTCCCACCCGGTCCACGCAGGCGCTGCGAGCGATGAAACGCGACTCCTCACGACGCTCCCTCACTCCCTGGCGCCTGGGCATCCTCGCGGCCCTGCTCACGCTCACCCTCGGCTCGACCGCGCAGACCTCGCTGCGCTGGCGCAGCGCCGACGCCTCCCAGCCGGTGGCTCGCGCGCAGGGCGTGGACGGCACCGTGCCGCACGGCTTCATCGCGCCGGCCCAGCAACTCAATCCCAAAGTGATGCCGCTGTCGGCCGATTTCGACGTGCGCCAGTTCGAGGCCATGGCCCAGGCCCTGGTCGCCGACCAGCGCATCCCCGGCCTGGCCATGGCCATCGTCCACAACGGCCAGGTCCTCAGCGCGCGCGGCTACGGCATCACCGACGTGCGCAACGCCGAGCCGATCGACGCCCATACCGTGTTCCGCCTGGCCTCGCTGTCCAAGGGGTTCGCCGGCACCCTGACCGGCCTGCTGGTCAACGACGGCACGCTGCGCTGGGACAGCAAGGTGGTCGATTACATGCCCGGCTTCCAGCTGGTCGATCCCAACGCAGCGCGCAGCGTGACCGTGGCCGACGTGCTCAGCCACCGCGTCGGCCTGACCCACAACACCTACGACCGCGACCTGGAGAACTACGCCGACTATCGCGTGCTCTCGCAGAAGCTGGCCTATGCGCCGATGACCTGCCAGCCGGGCACCTGCTACGGCTACCAGAACATCGCCTTCAGCCTGATCGGCGACGTGGTCTTCGCCGCCACCGGCGACTTCTACAGCCAGGAAGTGCAGCGCCGCCTGTTCAAGCCGCTGGGCATGAACGACGCCAGCCTCGGCCTGGAAGGCATCAGCGCCAGCGCGCGCTGGGCCAAGCCGCACGTGCGCGCGCGCGGCGGCTGGGCCTCGGTCACGCCCAAGCCCACTTATTACCAGTTGCCGCCGGCCGCCGGCGTCAATGCCAGCGCCAGCGACATGGCGCAGTGGCTGATCGCCCAGACCGGCCACCGCCCCGACGTGCTGCCGCTGCCGCTGCTGGCCACCCTGCACCAGCCGCTGGTGGACACCCCGACCGAGATCCGCGGTTCGAGCTGGCGCCGCCAGCGCCTGGGTTCGGCCGGCTATGCCCTGGGCTGGCGCGTGTTCGACTATGCCGGCCACCGGGTGGTCTTCCACGCCGGCGCGGTCCAGGGCTATCGCGGCATGGTCGCGATGTTGCCCGAGCGCGACCTCGGCGTGGCGGTGTTGTGGAACAGCGAGAGCGGCCTGCCCACTGGCCTGCTGCCGACCCTGCTCGACCGCGCCATCGGCATGCCGACCCAGCGCTGGCTCGACGTGGACGGCTTCGACGAGCCGGGCCTGTACGCCGCCGAGGGCGCCGATCCGTCCCGCCAGCCCAGCGGCAGCAACGCGCAGAAGGCCACCGCCGCGCCGCAGTGAGCGCGGGCCGGGATTCGGGATTCGGGATTCGGGATTCGGGAGTCGGGAGTCGGGATTCGGGATTCGGGAAAAAGCATACGCAGGGGGCCCGCCGGTGGCGGGCCTTTTGCTTTGTGGGCGGCAGGGGGCCATGCTTCGCGGCCGGCATCGCGGTGCGGCTGCCCGGGGAGGGCTCCGGGGCGGCCCTGGCGCCCCGGCGAGGCCGCCGCCGGGGCATGGCCCGGTCGGCCCGGCCCGCCCAGCGCGGGCGAACGCCGGCCCGCGCCGCGACCGCAGCGAACCGACGACACCTTGTGGATCCGGAGTGTGATGCGCCAATGAGTCTGGTCAGGAAATTCGCCACCGTCGCCTCCGGCACCCTGATGAGCCGGGTGTTCGGCCTGGCGCGGGAAATCCTCATGGCCGCCGCGCTCGGCACCGGGCCGGTCGCCGACGCCTTCAACGCCGCCTTCCGCTTCCCCAATTCCTTCCGCCGCCTGTTCGCCGAGGGCGCCTTCAACGCCGCCTTCGTGCCGCTGTTCGCCAAGGAGATCGAAGCCAACGGCATGGACGGGGCCAAGCGCTTCTCCGAGGAGGTCTTCGGCGTGCTGTTCGGCGCGCTGATGGCGCTGACCCTGCTGATGGAGCTGTGCATGCCGCTGCTGGTGCGCACGGTGATCGCGCCCGGCTTCCTCGGCGACCCGGGCAAGTTCGACACCACCGTGTCGCTGGCCACGATCATGTTCCCCTACCTGGCCTGCATGTCGCTGGCGGCGATGATGAGCGGCATGCTCAACTCGCTGCACCGCTATTTCGCAGCGGCGATCGCCCCGGTGTTCCTCAACATCATCCTGATCGGCGTGCTGGGCTACGCCTGGTGGCGCGGCAGCGATGCGGTGGCGGTCGGCTACGGCCTGGCCTGGGGCGTGATGGCCGCCGGCTTGGTGCAACTGGCCATCGTCTGGTTCGCGGTCCGCGACGCCGGCATTTCGATCCGCCTGCGCCTGCCGCGCATGACCCCCAATGTGCGTCGCCTGCTGGTGCTGGCGCTGCCGGCGGCGGTCACCGGCGGCATCACCCAGATCAACCTGCTGATCAACACCAACATCGCCTCCGGCCGCGACGGCGCGGTCACCGCGCTGGCCAACGCCGACCGGGTCTACCAACTGCCCCTGGGCGTGGTCGGCATCGCGGTGGCGACGGTGCTGCTGCCGGAGCTGGCGCGCGCCCTGCGCGCGGGCAACCTCAAGGAAGCCGGCAACCTGCAGAACCGCTCGGTCGAGTTCATCCTGTTCCTGACCTTGCCGGCCGCCGCGGCCCTGCTGGTGATGGCCGAGCCGATCATCCGCCTGCTGCTGGAGCGCGGCGCCTTCACCGTGGACTCGACCCGCCGCGTGGCCGACATCCTCGCCGTCTACGGCCTGGGCCTGCCAGCCTTCGTCCTGATCAAGGCCTTCATCCCCGGCTTCTTCGCCCGCGAGGACACGCGCACGCCGATGATCTACGCCACCGTCTCGGTGGTGGTGAACATCGCCCTGGCCCTGACCCTGTTCCCGCGCCTGGCCGAGATCGGCATCGCCACCGCCGAGGTCGTGGCCGGCTGGGTCAACGCGATCTTGTTGTTCGCCACCCTGGCCTGGCGCGGCCATTGGGGCCGCGACCTGCCGCTGCTGACGCGGGCGCCGCGCCTGGCCCTGTCGGCAGGAATCATGGCCTTCGCGCTGTCCAAGGGCATCGAGTGGGCGGCGCCGTGGCTGGCGCCGGCCACGCCGCTGCACCAGCAGGCCACCGCGGTGTTCGGCCTGATCCTGGCGGCGATGCTGGTCTATTTCCTGCTGGCCTTCGGCACCGGCGGGGCGCAGCCGGGCATGATCCTGCGCAACCTCAAGCGCCGCCGCGCGGCCAAGGCCGGCAGCGGCAAGGGCGACGACGCCGGCTGAGCGCGCCGGGCCGCGCGCGCGCAGGCGCGGATGCGGCGCGGAGGCTGCGCCGGGCCGAGCGCGCGCGCTGGCCGCCGGCGCGGCGGGCCCGCCGCCGCAATGCGGGCTCCATAAAAAAAACTCTCCCCCCGCCTGGGCTGCGGGGAGAGAGTCGGATTACGGCTAATCGGGGCTTGTTATCAGATCAGCGGAGCCGGGGTCGCCGGGATCGCGGCGGCCTTGGGCTTGCGGGCGCGCTTGGCGGCCTTCTTCGGGGCCTTCTTGGCGGCCTTCTTGGCGGTCTTCTTGGCAGCCTTCTTCGCGGCCTTCTTGGCCGGCTTCTTGGCGACCTTCTTCGCCGCCTTCTTGGCGGTCTTCTTGGCGGCCTTCTTGGCGGTCTTCTTGGTCGCCTTCTTGGCGGCCTTCTTCACCGTCTTCTTAGCGGCGGCCTTCTTGGTCGCGCGCTTGGCGGTCTTCTTGGCGGCCTTCTTCACGGTCTTCTTGGCGGCGGCCTTCTTGGTCGCCTTCTTGGCGGCCTTCTTCACGGTCTTGCGGGCGCCGGCTTTCTTGGCGACCTTCTTCGCAGCCTTCTTGGCGGCGGGCTTCTTAGCGGCTTTCTTAACGGCCATGGGATGGCTCCTCGTCAGTGGTGATCGGGATCGATCAGGGATGGTGCGGTAAGCCCAGTTCCAAGGGACTCTGTAGAGGCAGAGCCGCGGGAGTCGGACCCGCGTGCAACCGCCGGCGCGCGGCGCGCGCCGGAACGGATCGGGGATCGCATCCGGCCGCGGGCGCGGCCGGACCGATGGCGGACCCGCCATGACGGCGGGCGAGGCGGGCCGCGAAACGGCGCGGCCAAACAAAAACCCGGGCCGCCGAAAGCGCACCGGGTTGCGGGAAGCAGGACGCCAGCGATGTCATCGAGGTCTGGGATGTCATCGGCGAAGAGAGCGGGGCCAACATTTCTGCAGAGGAAGCGAACCCTGCGTCCACCGTTTTGACTGTCCGGGCGGAGGTCCGATTTGTGCTGCCTGTTGTCGCGCTGGGTTTTCTCACTCTCGTCTGCAGGAAACGTCTGCTGGGCGAAACCTAATCACGCTTTTTGCGACTGTCAACAACCCCGGCGATTTTTTTCCCGGCCGGCGGCGGCGGACGAACGCGCTGCGGCGCGCGCGCGCGCCGTCGCGCGCACGACGCAGCCGCGCGGCAGCGCGTCGTGCGTGCGCGAGCGGATTTGAAAAACCCCTTTTCTTATGCGGTTTTTTTCGCGCGTGCGGTGTCGGCGCATGCGCGCCAGTGCACGCAGGCGCAGCGCCGATGGCGTGCCGGAGGCATGTCCGGGAGCCTGTACCGGAACAAAAAATTCCTTCGCCCTGGGGTGGCGGATTTCGCGTCGCACAAGCCCGTTTGCGCGAAAGTGCGCGAACTTTTTCGCCGCCCCGAACCTCTCCGCGGCGTCCGCGTTCGCCTCGCCGACGGCGTCGCTGCGGTCGCTCGGCAGCGACGAACGGCGCGTTCGGCGACGCCGGTCTGGGCCGACGACGACACGGCGACGATGCCGAACGCGCGATGCGCACCGCCGGCGCGCCCGCTCGCGCCGATGGATCGACTCGCGCCGGCCGGCGCGGCGGCTGCACTCGCCCGGCCGAATGCAGCCGCCAAACGCGCTCGCCGGGGGCGCCAATCCAAGCCGCCCACCGAAACCGTCCGCCGAAACCGTCCGCCGGAATCGCCTGCCGGAATCGCCCGGCAAAGCCCTCGACCGGAGCACCGGCAGCGCACGCCGAACGCGCGCGCCGAAGCCGGGACGGCAGGCGCGCGCATCGCAGAAATCGCTTCCACGGGCGCTCGCACCGTCGCCGCGGCCGACGAACGGCAAGCTCGCTGCCTCTACTGCCGCCCTCGCCCTCGCGGCCGAGTCCGCTCCCGCAGGCCGACGGCGCGGACCGCGGGTCTTCACCCCGCCTGCACTTGTGCGCAGCAGCCGAGCGACCGCGGCACTGCAGACGGCGCGCTGGACCAGCCGGTGGTGCGCGGCGGCTCCACTCCTGCGCGACGCGCGCTCCCGCGCGCGCCATGCCGGCGGGACGCTTCGGCAACGACCCTGGACCCAGGTCGAACCCGGTCGCACGTGCGGGTCGGGCTACGGGCCGCCGACGCTGCCCGCCGCGCGCCGAGGAGGATGCAAAAACGCAACGGGGAGCCAGTCCCGGTGCCGCCGCGGCGGTCCGGTCCTGCGCTCCCCGTTCGGCGCGGCCGAGGCCGCGCGTCAGCGGTGGATGCGGCGATCAGTGATCGTCGTCTTCCAGCAACTCGGCGTAGTCGTCCGGGCCGAGCAGCTCGTTGAGCTGGTCCGGCTCGTCGATCTCCACGGCGAAGATCCAGCCCTCGCCGTAGGCGTCCTCGTTGATGGTCTCCGGCTTGTCCGCCAGCGCGGTGTTGACCGCGGTCACGGTACCGGACACCGGCGCGTACACGTCGGAGGCGGCCTTGACCGACTCGACCACCGCGCAGGCGTTGCCGGCCTCCACGCGGTCGCCCACGTTGGGCAGTTCGACATAGACCAGGTCGCCGAGCAGGCCCTGGGCGTGGTCGGAGATGCCGATGGTGACCTTGCCGTCGCCTTCGACGCGGGCCCACTCATGGGACTTCATGAACTTCAGATCGCCGGGAATTTCACTCATGGCTGGCCTCGAAC
>CBIFVU010000246.1:0-6054 GCA_966185905.1 uncultured Lysobacter sp.
CACCAATCCCGAATCCCGAATCCCCAATCCCGGAACAAAAAAAAGCCCGCTTCCGGGAGAACCGGTTGCGGGCCTGCTCCCTCCCCCACGTCGGGATGCGGGGCGATCGTGAAGGAAGCGTTATCGGCTTTGCACGCTGCACTGCAAAACAGAACTTGCCGGTTCATTTGAAGCCCGCGCCAGGGGCTTCGGCGACACTCGCGCAAACCTTGCTGCGACGGGGATGTTATCGGTTTCAGTCGCAGCCGCCCGTGCGCCGCCCGCGTCGGGTTGCCCCCGACGCGGCCGAAAACTGAACAGGGAGGCCTGCGACAATTTGCGCAAAACCTCAGCCCCGCCGTGCCCGCGGTCGCAGCCCGAGCGTGCGCGCGGCGCAGGCCGGGCAGCGGAACTGGACCGATCGGCGCCTGCGCTGCCCGCGGCCGATCCAGTACCCTGCCCGGCCTGCTCCCATCGCCAGGCACCATGGGCAATCGCGTTTACCTCTCCCTGTGCACTCAGGCCCAGGCCGCCGAGGGCTCCGGCCGGCCCTTCGCCGAAGCCAAGAACCACTTCCCGACCCTGTGGCAGTTGCTGCTGGCCGACGGCAGCGAAGGCCCGGCCAATACCGATCAACGCCTGTCCTTCCTCGACGCCGGCACCGGCAACCTGCTCGGCGACGCGGACGCGGCGCGGGCGCGCTTCATCGCCGTTCAAGCCTATGTGGTCGGGCACCGGCAACTGGACCGCATCGCCGGTCTGGGCCGGCAGTTCGAGGCGTTCCTGGCCTATCTGGATGAGGAATCCGCGCAGGTCCGCGCCAGCGCCGAAGACGAGGACGACGCCAGCGCGCCGCTGCTGTTCTCGGCCAACCTGGACGAGCTGTCCTGGCTCGACGGCGGCATCGAGGACTACACCCAGCGCATGGCCGAGCAATGCAGCCAGTTCTGGGAAGAGCTGCGGCAAGCCATCCACGCCGATCGGCCGCAACGCGTGGCCGAGTTGCTGGAAGTAGTGGGTCCGGCCTGGCAGGCCGACGAATGGGCCAGTTGGCTGTGGCAGTTCGGCTTCGGCGGGCTCGACCACCCCTATTTCGAGGATCGCGAGCGCCCGCGCGGCATCGACTTCGCCGCCTTCGTCCGCGACGCCGACCAGGACGGCCGCGAACTGGATTGGCAGCGCCGCGTGTTCGAGGACGGCGGCCTGTACGGCGTGCGCCGCCGCGGCGCCTACGACGAGCACGACTGCTGGCAGCCCGGCCGAGTGCTGGTGCCGGCGCAATGGGAAGACGTGCACGAGGCCGCGCACCCGCGGCGCGAGTTGTACTGGGTGCAGCGCGGTCAGCGCTACGGGCTGTTGGAGCGCCATCGCGACGGCAGCCTGGCCGTGCTGCTGGAACCGGTGCTGGACGAAATCAGCGATTTCCAGCACCTGCGCCCGCAGGCCCTGGCCACGGTCGCCATCGACGGCCAGGCCGGCTGGCTGCAGGACGACGGCGCCTGGCGCCTGCGCCCGGGCGCGCTGTCGCCGGCGCCCAGCGGCATCGGCGAGTTGGAGCACGGCCGCGCCTGGGCCGAAGCCGACGGCCGCGTGGGCTATCTGGACGCCACCGGCGCCTGGCGGGTCGCACCGGTGTACGAGGAAGGCAGCGCCTTCCAGCCCGGCGGCTGCGCGATGGTGCGCCAGGGCGAAGCCTGGGGCCTGGTCGACGGCGACGGCCGCGCCGTCACTGCGTTGGAGTACCCGCACCTGGACTGGGACGAATTCGCCCAGGCCTACCGCTTCCGCAGCCAGGGCCGGGCCGGTTGGCTGCGCCCCGACGGCAGCGCCTGGATCGCGCCGGAATGGGACGAGATCCTTGCGCTGGCGCAAGGCCAGGCCATCCGCGTGCGCCGCAAGGGCCGCTACGGCCTGCTCGACTGGAACGGCCGGCCGCTGATCCCGGTGGAGTACCGCGAACTGGAAAGCGCCGAGGATTGCGGCCTGATGGAGGCCGAGCCGCGCCGCTTCGTGGTCGTGGCGGCAGGCCGCAACGGCGGCACCGGCTTGTTCGATGCGAGCGGCCGCGAGCTGATTCCGCCGGTGTACGACGGCCTGGGCCTGTTCGCCTACCGCTTCGAGCTGGACGAGCAAGGCCAGGAGCGCTGGGACTACCCGCGCCAGCAAGTGCTGCTGTGGCGCGAGCAGGACGGCCGCCGCCGCCATGGCGCCTGGGACTTGGACTTGGGCCGGGAAACCGTGCCCTGCGCGCACGACCGGGTGTTCGCCGTGGTCTTGTATCGCGACGGCGCACGCGAGGTGGCCGGCTATCTCACCGGCGACGATCTGGACCCCGCACAGGCCGTGGTCGAGGACGAGCAGGCCGTGCGCGTGCTCGACGCCGAAGGCGCGCCGATCCACGGCGAGGGCTATGCCTGGCTGGCCGAACGCCGCTCGCTGGGCCCGGAAACGCTGACCGAGATCGGCCAGAGCCTGCATCGCGCCTGGTCGGCCGGCGAGCCGGTAGAGGCGGTCGCCAATGCCGGCCCCTACTGCTGGCTGCACCGCGACGGCCGCGTCCAGGCGCATGCCGACTGGCTGGCCGGGCGCTATGCCGCCGGCGACCGCGCCGCCGCCCTGCGCCTGGCGCGCGATCTGCGCGAAGGCGCCGGCATCGACCTGGACCTGGAGGCCTCGCGCCTGTGGACGGCGCGCGCGGCCGGCATCGAACCACCGGCGGCAGCGCGGCCGCGCGGCCTGCTCGGGCGCTTGCTCGGCGGCCTGTCCAGCGCCAGCGAGCAGGCGCACTGGTCGCCGCGCGGCGCGGCCGAAGGCGGCGAGCCCGATGCCATGGACGAGCTGGCCGGCATGCTGGCCGAAGGCGCCGGCGGCCCGGAGTGGCCGGCGCTGGCGCGCGAATGGCTGGAGCACCTGCTGGCCCGGGTCGATCCCCGGCACGTGCGCGCCCACACCCGGCTCGGCCACCTGCTGCAATACGGCATCGGCGGCGCGGCCGACACCGCCCGCGCGCTGGCGCTGTTCGCGCACGCCGCCGAGCACGACGACGCCGACGCCCTCTACAACCTCGGCTATGCCCACGAGTTCGGCGTCGGCACGGGGGCCGACGCCGGCCGCGCCCTGCCCTATTACCGCCGCGCCGCCGACCTGGGCGACGGCAACGCCGCCCACCGCGCCGGCCTGGCCGCCCTGCAATGCGCCGCCGAAGCCGACGACGCCGACCAGCGCGAGGCGCTGCAGGCCGAGGCCGCGCAGTGGCTGCAACAGGCCTGGGAGAACTACGACTACGTCGGCCGCAGCATAGCCGGCAGCGAGTTGGGCGCGCTGCTGTACCGCGGCCAGGGCGTGGCCTGCGACCGCGAACGCGCCGAGGCGCTGTGGCTGGCCGCGGCCGAGCATGGCCACGGACCAAGCATCGAGCAGTTGATCGCGCTGTACGGCGACGCCGACAGCGAACGCTACGATCCGGCCCAGGCCGAGCACTGGCGCCAGCAGCGCTGAGACAGCGCGTGCGGCGCGGCCAGGCGCACCGGGGCGGCCGGCCTGGCTTCGGTCGGGTTGCAGTGCCGCTTTGGCCTCGCCCCGGACGCGGCATTGACCCGCGGCCGCACGGCCGCACGCTGCGCGCCCGCGCGCAACGCAACGCAGATCAGCGCACCGCCTGCCGCCCGCGGCTTCGCGGCGTTCGGCCTTGCGCCCAGGCCGCGGCGCGCGCCGCCGAGCGCCCGCCTCAGCGCGCGCGCTTGCGCTCGTACTCGGCCATGTCCAGGCGCAGGATCCGGCGCAGTTCCAGGATCGCCTGCGGCGTCTCCTGCACGCTGTGCCCGGAGACGATGGCCTTCTCCGACAGCGCGCCGTCCAGGTGCGCGCTGCGGTAAGGCACCACGCCGTCGCTGGACTCGGCCAGCGGCAGGCGCGCATCGCGCTGGCCGACGATGGTGTGGTAGGGCAAGCCAGGTTCGATCGACAGCCCGGCGGTGCTGCGCATGAACAAGGAATTCGGGCTCAAGTCGTCCGGCCCGGTCGGCGGGCGGCCCTTGACGAAGCCGATCTTCTGCAACTCCTCGTCCTTCAAATGAGTGCGCTGGACCAGCTCGGCGGTTTCGCGCAGCACATCGAACGGCAGCCGGATCAGCTTGCGCACCATGCGCAGCGGCCAGCCGTCGGTGACCACCGCGCCGCGGTGCGGCGAGGCCAGGAACACCGCCCGGCCGAATTGCGGCATGGGCGCGAACACGGTCAGTTGGCGCACCGCCGGATCGGCGCGCAGGCGCTGCACCGTGGCCGCGTCGAACGGCGCCAGGCTGGCGTCGAGCACGCGCTCGCCGCTGTCGCTCAACAGCAGCCGGCCGATCACCCCGCCCATGCTGTGGCCGACCAGCACCGCATCGCGGCTGGCCGCGTCGTCGCCCTGCGGATCGTAGTGGGCGAAGGTCTGCTGCAAGGCCGAGGCGATGGCCACGCGGTTGGACAGGATGTTGAGATTGGTCGGATAGAACACCTGCCAGAGTTGGTAGCGCTTGCGCAGGGCTTCGTCGCCGAGCAGTTCGTTGGCCAGGTTGACCCAGGCCTCCGGGCTGCTGGCCAGGCCGTGGATCAGCACGATCACGCGCTTGTCCGGATCGTAGGGCTGGTTGAGGTAAACCCGCGGCTTGAACGCGCGCGCCTGCTTGGGCCGCAGCAGGCTGGACAGGCTCAGCCGCGCCAGTTCCGAACGCGCCAGCCACACGCCGTAGGCGGCCGAATAGTTGGCCGCCAGCGGCACCTGCCGCCCAGCGATGGTCTCGCTCTCGATGCGGTAGGGGTTGTAGACGTCCATGCGCGCCTGGACGCTGGCCAGCGCCGCTTCGAGCGAGTCGCCGGGAAAGCGCAGGGTGGCGGTGACCGGCAGGTAGCGGGTATCGCGGTACGGCGTGTCGGCTGCATCGGGGTCCTGGCGCGAGCGCCGCGGGAACACCGCCACCAGGCCGGTGCCGAAGCCGTCGCGGCGATAGACCGCGCGCAGGTTGTCGAAGCCCAGCGTGTCGGAGGCGAGCAAGGCCTCCGGCTGCTGGCTGATCTCGGAGGCTTCGTAACCGTTCAAGGCCACGGTCAGGCTCAGGCCGCCGACCTGCACCGGCGACTCGCCCACCTGTCCGCGGCTGGCCTGGAACGCGGCTTGCGCGACCACGTCCACGGCGCGGTTGTAGAAGCGCAGCACCCGCTGCTGGCGGGCCTCGAACACGCGTTGTTCGGGCGTGCGCGGGGTCAGGAACAGATAGGCGTAGGCATAGCGCGCGGTCTCGATGGCGGCGCGGGTGCGCGGGTCGTGCGCGACGTCGGCGGCGGGCTCGGCCTGGGCGGCCGCATCGTGCGCGCCGCCGGGCCGGGCATGCGGCAGCGCCGACGCGGCGCCGGGCTGGCCACCCTGCTCGGCGGCCTTGCTGACCGAGGCCGGCAGCGCGTTCATGCGCAGCAGGTGCAGCTCCGAGGCCGTGGCCAGCCAATCCTCGACCGAGGCCAAGGGCCGCAACTGGGCGATGCAGGGGTCCGGCTCGCGCGCGCACTGGGCCGCATCCAACCCGGCCGCCCCCAGGGCGGTGGCCGCCGCCGTGCTCAGGCGGTCGCCGGTCAGGGCGTCGGCGCTGCGCTCGCTGGCGACCTCGCCGAACGCACGCTCCTTGACCTTGACCACGGCGCAGCCGCTGGCGGACAGCACCAACAGGCACAGCGACAACACGACAGCAGGACGAGCGCGCATGGCGGCTCCGGGGGACGTGGGAGCGCGCATTGTCGAAGGCCTCCGGCCGCGAGTAAATGCCGGACGCGGAACGCTCCGGTCGGCGCAGTCTCCCCCGTAGGAGCGGCGCAAGCCGCGACCGCGCCCCCTTCAAAGCGACTCGCCCTGCGCACCCTGGACGGACCAGGAAACCCAGCCCCTACCGATCTCCCGCACATTCACCTGGCCATGGTCGCGGCTTGCGCCGCTCCTACATCCGCTACCCATCTACGCGGAAAGGACCCGTCGAACGCAACCGTCCCTGTAGGAGCGGCGCAAGCCGCGACCGCGCCCCCTCCAAAGCGACTCGCCCTGCGCAC
>CBIFVU010000247.1:0-6045 GCA_966185905.1 uncultured Lysobacter sp.
ATCCCGAATCCCGAATCCCGAATCCCGAATCCCGAATCCCGAATCCCGAATCCCGAATCCCCGCCCCTCAGACCACGATGCCGGCCAGCTTCTCCAGCGCTTCGGCGTACTTCGCCCGGGTCCGCTCGATCACCTCGGCCGGCAGGTTCGGGCCCGGCGGGGTCTTGTCCCAACCCAGCGCCTCCAAGTAATCGCGCACGAACTGCTTGTCGTAGCTCGGCGGGCTGGTGCCGACCTGGTACTGGTCGGCCGGCCAGTAGCGCGAGGAGTCCGGGGTGAGCATTTCGTCCATCACGTACAGCCGGCCGTCGGCGTCGGTGCCGAACTCGAACTTGGTGTCGGCCAGCAGGATGCCGCGCTCGGCCGCGTAGTCGGCGGCGAAACGGTACAGGCGCAAGGTCGCGTCGCGCACCGCCTCGGCCAACTCGGCGCCGACGGTGCGCACGGCGGTGTCGAAATCGATGTTCTCATCGTGATCGCCCACCGCCGCCTTGGTCGAAGGGGTGAAGATCGGCTCGGGCAGCTTCTCGGCCTGGCGCAGGCCGCCGGGCAGGGCGATGCCGCTGACCCGGCCGGTGCGCTGGTAGTCCTTCCAGCCGCTGCCGATCAGGTAGCCGCGGGCGATGCATTCGATCGGCACCGGCTTCAGGCGTTTGGTCACCACCGCGCGCTTGGCGTACAGGGCGGCATCGACGCCGGCAGGCAGCACGTGGGCCACGTCGATGCCGGTCAGATGGTTGGGCAGGATGTGGGCGGTCTTGCCGAACCAGAAGTTGCTGATCTGGCACAGCATCTCGCCCTTGCCCGGGATCGGGTCGGGCAGCACCACGTCGAAGGCGCTGAGGCGGTCGGTGGCCACCATCAGCAGGCACTCGCCGCCGGGGGCGGCGCCCGCGGGCAGGCGGTCGGCGGGCAGGTCGAAGACATCCCGGACCTTGCCGCGATGGCGCAAGGGCAGGCCGGGCAGTTCGGATTGCAGCAG
This sequence comes from uncultured Lysobacter sp., assembly GCA_966185905.1. Lineage (GTDB taxonomy): Bacteria > Pseudomonadota > Gammaproteobacteria > Xanthomonadales > Xanthomonadaceae > Lysobacter. The sequence goes on from CBIFVU010000247.1 coordinate 983, forward strand.
CGTGGTCGTCAACGTGGGGACCCCTGGTGGCATGAGACACGACTCCCCACCGCGCCCTGCGCGCCTCGGCGGCGACCGTTCGGCCGCGGGCCGGTCGAGCCCTCAGGCTCGCGCGCGCATGCGCGACGGGGCCGGGCAGTGTACGCCGCTTGGGCCCGCCGTGCAGGCCCGGCCCAGGCGCGGCCTGCGCTCGGGCCGTGGTGGGGGAGCTGGCGGCTCGGGAGGCGGTCCCGCCCTCGGCGGCTCGGCGCGCCCGCCGCTGAAGTGTCCCGGGTCGGCCCGAGGCCCTCGTGAGAAGGGCGCCCCGTTCCGGCCTTGCGGGACGGCGGGGGCGGTGCATCGGGCCAAAAGGCCATCGGCCTTTACGCCGTCCGAGCCAAGGCCTCCGTCCCGGCCTCCGCCCCGTCGCCCCGGGCCGCCCCGGTAAGATGCCTGCGAGCCGTCGGGCCGGGATGGAGGGGAGCGCAGTCGCATGAAACGGTGGTACGGCAAACTGCTGGGATTCTTCGCCGGCGCCGCCCTGCTGCGCGGCAACCCCTTCCTGGGCGGCCTGATCGGCCTGCTGATCGGCCACGCCTTCGACACCGACTGGTTCCGCCTGCGCGGCGACAACCCCTACACCGTGCTGGGCCTGGACAGCGATGCCAGCGACGGCCAGGTCGAACAGGCTTACCGCCGCCTGATCTCCCAATACCATCCCGACCGCTACGCCAACGACCCGCCCGACATCCGCCAGCGCGCCGAGGCCAAGGCCCGCGAGATCAACCGCGCCTACGACCGCATCCGGGTGTTGAGGAAAGGCTAGGGGCAGGGACCGGAGAGCAACGAGGAATGGGCGGAGGGGCGAGCGAAGGCCAAGGCGGCACCGCCCCGCTCTGGCTCACGCCCCGTTTCTCTGCGTTCTTCCCTCAGCTCTTACAATAGCCCCTCCTCCCCGCGGCGCCCGCACCATGACCTTCCAGTCCACTGTCATCGCTCCCTCCATCCTGTCGGCCGACTTCGCGCGGCTGGGCGAGGAGGTCGACCATGTGCTCGAGGCGGGGGCCGACTGGGTCCATTTCGACGTGATGGACAATCATTACGTGCCCAACCTGACCATCGGGCCGATGGTGTGCGAGGCGCTGCGCAAGCACGGCGTGACCGCGCCGATCGACGTGCATTTGATGGTCGAGCCGGTCGATCGCATCGTGCCCGACTTCGCCAAGGCCGGCGCCAGCACCATCAGCTTCCATCCCGAAGCCAGCCGGCACGTGCACCGCACGATCCAGTTGATCAAGTCGCAGGGCTGCCAGGCCGGCCTGGTGCTGAACCCGGCCACCCCGGTGGAGGTGCTGGACTGGGTGCTGGAGGACTTGGACCTGGTCCTGTTGATGTCGGTCAATCCCGGCTTCGGCGGGCAGGGCTTCATCCCCTCGGCGCTGGACAAGCTGCGCGCGGTGCGCGAACGCATCGACAACAGCGGCCGCGCGATCCGGCTGGAAATCGATGGCGGGGTCAAGGCCGACAACATCGCCGAGATCGCCGCCGCTGGCGCCGATACCTTCGTCGCCGGTTCGGCGATCTTCAATGCGCCCGATTATGCCGAGGTGATCGGGCGGATGAAGGCGGCGGTCGCCGGGGTGAGGGGCGGCTGAGCGGGGCGCTGTCGAGCGCACAGGCGTGAGCGCAGGGGCGTTAGCGAGACGTGAGCCAAGGAGAGGCGGGGCTCCGCGTTCGCCCTTGGCGCCCGCGGCCGCGCATGGCATGGTCGCCGCATCCCCCGGGCGGAGCGGCGCGATGAACACCTGCGACTTGTGCGATCTCCACGACGAGCGCGTGCGCGTGCTGGAGCTGCCCCTGCGCGATTACGGCGGGCGCCTGGCTTTTTCCGGCCGCATCAGCACGGTCAAGGCCTACGAAGACAATTCCCAGGTCCGCATCGCGGTGGCCGAGCCCGGCGAGGGCCGGGTGCTGGTGATCGACGGCGGCGGCTCCCTGCGGCGCGCCATGCTCGGCGACCTGCTGGCCGCCCAGGCGCACGAGAACGGTTGGGCCGGGGTGCTGGTGCACGGTGCGATCCGCGACAGCGGCGCGATCGGCGCGATGGATCTGGGCGTGAAGGCGCTGGGCACCTGTCCGCGCAAGACCGAGAAAGCCGGCCAGGGCCTGCGCGATGTGCCGGTGGCCTTCGGCGGCGCGATCCTGCGCCCCGGGGACTGGCTGTACGCGGATGCCGATGGCGTGGTGCTGGCCGAGGGTGCGCTGAGCTGAAGCGGGGCGGGAGAGGGGGCGTGGAGGAGCGAGGACTGAGCGCAAGCCGCTTCGCCTGCGCACAGGCCGCTTCCGCTCACTCCTCGCTCCTCCACGCTCACCGCTAGAACCCACCGCCCCGGGCCCTGCACCCAGACGAAGGGCGCGGACCGGCGGTCAGGAGCCCGTGCAGGTCAGCGAGCAGAGCGGCTTGCGCTCACACCGCGCTTCTCTGCACTCACCCCTCGCCCCCATCCGCGCCCCGGAATATTGGAGGCATCCCGCCTCCGCCCGTCGTCCCTGATATGGCCTCCCATGTTCCGGGCGCTCGATGACCGGCGTATGACAGGTGGTCGGCCCGGTTCGCGGCGAACGGAATGGGGACGCCGGCGCAGCCGGGTGCGGGCCTTGCGGCGGCGGTGGCGTGTGCGGGCGGATCGCTGCGGGCGGGCCGCCGCGCGCTGCGGCGGCGCCGGTCGCCGCGCGCATGCCCTTCACCCGCGCTCGCCGCGGCGCTGGTAGCCTGCGCGATTCCGTCCCTGGCCTGCCTCCGCCCATGACCGAACCGCGTCCTGCCCACGCACCGCGCTGGCGCCTGATCCTCAACGGCAAGTCCGCCGGCGACGAGCCGCTGCGCGAAGCCGTGGCGGCCATGCGCGACCGCGGCGTGATCCTGGACGTGCGGGTGACCTGGGAGGGCGGCGATGCCGAGCGCTACGTGGCCGAGGCCATCGCCGACGGCGTGGACACCATCATCGCCGCCGGCGGCGACGGCACCCTGAGCGAGGTCGCCACCACCCTGGCCCATCGCGAGGAGGGCGCCGAGGCGCTGCCCAGCCTGGGCCTGGTGCCGCTGGGCACGGCCAACGACTTCGCCACCGCAGCCACGCTGCCCACCGATGCCGGCCAGGCCCTGGACCTGGTCCAGCGCGAGCCGGCCCGGCCGATCGACCTGATCCGCCTGGAGGCGCCCGACGGCGTGCATTGGGCCGCCAACCTCGCCAGCGGCGGCTTCGGTACCCAGGTCACTCTGGAGACCGACGCCGGCCTGAAGAAGATGCTCGGCGGCCTGGCCTACCTGGTCACCGGCATCGCCCGGCTCGGCAAGATCGAACCGATCCGCGCCCGCATCCACGGCGAGGGGTTCCAGTGGGAGGGCGATTTGATCGCCCTGGGCATCGGCAACGGCAAGCAGGCCGGCGGCGGCCAAGTGCTGTGTCCGGACGCGCTGATCGACGATGGCCTGCTCGACGTGACCGTGGTCCCGGAGCTTTCCGGCACGGTCGGCGCGACCCTGGGCACGCTGCTGACCGAGGGCCAGCACGCCGCCCTGGAGCAGGTGGCCACGCGCGCGCAACTGCGCCGGGTCGAGATCGAATCGCCGCAGTCGCTGGCGCTGAACCTGGACGGCGAACCGGTGCGTTCGCACCACTTCCGCATCGACTGCGTGCCCGCGCGCGTGCGCATGCACCTACCCGCCGGCTGCCCGCTGCTGGGCGCGACTGCGACCGCCGTCGCCGACCGCGCCGGTCCGCCGCGGTGAGCGGTCGCGCGGCGTCCGCGGAGCGGTTACAGTGGCGCCCATGAACGCCTGGGCGAACCCGCATTCCTTCTGCGCCGACGTGGGTCGGCGATGGTGGCCGTCGGCCGCCACCGCTTCCGCCCACTCGCCGACGACGAAGGAATCCCCGCGTGATCTCGCCCGAACTCTTCCAGCAACAGGCCGCTAACGGCTACACCCGCATCCCGGTCGTGCGCGAGGTCCTGTCCGACCTCGATACGCCGCTGTCGGTTTATCTCAAGCTCGCCGACGGCCCCCACACCTACCTGTTCGAATCGGTCGAGGGCGGCGAGCGCTTCGCCCGCTACTCGATCATCGGCCTGCCGGCCCAGCGCGTGACCGCCTTCGCCGGCCACACCTTGTTCGCCACCGAGAACGGCGAGCTGGTGGAAAGCCGCACCGTCGAGGACCCCTTCGCCGAAGTCGAGCGCCTGCGCGCGCAGTACAAGGTGCCCAAGATCGAAGGCCTGCCGGGTTTCACCGGCGGCCTGGTCGGCTGGTTCGGTTTCGAGTGCATCCAGTACATCGAGCCGCGCCTGGCCGGCGCGCAGGCCGATGGCGGGTCCAAGCCCGACGAGCTGGGCACGCCCGACATCCTGCTGATGCACAGCGAAGAAGTGGCGGTGTTCGACAACCTCAAGGGCCGGCTGTACCTGATCGTGCACGCCGACCCGCGCGAACCGCAGGCCTACGCGCGCGCCAACCGCCGCCTGGACCAACTGGTGCACCGCTTGCGCATCGGCGGCCCCGGTTATCCGGAGACCCTGGACCCGGCCGGCCTGGACGAGGGCGACTTCGTCTCCGGCTTCACCCGCGAGGGCTTCATCGCGGCGGTGGAGAAATCCAAGGAGCTCATCCGCGCCGGCGACATCTTCCAGGTGGTGCTGTCGCAACGGCTCAGCGTGCCGTTCAAGGCGCGCCCGGTGGACGTGTACCGCGCGCTGCGCGCGCTCAATCCCTCGCCGTACATGTACTTCCTCGATGTCGGCGGCACCCAGGTGGTCGGCTCCTCGCCGGAGATCCTGGTGCGCCTGCAGGGCGAAGAAGTCACCGTGCGCCCGATCGCCGGCACTCGCCCGCGCGGCAAGACCGCCGAGGAAGACCACGCGCTGGAAGCCGAGCTGCTGGCCGATCCCAAGGAGCGCGCCGAGCACTTGATGCTGATCGACCTGGGCCGCAACGACGTGGGCCGGGTGTCGCAGCCGGGCACGGTCGAGGTCGGCGAGCAGTTCGTGATCGAGCGCTACAGCCACGTCATGCACATCGTCAGCGA
>CBIFVU010000248.1:0-6030 GCA_966185905.1 uncultured Lysobacter sp.
CCCCCCATGTCCCCCCAGCACCGAGTCCAATTCGACTTCCAGATCGAGTTCACCAACGGCGGCGGCCTGCAGGGCCAAGGCTTTCGCTTGGACATCCAGGGCGAGGACATCGCCGACGCCGAGCTGGCTGCCTACATCGTGCGCGACCTGCGCCTGCTGATGGCCGGGCCGGTGCGCATCTTCAACAAGACCATCCTGGTCGAGCCGCACAAGCGCGGCGTCGGTGCGGTCGAGGGCAGCGCGGTGCGTTACGTGGATCTCAGCCACACCATCGAGGACGGGTTGGTCACTTATCCGGGCCTGCCGGCGGCGCACATCTGCGATTACCTCAGTCGCGAGCGCTCGCGCGAGCTGTATGCCGAGGGCACCGAGTTCCAGATCGGCCGCATCGACATGGTCGCCAACACCGGCACCTACATCGACTGTCCCTCGCACCGCTACGCCGACGGCGCCGACCTGGCCCAGATCCGCCCGGAAGACTGCGCCGACCTGGACGCGCTGGTGGTGCGCGCGGCGCCGGGCGCGCAGGCCATCGACGCGGACGCTTTCGGCGGGCTGGAACTGCGCGGGCGCGCGGTGCTGGTGCACACCGGCTGGGACCGGCACTTCGGCACCCCGGCCTACGGCGTCGGCCACCCGTTCCTGACCGAGGCGGCGGCCTGCTGGCTGCGCGATTGCGGCGTGCGCCTGGTCGGCATCGATTCGGTCAACATCGACGACACCCGCGGGCGCGAACGTCCAGTGCATTCGGTGCTGCTGGGCGCGGGCATCCTCATCGTCGAACACCTGCGCAATCTGGCCGCGCTGCCCGACAGCGGTTTCCGCTTCAGCGCGGTGCCGCCGAAGATCAAGGGCATGGGCACCTTCCCAGTGCGCGCGCTGGCGCGCCTGTCGGCCTGAACCCGCTGGATCAGGCGCGGTCGAGGTAGGCCTGCAGCGCGGCGATGGCCGCGCGCACCTTGGCCGGCTGCGAATCGCGCTGGGCGGTCACCGCATACACCCCCAGCGGCGGCAGCGACCAGTCCGGCAGCACCGCCACGGCGCGGCCGTCGGCCAGCAGCGGCGCCGCGTCCGGGCCGGGCAGGCGGACGATGCCCAGGCCTTGCAACATCATCTGCATCAGCGTGCGCGAGTTGTTGCTGACGATGCGGCCGCCGATGCGGATGCGCCGCGCGGGCTCGCCGCGGCGGTGCAGTTCGACGAACTCGGGCTGGTTCATCACGCTCAGGATCAGCAGCCGGTGCTGGCCCAGCTCCTCGGGGCTGCGCGGCAGTCCCTCGGCCTGGGCGTAGGCCGGCGCGGCCACCAGCAAGTGGCTCCATTCGGCCATGCGCCGCGCGACCAGGGCCGAATCGCTGAGCCGGCCGACCCGCACGGCCAGGTCGATGCGCTCGCCGATGAGGTCGATCTGGCGGTCGTCGGCGAACACCCGCAGCGCCAGTTCGGGATGCGCGCGCAGCAGCGGCGCCAGCGCCCGCGCCAAGTGTTCGGCGAAACCGATCGGAACGGCGATGCGCAACTCGCCGCGCGGCGCATCGCGCAGGTCGCCCAGGCGTTGCTCGGCGTTGCGCGCGGCGTGCAGCATCGCTGCGCAGTCTTCGTAGTAGGCCTGGCCGACTTCGGTGGTGGCCAGCTTGCGGGTGGAGCGATGCAGCAGGACCACGCCGGTCTCGGCTTCGAGCTGGCGCAGTTGCTGGCTGACCGCCGACGGGCTCATGTCCAGCTCGCGGGCGGCTGCGCTCATCGAGCCCAATTCGACCACCCGGGCGAACACAGCCATCCGCTTGAGGCGATCCATCGTGAAGTCCAGCTTCATGGTGATAGTGTCCAGGGCCGGATTATCGCGGGGTCTGACAGTGGGCAGACTATATCCCGTCCCCTCCCTGTTTGGAGTCTCGATGAACATCGTCCTGATCGGCGCCACCGGCTATGTCGGCCGCGCCCTGCTCGAAGAAGCCCTGGCCCGCGGCCATCGCGTCACCGCGGTGGCCCGCGATCCCTCCGCGCTGCCGGCCCAGGCCGGCCTGAGCCTGCGTCCGGCCGACATCGACGGCGGCGACCCTGCGGCGCTGGCCAGTGTCTTGCGCGGCCACGATGCGGTGCTCGCCTCGTTCAACGCCGGCGGCTGGAACAACCCGCGCCTGCGCGAGCAGACCGTGGCCGGGTACGCGCAGATCCTCGCCGCGGCCAAGCAGGCCGGAGTGCCGCGGTTGCTGGTGGTCGGCGGCGCCGGCAGCCTGGAGATCGCGCCAGGCCAGCAACTGCTCGACCAGCCCGAATTCCCGGCCGAGTACCGCGACGGTGCGCAGGCCATGCGCGAGGTGCTCGATGCGCTGCGCCAGGAGCGCGCGTTGGACTGGAGTTTCCTGTCTCCGGCCGCGCACCTAGTGCCGGGCGAGCGCAGCGGCCGCTACCGCCTCGGCGGCGACGGCTTGTTGGTGGATGCGCAGGGCGAGAGCCGGATTTCGGTGCAGGACTATGCGGTGGCGATGATCGATGAGTTGGAGCAGGCGGCGCATTCGCGCCGGCGCTTCAGCGTGGCGTACTGAGGCGCGCTGCGGCGGGCCGGGTGGCCGCGCGTTGGGGCAGGGGCGGCGCGGCTTGCGTCGCTGCCCAGGAGCGGCGGCGGGGCGTTGGCCGCCCGCCGCCTCAGTGCGAGCGCAGCAGTGCCTGCAATCGCATCGCCGCGGCCGGGTTGCGGGCCTTGGCCGCGCTGATGAAGAACACGAACACCTCGCGCGCCGCGCCGGCCGGCGTGGGCGCAGCGACGTGCGCAAGATCGGCGCAGTCCTCGCCGCGCGCCCAGGCCCGCGCTCGTTGCGCCCAGTCGCGCAATTCCGCCTCGGGATAGCCGGTGGCGACCGCCTCGCGCGAGCGCATCAGGCGGGCATAGACGAACTCGCCGGTGAGATCGGCCAGCGAGGGGTGATCGCCGGAGTCGGTGAAGACGGTCGCGATGCGCCGTTCGCGCGCCAGGGCCAGGTAAGCCGGGTCCAGGAAGCTGGGATGGCGCACTTCCAGCACGTGCTTGAGCGCGCGCCCCTCCAGTGCGCGCGGCAGGCCGTCGAGGAAGGCGGCCAGATCGTCGGGCTCGAAGCGCCGGCTGGGCGCGAGTTGCCACAGGATCGGCCCCAGCCGCGGCCCGAACTCGGCCAGCCCGCCTTCGATGAAGGCGCGCGCGCTGCCCGGGGCGCGCGCCAGCGCGCCGGACTGGGTGATCCGGCCCGGCGCCTTGAGCGAGAACACGAAGTCCTGCGGCGTTTCCGCCGCCCACTTGGCATAGGTGGCCGGTTTCTGCGCGCTGTAGAAGGTGCCGTTGATCTCGATGGCCGACAGGCGCCGGCTGGCGTATTCCAGTTCGCGCCGCTGCACCAGGCCCTTGGGGTAGAAATTGTCGCGCCAGGGCGCGAAGGTCCAGCCGCCGATGCCGCAGCGGATGCCGTCGATGGCGCCCACGCCGGGCTCGGCCGCGGCCGAGTCCGGCTGGACCGGCGCGGCGGCGAACAGATCGCCGGCGGCCGGCGCGGGGGGGCGTTTGCGGTTCATAGGTCCCAGGGGTTGTAGGTGCCGAACCACCACAGCCGGCCTTCCAGGTCGCGGCAGGTGTAGGCGCGGCCGCCGTAGGCTTGGTCGGCGATGGGTTCGACGATCTGCGCGCCGGCGGCGCAAGCGTGGGCGTAGTGCTGGTCGGCGTCGGCGACGATGACGCAGCAGGCCTGGGTTTCGCGGCCGCCGATTTCGTCGGGCTGGACGATGCGTTGGTCCCAGTGGCTGTCGCCGCGGCCGGCCGAGCCGAGCATGATCATGCCCGGCCCGTAGGTCAGTTGGGCGTGGTGGACGATCTCGCCCTCGGCGTAGACGGCATGGGCGTGGAAGCCGAAGGCGCGGCACAGCCATTCGATCGCGGCCGGTGCGTCGCGGTAGCGCAGGGACGGGATGATGGTGCTTCCGCTGATCGGATCCATGGCGTGGTCGAGCGTGTCGGGCGGGGGCGGCGGCTGCCGGGGGCCTCGACCGGCCGCGGCCGGCGCGCCGCCCGGGCCGCCGTGGCGGAGGTGACAGGCGTCAGGCGCCAGCATAGCGCGGCGGCGCTATCCTCGCTTCCCACACACCAACGCGAGCCCGGCCATGGCCAACTACACCGGCAGCTGCCACTGCGGCAAGATCGCCTATCGGGTCGAGGGCGAAATCGACCAGGCGCTGGACTGCAACTGCTCGCTGTGCCGGCGCCGCGGTGGGCTGTTGTGGTTCGTGCCGCGCACCGCCTTCACCCTCACCAGCGATCCGGCCGCGCTGGGCACGTACACGTTCAACAAGCACGCCATCGCCCACCATTTCTGCGCCGATTGCGGCATCGCGCCCTTCAGCGAGGGCGCCATGCCCGACGGCACGCCGATGACGGCGATCAACCTGCGCTGCCTGGACGAGATGGACTTGAGCACGGTCGCGGTGATCCCGTTCAACGGTCGCGATGTCTGAGGCCGGACGCGGGCGCGGCATCCACTCGCCGCTTCGGTACTTGCCGAGCCCGCATTCTCCAAGCGATTACTCCCCGTCTCCGCACTCCCCGTCTCCGCCGCGAGGGCCGGCGCCGGAGGCGGGGCTTCCGACAGTGCCGGCGTCCATGTTCTCGGCGGGCTGAACCCCTCGGCCAGCGCCTGCGGCCAGGCGCGCGCGCCCGGCTTCGGTCAAATGCGCCACCGGGCGGTCGCCGCGCGGCGACAGCCGCACCCAGCCCGGGCCGGCGGCGCCACCGATGGCGTCCTCGCCGATCCACGCCAGCTCGCGCAGCAACACGCTCATGCGCACGCCCAGGCGCTTGCACAGGCGCGGCAGCGACACGCCGCCGGGTTCGGCGGCGAGCATCGCCAGCAATGGCTCAGTCAACCCGGACAAGGCCGATGTCGCGCGGGGATTGCAGCTGCTGCGCCGGCTCGGTCCGGTGCGGATGCACGATCACCGGGATCGACTTGGAGGTCGGCGTGCGCGCCTCGTCGGCGAAGCTGGACAAGGGCACCAGCGCGTTGGTCTCGGGATAGTAGGCGGCCAGGCAGCCGCGCGGGATGTTGTAGTCCACCAGCAAGAAACGCTTGGCCACGCGCTGCACGCCGTCCTCGCACAGACTCTCCAGGTCCACCCAGTCGCCGGGCTGCAGGCCGAGCTCGGCGATGTCGTCGCGATGGATGAACAACACCCGGCGTTCGCCGAACACGCCGCGGTAACGGTCGTTGAGGCCGTAGATGGTGGTGTTGTACTGATCGTGCGAACGGGTGGTGGCCAGGGTGAACACCGGCTGCGAGCGGCTGGCGCGGGCGCGATGCACGGGCAGGTCGGTGGGCACGGCATGGGCCTTGAACAAGGCCTTGCCTTCGGGATTGGTCCAGCGCCGCTCGGCGGCGGCGTTGGGCAGGTGGAAGCCGCCGGGCACGCGCACACGCCGGTTGAAGTCGGCGAACTCGTCGAATACCTCGGCGATCTTGTCGCGGATGCGGTCGTAGTCCTCCACCAGCCAGCGCCACGGCACCCGGCTGGCGTCGCCGAGCGTGGCCTGGGCCAGGCGCGCGACGATGGCCGGTTCGGACAGCAGGCCCGGATCGGCCGGCGCGTTGATGCCCGCCGACAGGTGCACCATGCTCATCGAATCCTCCACCGTCACCGCCTGCGGTCCGGCGGCCTGCAGGTCGATCTCGGTGCGGCCCAGGCAGGGCAGGATGTAGGCGTCGCGGCCGTGGACCAGGTGGCTGCGGTTGAGCTTGGTGGTCACGTGCACGGTCAGCTCGCAGCGGCGCAGCGCGCGATGGGTGGCCTCGGTGTCGGGGGTGGCGGTGGCGAAATTGCCGCCCAGGCCGAAGAAGGTCTTGCACTGGCCGGCGAGCATGGCCTCGATGGCGCCGACGGTGTCGTGGCCGTGGCGGCGCGGGGGTTGGAAGCCGAACACCGCTTGCAGGCGGTCGAGGAATCCGGGCGAGGGCTTCTCGTAGATGCCCATGGTGCGGTCGCCCTGCACGTTGCTGTGGCCGCGCACCGGGC
>CBIFVU010000249.1:0-6019 GCA_966185905.1 uncultured Lysobacter sp.
GGCCTGGTCAGGCGCGATCGAGGCGCCCGGGCCGGTCGCAGCAACGCGGCGCCGGGGCCGCGGCCGGCTCAGTCGTAGCCGCCCTCGCTGCCGACGCCGTCGCGGGTGTTCTTCTGTACCGCGATCGCGGCGAACAGGCTCAGCGCATACGCCATGCCGTAGAAGCCCTTCTCGCTCGGCGCCAGGTTCGCATTCCACAGGCCGATGAACAGCAGCAGCAAGGCGCTGACCACCGATGTCCAGGCCAGGCCGTAGTAGAGGTTGGTGACCGGGATGCCTTCCATCCGGTCGCGCACGCTCTTTTGCACCGACACGGCCGCGAACAGGCCGTACAGCAGCAGGGTGAGGTAATAGCCCTTCTCGTTGAGCTGCATGGCCGCGTTCCACAGGCCGACCAGATAGGCCAGCGCGCCCAGCAGCAAGGCACTCCACGAAGCGCCCACGAACGCCATCGAAGGCTTGCGGGAGATCGCACGGTTCATAGTTCCAGCTTCCTTGTCGTTGTCGGCGGCCGGCGACGCCGCATCGGCCGGCGCCGCGGGTCGCGGCGGCCGGTCCAGCCGTGCGGGCGCTCCCAGCCCGCGCGATCACTATGCCCACAAGCCGGTGCGCTGTCACCGGGGCGGCCTCGGGGCCGGACCAACGGGCGAGCGTAGCGGGCGGCCGCCCGGCGCGGCGCGCGGATCGCGCCATCCAGGCACGGCATGGCGGGTACGGGTCGAACCGATGCGGATGGAATCGTTACGGACCGAATCGGCGCGGCCCGGATTGAGTCGGCTCGGATCGGATTGGCGCCGATCGACCCCACGCTGGCAGCACCGCCTCCCGGGCCTGCCCGGACAAACAGTACCCGGACCGGCAGGCCCGGACAGCCCCCGCCCGGAGCCGCATGATCTGAACCCGCACGGCCCGATCCAGCCCTGCCCCGCTGCCGTGGCCCGAGCCGGCCCAGGCTTAAAGAGCCCCAGGCTTAAAGGGATGCCAGGCCCAAAGCGGCTCAGGCCGGCGCCGCGGCAGCGCGGCTGACCCGGTCGCGACCGCCGGTCTTGCTGGCGTAGAGCGCATCGTCGGCGCGGCGCAGCAGTTGCTCGGCGCCCTCGCCGGGCTCCAGCTCAGCCACGCCGATGCTCAGGCCGACCGCGATGGTCTGGCCCTCTATCGACAATGGGTCGGCGGCGAACCCCTCGCGCAGCAGTTCGGCGATGCGCTCGGCCTGGCCCAGCCCGGTATCGGGCAGCACCGCCACCATCTCGTCGCCGCCGTAACGGCCCAGCACGTCGTCCGGGCGCAGGCGGTTGCGGCAACGCAGGGCGATGATGCGCAGCGCCTCGTCGCCGCCGCGATGGCCCAGGGCGTCGTTGAGGCGCTTGAAATGGTCGATGTCGAAGAACAGCAGCGCCAGCGGCCGGCCGCTGTGGCGCGCTCGCGCGACCGCGCCGGCCAGCGCTTCTTCCAACGCCGAGCGGGCCAGCACCCCGGTGAGCGCATCGACCGAGGCGCGATGCTCGGCACGGTCGCGCGCCCGGCGCAATTGCTGGACCTGGCTGGTCAGCCCCAGCAGCAGGCCCAGGCCACCGAAGGCCAGGCTGGCCGGATAGGCGTACTCCAGCCAGGCGAAGGCCGGCCACCACTGCTGATAGGCGCCGACCAGCACCACCAAGACCGCGATCAGCGGCGCCCACGCGACCAGCAGCAGATGGCCCTCGCGATGGCCGCGCACGACCGCGCCCAGGATCGCCCAGCCGATCAGCGCCAGCGCCACCAGCAGCAGCAAATTGCCGGCGCTCACGCTGCCCTGCCAGGCGCCGGCGGCCAGCACCGACAGCAACAAGGCGGCCAACAGCAGCGAACACAGGTCCAGCAGGCGCTGGACCCAGGGCATGGCCCGGCGCAGCCCCAGGAACAGGCCGATGAAGCGGACCCCGGCCAGCACTGCGGCGGTATTCAGAGCGATGTCGAAACGGCGGTCGAACTGCGCCGGCAAGGGCAGCAGCGAACGCGCCTCGCCGCCTTCCAGCAGCATCCCGGCCACCTGGAAGCCCAGCGACAGGCCGAGGTAGACGTAACCGCGTTCGCCCAACCCGGCCCACAGGCCGAAGGCCAGCGCCGCGATCAGGCTCAGCACAGTCAGCACCAGGGTACGCAGGGCGACATAGTCGATGTCGCGCGCATACACCTCCTGCAAGGGCAGCACCTGGATGCGCGAGGCCAGGCTGCCGGCGGCGACCGCGCGCAGGTACAGCACGTCGCCACGGCGCAGGCCCTGCTTCAGCGGGAAGACCAGAAAGCGCACCGAATGGCTGTAATCGCTGTCCGGGCCGTAGATCGAGCGCGCCAGCGGCTCGGACCAGCCCGGCCGCCACAGTTCCAGGTGCTTGCTGTGCGGCTGGTGGACCACCAGTTGCGGGCGCTGCCCGGCGGGGATGTCCTGGAGCGCTTCCAGCCGCCACCAGCCGCGGCGCTGCGCGCGCACTTGCAGGCGGCCGTCGGGCACCGGCACGAAGCCGGCGTCGAAACGCCCGGCCAGGACCTGGGCGGGCGGCGGGTCCAGCGGTGTGGGCAGGACCGACAGCGACAGCGCCGCCTGGCCGGCCTGCGCGCTCAGCGCCAGCAGCAGCCCCCAGCACACGCACCACCCTGTCCAGGACAGGCGCCAGCGTCGATCCATGCACGTTCCTGCGGCGGGCCATCGGAGACCCCCGCCGGCGCCGCGGCCGTTGGAGGCGACAACGGCGCCCGGGAAACCCCGGTGCGCCGGCGGCAGCCACGCCGTGGTGCGGCGCGCTGCCCCGCTCCGGTCGCGGTTGCGAAGGCCTCAGGCGGCCAGGCCGCCGGCGATCCGCATCCCTGCGCCGGGCGGTCGGCCGCGACGGAGCCGGCGCACCGGCCCGGCCGCGGCCCCAGCCTCAGCGCGCGGCCGAGGCCCGCAGCGCCGCGCCGGCCATCTCTGCCGCGGCCGAGGACTGGGCGTCCAGAGGGCCGTCGCCCCCGCCTGGGAAGAAATTGGGATTGCAGCCGGCACAGGCGGCGAACAGAGCCAGGACCAGGGCGCAGCGGAGGATTCGGTGGATTTTCATGAGCGTGGCTCCAATGGGTTTCGAGGCGGGCCGGCCCGGGTGGCGGGACCGGCAGTACGGAAACGCTCGCACGCGCCGGCGCCTCCTGCGCCGCCGTGGCGATACTGCGGGCCGCCGGTGCATCGGGCGTTTGCCGGATTACCGCTCAATAATCCGCCGCGGACCGCCCGCCGCACCGCTGCCGCCGCCGCGCCAGGCGCTGCGGCGCACACCGGTGCGCTGCCTCATACCGACGGCAGGCGCCCCGGGCAAGGAGAATCCGGCCCCGCCCGTGGCAACGGGCCGGCCGTGGCGGACGCTGGGCCGTAGCGCCGGCCTGCCTCCGCCGATCCCGCGCCGCCGCGATTATCTGCGGCGTTGCGGACATTCCCCCTGTGCGCGGCGAGGATATCGGATCGAGCAAGCGCCAAAATACCACGCTGGTCGCGAAACAAAATCCCCGTACATTCACCTGCGGTTTTTTCCCACAATGGCGCGATCGCTGCCTTAGGGAAAACCCTATCGTCGCCGATGCCGGTTCAACCGCCGCCGCTGCCGCTGCCGCCTGCCTGGATGCCACCGCGGGTCAGCGCGGCCGGATCGAGCAGTTTGCGCAAGCGTTTTTCCGGCAGCCCGGTGGCTTCCACCGCCACCTCCAGCACCGGCCGGCCTTCTTTATAGGCCTGCTTGGCGATGGCGGCGGCTTTCTCATAGCCGATGATCGGGTTGAGCGCGGTCACCAGGATCGGATTGCGATCCAGCGCCTGGCGCACATGCGCCTGGCGCACCTTGAGCCCGGCGATGGCCTGGTCGGCCAGCAACGGCATCGAGCGCGCCAGCAGTTGGATCGAGTCCAGCAGGTCGTAGGCGATCAGCGGCAGCATCACGTTGAGCTGGAAGTTGCCGCTCTGTCCAGCCACGGTGATGGCGGCGTGATGGCCGATCACCTGCGCGCAGACCATGGCCACCGCCTCGGGGATCACCGGGTTGACCTTGCCGGGCATGATCGAGCTGCCCGGCTGCAGCGCCGGCAGTTCGATCTCGCCCAGCCCGGCCAGCGGGCCGGAGTTCATCCAGCGCAGGTCGTTGGCGATCTTCATCAACGCCACCGCCAGGGCATTGAGCTGACCGGACAATTCCACCGCATCGTCCTGCGCGGCCAGGCCCTCGAATTTGTCGGCGGCCGAGTCGAAGCGCTGGCCGGTGGCCGTGCTCAGCGCCTTGGCCATGGCCTTGCCGAAACGCGGATCGGCGTTGATGCCGGTGCCGATGGCGGTGCCGCCGATGGGCAGGCGGCGCAGGCGCTTGAGGCTGTCGGCCAGGCGCGCGGCAGCCGAATCCAGTTGCGCGGCCCAGGCGCCGAACTCCTGGCCGAAGGTCAGCGGCATCGCGTCCATCAGGTGGGTGCGGCCGGTCTTGACCACCTTGTCCAGTCCGGCGGCGCGCTTGGCGATGGTCTTGCGCAGGTGGGCAAGCGCCGGCAGCAGGCTTTCCTGCGCGGCCAGCACCGCCGAGACCCGGATCGCGGTGGGGATCACGTCGTTGGAGCTCTGGCCCAGGTTGACGTGGTCGTTGGGGTGCACCCGGGCCTTGCCCGCGCGCGAGGCCAGCGTGGCGATGACCTCGTTGGCGTTCATGTTGCTGGAGGTGCCCGAGCCGGTCTGGAACACGTCCAGCGGGAAATGCGCATCGTGGCGGCCGTCGGCGACCTCGGCCGCGGCGGCGCGGATGGCCTTGGCCGCCGCCGGCGGCAACAGGCCGAAGCCGCCATTGACCTCGGCCGCGGCGGCCTTGACCAGGGCCAGGGCGCGAATGAACTGGCGCGGCATGGGCTGGCCGGAGATCGGGAAGTTCTGCACCGCACGCTGGGTCTGTGCGCCCCACAGCGCCTCGGCCGGGACGCTGAGCTCGCCCATGCTGTCGTGTTCGGTGCGGAAAGCGGCCGCCGCGGGCGTATCGCCGCGGGCCGGGGTCTTGGGTTTGCTCGCCATTGCCAACTCCGTTGAGTCGTAGGGGATCTTCGCTGAAAGAACGTGCGCGGCGGCGTCGCCGCGCATCGCCGTGAGGGGCCGCAGGCCCGGGGTTGCCGCCCCTGGGACGCGGCGGTCGTGGCTGGCTGGATCGCGCTGGCCCGGCCATGATCGCCGTGGCGGCGCCGGGCGTCGAGGGCGGGCGCGGTTTTCGCCCGATCTGGCGTGGCCTGGTTTTGCGGGGCCCGGTCTTGCGGGGCCGATCCTGCGGGGCCTGGTTCTGCAGGGCTCGTGCTTGCAGGGCTTGCAGCTTGCAGGTCCCGACCGTGCGGAGCTGGATCGTGCTGGACCTCCCGGGCCTGCTCGCGCAGGGCCCGTCCTGCTGGCACGCCCCCGGCAAGGGCGGGCCAGCGGCGAATCCGCGGCGGCGGGCTGGCGCTGCGAACCGGCCGCCGCGACGCGGCTGGCCGCTTCCGCGGGCACGCGCCAGCCCCAGGGAGTAGAATCGGCGGCTGTTTTCCTGCCTGCCGCGTGACATGTCCGCCGACCCCCAGACCGCCCTGCTCGCCCTGTCCCCGCTCGATGGCCGCTATGCCGGCAAGGTCGATGCGCTGCGGCCGATCTTCTCCGAATTCGGCCTGATCAAGGCCCGGGTCAAGGTCGAGGTGGAATGGCTGCTGGCCCTGGCCGCCGAGCCGGCCATCGCCGAGCTGCCGCCCTTCTCCGAGGCCGCCGCCGCGCGCCTGCGCGCGCTGGCCGAGGACCTGTCGGTGGCCGACGCGGCCCGGGTCAAGGAGATCGAGCGCACCACCAACCACGACGTCAAGGCGGTGGAATACCTGATCAAGGAACGGCTCAAGGACGACGCCGAGCTGGGCCCGGCAATGGAGTTCGTCCACTTCGCCTGCACCAGCGAGGACATCAACAACCTCAGCTATGCGCTGATGCTCAACCAGGCCCGCCAGCACGTGCTGCTGCCGCGGCTGGACGAGC
>CBIFVU010000250.1:0-6013 GCA_966185905.1 uncultured Lysobacter sp.
GCCCCAACAATGCCCCGCCAAATCATCCAGACCGACCAAGCCCCCGCCGCCATCGGCCCGTATTCGCAAGCAGTGCGGGTGGGCGATACCGTCTACCTGTCGGGCCAGATCCCGCTCGATCCGGCCAGCGGGCTGGTGGTGGAGGGCGATATCGAGGCGCAGGCGCATCGCGCCTTCCAGAACCTCAAGGCGGTGTGCGAGGCCGGCGGCGGGTCGCTGGCCGAGGTGGTGCGGCTGGGGCTGTACCTGACCGACCTGGCCGCCTTCGGCAAGGTCAATGCGGTCATGGGCGAGTATTTCGATCCGCCGTATCCGGCGCGTTCGACCGTGCAGGTCTCGGCGCTGCCGCGCGGGGTCGCGTTCGAGGTCGATGCGGTGATGGTGCTGCGCTGAGGCGCGCGGCCGCGGCGCGCCGGTTCACTGGCGCTCGCGCGCCATTTCCGCCCACAGCCGCTCGCGCAGCGCGCGCGGGGTTTGCCCGGTCAGGCGCTTGAAGGCGCGGCGGAAGTCGCGCGGGTCCTTGTAGCCGATCGCCGCGCCGACCGCGGCGATGGTCAGATGTCGCTCGCGCAGCAGGGCGTAGGCCTGGTCCACGCGCAAGCGGTCGTGGATCTGGTGGAAGCTGGTGCCCTCGCCGGTCAGTTGGCGGCGCAGGGTGCGCTCGCTGACGTGCATCTGCGCGGCGATGGCGGCCAGCTTCGGGTCCAGCGGCAGTTGCGCGCGCAGCAGCCGCTCGACCGAGGCGGTGGCCTCGCCCGGCACCGCGCCGTCGGGCATCTGCGCCTCGCACAGCGCCAGCACCTGGCGCGCGGCGATGGGGTTATGGGTGGGCAGCGGTGTGGCCAGCACGCTCGCGTCCAGCACCAGCCGGTTCTGCGGTTGGTCGAACACCAGCGGACAGTCGAAGACCTCCTGGTAGCGCTCGCGGTAGGCCGGGGCCGGATAGCTGAACTCGATCCGCAGCGGCCGCAGGCGCTCGCCCAGCAGGCCGTGGCCCAGCGCCAGGCAACTGCTGAAGAACTCCTCGGTGACGAAGCGGTGGATCGAGGGGAACACCAGGGTCATGTGCCCGGCCAGGGCCAGGGTGCCGGCCTCGGAGGCGCTCTCCACGAAGCGCATCAGGCTGCCCAGCACCGGGGTGAAGCGCAGGCCGATCTGCATCGCCTCGCCCAGGGTCGCCGCGGTGGTCATGGCCAGGCCGAGCAGGCCGAAATTGCCCACGTGCTGGTGGCGGCCCACGTCCAGGCCGATGGTCGGCGGCAGCACCTTGAGCGCGCGCTCGATCACCACCGCGGTCGGGCGGTTGGGCAGGCGCACGCCGGGGTCGCTGACCTGGACGCGGCTCAGGCCGGTGCCGGCGAACCAGTCGTCGCTGGGCACGCCCAGGCGGTCGGCCGTTTCCAGCAGACCCCACAGCAGATTCGGCGACATCAAGGCCAGGTCGCCCCCGGCGCTGTCGCTGTTGTGATCGGATGGCTGGCGCATCGCCCCTCACGATACCTGGCCGCACGGTTGACCGCGTTTCCCCCCTTAGTGTGCCGCAATCGCCCTCGCGCGCGCTCGCACTGAGAGACGAGACTCAGCCAATCGCCAGCCAGCGCCGCCGCCCGCGATCACCACGGCCGCCGAGCGTCGCCCAGGCAAACCACGGGGAGCCGCATGAACAAGCAGATTCCGGCCTTGGCTTTGGGCGCCGTCGCGGCGCTCGCTCTGGCGGGCTGCGGCCCGGAGCAGGCCCAGCACACGCCCACCGCCCAGGTCGCCGCCGGCGACGCCGGTTTCGCCGAGACCTTGCGCACCCGCCTGCTCGACGCCAAGGACGGCGATGTCATCGAGGTGCCGCCGGGCCGCTTCAGCTTCGACCGCAGCCTGACCCTGCGCGTGGACGGGGTGACCCTCCGCGGCGCCGGGCCGGACAAGTCGGTGCTCAGCTTCAAGGGCCAGAAGGCCGGCGCCGAGGGCCTGCTGGTCAACGCCAGCCGCTTCACCATCGAGAACCTGGCCATCGAGGACAGCAAGGGCGACGGACTCAAGGTCAACGAGGGCGAGCACATCACCATCCGCAACGTGCGGGTGGAGTGGACCGGCGGGCCGAGCACCGCCAACGGCGGCTACGGCCTGTACCCGGTCAAGACCCGCAACGTGCTGATCGAGGATTCGGTGGCCATCGGCGCCTCCGACGCGGGCATCTACGTGGGCCAGTCGCGCGATGTGATCGTGCGCAACAGCCGCGCCGAGTTCAACGTCGCCGGGATCGAGATCGAGAACACCGTCAACGCCGATGTCTACGGCAACACCGCCACCAACAACACCGGCGGCATCCTGGTGTTCAACATGCCGGCGCTGTCGCAGCAGGGCGGGGCGATCCGGGTGTTCAAGAACAAGGTGTTCAAGAACAACACCGCCAACTTCGGCGCCAAGGGCACGCCGGTGGCGAGCGTTCCGGCCGGCAGCGGCGTGGTGGTCAACTCCAACGACGACGTGGAGATCTTCGACAACGACATCAGCGACAACGCCACCACCAACATCATCGTCTCCAGCGTGTATTCCACCGGCTACAAGGACGACAAGGCCTCCTCGGAATTCGATCCCTATCCCGAGCGCATCCATGTCTACGGCAACCGCCTCAGCGGCGGCGGCGAGTCGCCCGACGGCATCGACCTGAAGGCTTTGAAGGTGGCCAATTACGGCCTGGGCGGGCGCTTTCCCGACGTGTTGTGGGACGGCTACGCCAATCCCAAGCTCAAGGAAGGGCCGCAGATCTGCCTGCGCGATGTCTCCGGCGTGATCGACGCCGACGGCCCCGGCGGTTACAAGAACCCGAGCAAGGACCTGCAGGCCTTCGCCTGCGAGCTGCCCAAGCTGCCCGCCATCGACCTCAAGCGCGGCTGACCGATGCGCGCATCCGCAAGCCCCCAGGCCATCGCGCGCCGGGCCGCCGCGCTGTTGCTGCCGTTGTTGGCCATCGCCTGTTCCCAGCCCCAGGCGCCGGCCGGTTCCAGCCCCGGTCCCGGCCCCGGCGCGAGCGTCGCCGACGGCGCGGCGCCGGCGCCGGCGGCCGATGCACCCTGGGCGCCGGTGCGCTTTTTCGAGCAGGGCCAGCCCGAGGACCTGGCCGAATGGAACCTGCTGCGCGTGGCCGGCGGCCGCTTGCAGCTCAACCGCGACGTGTTGCCCTACGACCTCAACACGCCGCTGTTCTCCGACTACGCGCACAAGCTGCGCACGGTGTGGATGCCCAAGGGCCAGGCCGCCGGCTACGACCCGGCCGAAGCCTTCGACTTTCCGGTCGGCACCGTGCTGAGCAAGACCTTCTACTACCCGCGCGGGCAGGGCGAAACGGTGCTGCGCAGCGCCGACGACGGCCCCGACCTGGACGGCGGCGGGCTGGAACTGGCCAAGGTCCGATTGGTCGAAACGCGCCTGCTGCTGCGCCGCGCCGAAGGTTGGCTGGCCCTGCCGTATGTGTGGAACCGCGAGCAGACCCAGGCCCGGCTGATGCGCGGCGGCGAGCTGGTGGCGCTGGAGTTGCTCGCCGCCGACGGCAGCCGCCAGAACGCCGAGTACCAAGTGCCCGACCAGAACCAGTGCGCCGGTTGCCACGCCACCGACAGCAAGCGCAAGGCGCTGCATCCCATCGGGCCCAAGGCGCGCCATCTCAACCGCGAGTTCGCCTATCACGATGGCCTGGCCAACCAGATCGCGCGCTGGACCCAGGCCGGCTACCTCAAGGATGCGCCGGCGCCGGCCGCAGCCCCGCGCGACGCCAACTACCGCGATCCGGCCGCGCCGTTGGAGGCCCGCGCGCGCGCCTATCTCGACGTCAACTGCGGCCATTGCCACAGCGCCAAGGGGCCGGGCAACACGTCCGGGCTGTGGCTGGACGCGGCGACGCAGGAACCGCTGCGACTGGGCCGGTGCAAGCTGCCCATCGCCGCCGGCAAGGGCACCGGCGACCGCCGTTTCGGCGTAGTGCCCGGCCGTCCCGACGAATCGATCCTGGTCTACCGCATGGACAGCGACGACCCGTCGGAGATGATGCCCGAACTGGGCCGCAGCGTGGTCCACCAGGAAGGAGTACAACTGATCCGCGACTGGATCGCCGCGCAACAGGGGCAGTGCGGCTAGGCGGCGATCCGGGCGACAGGGGGAAACAGGTGCGCCGGCAGAGCGTGCCGCCACAACCGACGAACGCAAGAACAGACGAACGAGAGGGGAGCTTTCGATGTCGTTGCGCAAACACCGCCTGGTCATCGCGACCAACACCGTGCTGTCCGCCCTGTGCGGCAGCGCCTTCGCCTTGGCCGCTCCGGCCGTGTCCGCCCAGGACAGCGCGCCAAAGGAACTGGACAAGATCACCGTCACCGCACAGAGCCGGCAGCAGGAACTGCAGGACGTGCCGATCGCCCTGCAGGTAGTCACCGACCAACTGATCGACGATGTCGCCGCCCAGGACCTGGGCGACCTGGACAGCTTCGTCCCCGGCCTGGTGGTGGACAGCCAGCAGCCGACCCAGCCGGGCTTCGAGCTGCGCGGCATCAGCACCGACGACTTCGGCATCGGCACCGACCCGGCCGTGGGCGTGTATGTCGACGGCGTCTACGCCGGCCGCGGCGGCGGCGTGCTGCTGCCGTTCACCGACGTGGAGCGGATCGAAGTGCTCAAGGGCCCGCAGGGCACGCTGTTCGGCCGCAACACCGCCGCCGGCGCGATTTCCATCATCACTCGCAAGCCCGATGCCTCGGCCACTGAAGTCGCGGCCAAGCTGCGCATCGGCCGCTACGGCAAGCAGTACGTGGACGGCATGCTCAACCTGCCCACCGGCGAGGATTCGGCGTTCCGCTTCAACGCCCTGGTCAACCACAGCGATGGCTGGATCCAGGACGCCGAGACCGGCCGCGACCTCAACCCGGAGAACAACTGGGCCACCCGCGCCGCGTTCAAGACCCGCTTCGGCGAACGCACCTGGGCCACGCTGAGCTGGGACCACGAGAGCCTGGACCAGCTCGGCCAGGCCACCACCGGCATCGTCGCGCTGCCGCCGGCGCCGGGCGCGCCCGGCCTGCCGGTGGACGAGGACGCCTACCTGGACCCGCGCAAGATCCCCACCGTCAGCGACGCCGAAGGCAACGAGGAGTCGCGGCGCTTCGACGGCGCGACCTTGATCATCGACCACGGCACCGACTGGGGCGCGTTCACCTCCACCACCTCCTGGCGCGATTACGACTCGGTCAACCGGGTCGAGGAAGACGGCACCAACCGCCGCTACCTCTACGTGGACTCGACCAACACCGAGAGCAACCGCGGCTTCTATCAGGAGTTCAAGTTCAGCGGCAGCACCGACAAGCTCGACTGGATCGCCGGGGCGAGCTATTTCGACGAGCGAGCGCGGCAGACCAGCGAGGTCAACACGATGACCGACTCGGTCGACACCATCGTGCGCAACCTGGGCATGGCGCCGACTCCGGACGGCCGCTTGTACGGCTTCTTCGACGACATGCTGCGCGCCAACGGCATCCCGCTGACCCTGCTGGGCCACCGCTGGAACGAGACCTTCCGCAACACCCTGGACACCCGCGCCTATGCGGTGTTCGGCGATGTGATCTGGCGCGCCACCGACAAGCTCAACCTCACCTTCGGCCTGCGCTACACCCGCGACGAGAAGAAGTTCAGCTGGCTCAACACGCCGCGCTATGCGCCGACCCTGGACGCTACCCTGGATCAGTTGCAGGCCCTGGGCCTGTTCGATCTGGCCGGCGTGAGCCGCGAGGACTTCGTGTTCGACGTGGCCTTCATCGACCCGCCGGCGATGATGAACAAGGGCATCCGGCGCCGCACCTCCGACAGCTGGACCGACCTGAGCCCGCGCTTCGTGGTGGACTACCACTTCAACGAGGACACCATGGTGTTCGCCTCGCTGGCCAAGGGCTACAAGGCCGGCGGCTTCAACTCGCTGCAGATCGGCAGCAGCTTCGAGAACGAGGACGTCTGGAACTTCGAGACCGGCATCAAG
>CBIFVU010000251.1:0-6002 GCA_966185905.1 uncultured Lysobacter sp.
GGAACGAGTAGTGCACCGCTTCCACTCGTTCCTCACTCCTCTTCACTCGTTCCTCTTAACTCGTTCCTATCCACTCGTTCCCCCCGAATTCCCAGTTCCCAGCGAGCCCTCCCCATGTCCGATCTGCTTTGGCAAAAACCCGGCGTCAAGGTCGACGCGCGCATCCAGGCCTTCCTCGCCGGCGAGGACGTGATCCTGGATCGCGAGTTCTTCTTGTTCGATATCCAGGCCAGCCGCGCGCACGCGCAGGGGCTGGAGCAGATCGGCATCCTCAGCGCGGAGGAACTGGATGGGCTCTCGCGCGAGCTGGATACGCTGGCCGAGGACTTCCGCGCAGGGCGCTTCGTCCTGGACGAGCGTTTCGAGGACGGCCACTCGGCCATCGAAGGGCGGTTGATCGAGCGCCTGGGCGACGCCGGCCGCAAGATCCACACCGGGCGCAGCCGCAACGACCAGATCCTGGTGGCCACCCGCCTGTGGTTGAAGGATCGGCTGGCGCGGGTGCGCGCATTGTGCCGCGAGACGGCCGAAGTCGCGCTGGCGCGTGCGGCGGCCGAGCGCGAGCTGCCGCTGCCGGGCTACACCCACCTCCAGCGCGCCGTGGTCTCCAGCGCCGGCATGTGGTGGGCAGCCTGGGCGGAGGGCTTCATCGACAATGCCGTGCGCGCGCGCCAGACCCTGGACTGGGTCGATGCCAATCCGCTCGGCAGCGCCGCCGGCTACGGGGTCAACCTGCCGCTGGCGCGCGATCGCACCACTGCCGCGCTCGGCTTCGGCCGCATGCAGGTATCGGCCGCCTATGCCCAGCTCTCGCGCGGCAAGTTCGAGCTGGGCGCGATCGACGCGCTGTCGGCCGCCTTGCTCGACCTGCGCCGATTGGCCTGGGACCTGAGCCTGTTCACCAGCGCCGAATTCGGCTTCGTCGCCTTGCCGGCCGAATACACCACCGGCAGTTCGATCATGCCCAACAAGCGCAATCCCGACGTGATCGAGCTGATGCGCGCCAGCTACGCCAGCGTCGCCGCCGCGCGCGCAGAAATCGAGCACTTGCTGTCGCTGCCGTCGGGCTACCACCGCGACCTGCAGTTCTCCAAGGGCGCGATCTTCCACGCCTTCGGCCGCGGCCTCGGTGCGCTGGAGCTGTTGCCGGACCTGTTGCGCAACCTGGAATGGAAACCCCAGGCGATGCTGGCCGCGCTGGACCCGTCGATGTATGCCACCGACCTGGCCGTGGACCTCGCTCGCCAGGGCCTGCCGTTCCGCGAGGCCTACAAGCAGGCCGCCGATCCGGCGCGCTGGTCCCAGGGCGACCCGCAGGCCAGCCTGGCCGCGCGGGTGTCGCCCGGCGCCGCCGCCGATCTTCGCCTGGAGTTGTTGCAGGCGCGGCTGAAGGACGCGGCATGAACGCCGCGGCCGAGGACTTCGCCGCGCAGCCTTTGCCGGCCTGGCGCCGCGCGGTGCTCAAGGTCGGCAGCAGCCTGCTCGCCGGCCAGGAGGGCGGGCTGGACCCGCGCCACGCCCGCGCGCTCGCCGGTTTCATCGCCCAGGCGCGTGCGCGCCAGCGCGAGGTGGTGCTGGTGTCCTCCGGCGCGGTCGCGGCCGGCCGCGGCCGGGTAGACGTGGGTGGCAACGGCCTGGTCCTGCGCCAGGCCTTGGCCGCGCTCGGTCAAGCGTCGTTGATCGGCTTCTGGCAGCAATTGTCCGACGTGCCGGTGGCGCAAGTGTTGTTGGCCCACGACGACCTGCGCAACCGCAGGCGCTATCTCAATGCGCGCGCGGCGCTGCGCGAACTGCTGCGCCTGGGCGCGCTGCCGATCATCAACGAGAACGACACCGTCGCGGTGGACGAGCTCAAGCTCGGCGACAACGACAATCTGGCCGCGGCGGTGGCCTCGCTGGTCGATGCCGACCTGTTGTTGATCGCCACCGACATCGGCGGTCTCTACAGCGGCCATCCGCAGCGCGATCCGCAGGCACGGCCGATCCCGCGGGTGGCTGCGGTCACGCCGGAACTGTTGCAGGCCGCCAGCGGCGGCGCCGGCGCGCTCGGCACCGGCGGCATGCGCACCAAGCTGGAGGCGGCGGCCAAGGCGGCCACCGCCGGCGTGGCCACGGCGCTGTTCTGCGGACGCGAGGCGAAGGTGGTGGAAGCGCTCGCCGACGACCGCCTGCACGGCACCCTGGTCGCCGCCCACAGCGACCGCCTGCGCGCGCGCAAGCAATGGCTGCGGCACGCGCCGGCCAGCGGCTGCCTGTACGTCGATGCCGGTGCGGTCGCGGCCTTGCACGGGCGCGGCGCCTCGCTGCTGCCGGGCGGGGTGAGCGCGGTGGCGGGCGAGTTCCGCCGCGGCGATGTAGTCGAGGTGCGCGCCGCGGCGGACCAGGCGTTGGTCGCGCGCGGACTGGTGCAGTACAACGCGGCCGAACTGGGCCGCATCAAGGGCCGGCACAGTCGCGACATCGAGTCGGTGCTGGGTTTCCGCTATGGCGAATCGGTGCTGCATCGCGACGATCTGGTGATGCTCGGCATCGTCCCGGAGGCCGAAGCCGGCGGCGCCGGCGCAGCGCCCGCCGTCCCGAGGGTCTTTCCCGACAATCCCGAGGTGTCGCCATGAGCGGCTATGTCAGAACCCTGGCCGAGCGCGCCCGCGCCGCGTCCCCGATCCTGGCCGCGCTCAGCGGCCCGCAGCGCGCGGCCTTGATCGAGGCGATGGCCGCGCAATTGCAGGCCCAGGCCGGGACGATCCTGGCGGCCAACGCCGAAGACCTGAGCCGCGGCCAGGCCGCCGGCCTCGGCGCGGCCCTGCTGGACCGGCTGCGCCTGGACCCGTCGCGCCTGGATGCGATCGCCGCCGCCTTGCGCGAGGTGGCCGCCCAGCCCGATCCGCTGGCCGGCATCGACCACGGCGAAGTCCGGCCCAACGGCCTGGTCATCCAGCGCCAGCGCGTGCCGCTGGGCCTGATCGCGATGATCTACGAATCGCGCCCCAACGTGACCGCCGACGCCGCGGCGCTGTGCTTGAAGGCCGGCAATGCGGTGCTGCTGCGCGGCGGTTCGGAAGCGCGCGCCAGCAACGCCGCCATCGGCGCGGCGTTGCACGCGGCGCTGCGCGAGCGCGGCCTGCCGGAAGCGGCGGTGTCGCTGCTGGAGGACACGGCGCGCGAACATGTGCTGGAGCTGCTGCAACTGTCCGACCTGGTCGACCTGGCCATTCCGCGCGGCGGCGAGCGCCTGATCCGCTTCGTCGCCGAGCATGCGCGGGTGCCGGTGATCAAGCACTACAAGGGCGTCTGCCATCTGTACGTGGACCGCGCCGCGGACCCGGCGCTGGCGCTGGATCTGCTGGTGGACGGCAAGGCCTCGCGCCCGGGCGTGTGCAATGCGCTGGAGACCTTGCTGGTGCATCGCGACATCGCCGCCTCGTTCCTGCCCGCCGCGGCGACGGCGCTGGCCGCGCGCGGCGTGCAGGTGCGCGGCTGCGAGCGCACCCGCGCGCTGGCGCCGCAGGCCGCTGTCGCGGAGGAGGCCGACTACGCCGCCGAGTACCTGGACCTGATCATCGCCGTGCGCGTGGTGGACGACCTGGACGCCGCCCTGGCGCACATCGCCCGCTACGGTTCGGACCACACCGAGGTCATCGCCACCGCCGACCCGGCCGCGGCCGAGGCCTTCGTCCGCGGCACCCGCAGCTCAGCGGTGATGGTCAATGCCTCCTCGCGCTTCAACGATGGCGGCCAGTTGGGCCTGGGCGCGGAGATCGGCATCTCGACCACGCGCCTGCACGCCTATGGGCCGATGGGCGCGCAATCGCTGACCATCGAGCGCTTCGTGGTGCGCGGGGAAGGGCAGGTGCGGCATGGCGAGTCGCGGATTGGAGAGGCGAGCGGCCGGGAACGAGGGGAGCGGAACGAGCAGTGAGTGAGGCGGGGATCGATCAGTGGCGTGGGGTGAATTCCACTGGGACGATCACGACCGCCGCCACCGGCTTGCCCTTGCGCTTGGCCGGAGCGAAGCGCCAACCGCGCACGGTGGAGACCGCGGCGCGGTCCAGCGAGCGGTGCCCGCTGCGCCGAAGCACGTCCACCCGGGTCGGTCGGCCTTCGGCCGAGACCTGCACTCGTAGCGTGACCAGGCCGCCTTCCTGGTGCCGCAGCGCGTCCAGCGGGTAGGGCGGCTTGGGGCTGAAGCCGGGCAGCGGCCGCGGCGTGGCGCTGGCCGCGTCTGCCGCGCGCCGTTTGCGTTGGGCCTCGGCGCGCGCCTTGGCCTGGCGCGCGCGCTCGCGCGCGGCATCGGCGGCAGCCGCTGCCTCGGCGTCGGGCGCGGCGCGTGCAACCGGAGGCGGAGCCTGCACGGCCTCCACTGCGGCCGGCAGCCCCGGGCGGTCGATGCCCGGCGTGCCTTCGATCGACTGCAACGGCGCAGTGCTCTGGATCTGGCGGTAGCCGTGCGAGACCAGCGCCAGCACCGCGATCACCACCCCGATCGAACCCAGCGCCAGCAGGTACAGCCAGGACACGCCGGGCGGCAGTTGGCGGGTGAACTGCGGCATCGGCGCTGGCGGCGGGAACGCCTGCGCCGGCGGTTGCGGCGTCACCGCCGTGACGCCCAGCGGCACTGCTTGTTGCGGGTCCATGTGCAGCACGCTGATCCGGCCGGCGTTGAGCGCATGGGCCACGCGCAGGTCGGCGCCCAGGGCCGCGGCCACCTCTTCCAACGGCACCAGCGGTTGCGCGCCGCGGCGCTCGCCCCGGATCCTGGCGAAGCGCCAGCGGTTGTACTCGGCCCAGGCCAGCAGCAGCGCCACCACGATCGCCGCGGTCGCCGGCAGGAACAGCATCAGGAAGGGATCGACCTGGTGCTGGCGCAGGTACAGTTCCGAAGCCGCGGTGCGCACGCCCAGCAGCCACAGCAGCAGGGTCAGCACCGGCGTCCACAGGTACAGATAGGCCAGCCAGAACACGCCGGTGACCGCGCCCCACAGGGTGCGCGGCAGCGGGCGCTGGGCCGAGGGCTTCTGGATCAGGCGCGAGTCGTGCTTGTGCGCGGCCGGCGCGGCGGAGCTCGCCGGTGCCGGTGCCGCGGCGCTGTCCTCGCCGTGCCGGGGCGCGGTGAAGCGCGCGGCGGCGCGGCCGGTGCCGGCGCCCACCTGCGGACGTTCCGGCGCGTTCATCGCAGCCCCCGGTCCGGGCTGACCCAGGTGGCGCGGGTGCCGCGGCGCTTGAGCAGGGCCTTGGGCACCGCCGCGACCGTGGTGGCGAAGCTCAACAGCCAGTAGGCCAGCGGGTACCAGATCATCCAGTAGTAGTTGCGGCCCACGCCGGTCTCGTAGCGGCGGTCGATGATGATGCTGGCGGCGAACTGCAGCAGGCAGATCAGCGCCAGGATCACCCCGTGCCAGGACGGCAGCAGGCTGGTCACGCGCAGTTGCCCGGGCAGCGGCAGGAACAGGCCCAGCGCCCACAGCGCGATGATCAGCGCCATGGCATAGGCCCAGCCGACGCTGGCCACGTACTCGGCCATCACCGCCCACATCCGCCGGCGCCGCCAGGACAGCAGGTCGCGGCCGTGGCGCAGCAGCACTTCCACGCCGCCCTGGGCCCAGCGCAGGCGTTGCTTCCACAGGCCCTTGAGGGTCTCGGGCATGAGGATGAAGCACATCGCATTGGGCTCGTAGCGGATGTCCCAATGGTCCATCTGCAGGCGCCAGCTGATGTCGATATCCTCGGTGACCATGTTGTCCGACCAATAGCCGATCCGGTGCAGGGCGCTGCGGCGGAACGCGCAGATCACCCCGGACACGGTGAAGATGCGCCCGTACACGCGCTGGGCGCGCTTGATCATGCCGATGATCGAGGAGAACTCGCCCACCTGCAGGCGGCCGAGCAAGGTGGAGCGGTTGCGGATGCGCGGGTTGCCGGTGACCGCGCCGACCCGCGCGCCTTGCAAGTGCCAGACCATCCAGTGGGTGGCGTACTCGTCCAGCAGGGCGTCGCCGTCGATG
>CBIFVU010000252.1:0-6001 GCA_966185905.1 uncultured Lysobacter sp.
TTCTTCGCCGAGCGCGGCGTGACCGAGGTGGAAACCCCGGTGCTTTCGCGCGCCGGCAACACCGATCCCAACATCGCCTCGTTCTGCCTGCAATTCAGCGGCCGCACCGACGGCGCGCCGCGTACGCGCTGGCTGCGCACCTCGCCGGAGTTCGCGCTCAAGCGCTTGCTCGCGGCCGGCTTCGGCGACTGCTACGAACTGGGCCGGGTGTTCCGCGACGGCGAAGCCGGCGGCCGCCACAACCCCGAGTTCACCATGCTCGAGTGGTACCGGCTGGGCTGGGACCATCGGCGCCTGATCGATGAAACCGCCGCGCTGGTGCGCGCGGCGCTGGCCCTGGTCGGCGGCCAGGCGAGCCTGCGAGTGCAAAGCTATCGCGACCTGTACTGGCAGGGCCTAGGCCTGGACCCGTTCCTGGCCAGCGAAGACCGCCTGCGCGCAGCCCTCGGCGAGGTCGCGATCGACCCGGCCGGGCTGGTCCGCGACGACTGGCTCGACCTGTTGATGACCCATCGCCTGCAACCGGCTTTTCCCGTCGGCGACATGATCGCGGTGGTCGACTACCCGGCCTCGCAATGCGCCTTGGCGCGCGTGCGCCAGGACGGCGAGGGCAGGGCGGTGGCCGAGCGCTTCGAGCTCTATCTCGGTCCGCTGGAACTGGCCAACGGCTACCACGAGCTGGCCGACGCGGCCGAGCAAGGCCAGCGCTTCGACCGCGACCGCGCCGTGCGCGCGCAGCGCGGCCAGGCCGGCCCGCCGCGCGACGAGGCCTTGCTGGCGGCGCTGGCCGCCGGCTTTCCCGACTGCGCCGGCGTCGCCCTGGGGGTGGACCGGTTGCTGATGGCGATGCTGGGCACCGGCGCCATCGCCGAGGTTCTGGCCTTCGACTTCACGCGCGCTTGACCGCGATGAACCCCGGCGCGCACGCGCGTGGGCGGCAACGCTTTTTTGATTGCAACTTCATCGTTCGCGGTTAGAGTGGCGGCATCGGGTGCGGGGGGCCATGCATGCGTAGTTTGATTGCCGCGGTTGCGCCGTTCGCGCTGGCTGCGGTGTGGTCGGCGCCGGCCTGGGCCGAGCCGGTGGGCGAGCGCCTGTACGGCGGACGCCTGCTGCGTTGCGCGTCCTCCGACGAGGGCCTGGTGCGCTGTCCGGCCGACACTCGCGAAGGCGTGCGCCTGGTGCGCCGCACTTCCGGCAAACCCTGCGTGGAAGGCACCAGTTGGGGCGCCGACCGCGGTGGTGTGTGGGTATCGCAGGGCTGCGCGGCCGACTTCGTGCTCGGCAAGGGCGGCAGCGGCATGGCCAGCCGCACCGGCGCGCGGGTGATCCGCTGCGAGTCCCGCGGCGGCCGCTGGAACCACTGTCCGGCGCGCACCGAGGCCGGCGTGGCCCTGGCCCAGCAATTGTCCAAGCAACCCTGCCTGCGCAACCAATCCTGGGGCGCCGACGAGCGCGGCGTCTGGGTGTCCGGCGGCTGCCGCGGCGAGTTCCGCTTGCTCGGCGCCGATGCGGCCGATGCGCAAGCGCCGGCACCGGCTGGGCCCGCTGCGGTTTCGCCGGCGCTGCTGCGCTGCGAATCCCAGGACCGCCGCGCGCGCCGCTGCGACGGGGATACCGGCGCCGGCGTGCGCATGGTCAAGCAGTTGTCCAAGTCAGAGTGCGTGGAAGGACGCAGTTGGGGCTACGACGCGCACGGGGTCTGGGTGGAAGACGGTTGCCGCGCCGAGTTCGAGCTGGACTATCGCCGCGGCGGCGGTTGAGCCCAGCGGTGGGCCCGCGACCGGTGGCCGGGACCGCCCCGGCGCCGGCGGAGCAAGCTAAGCGGGCGATGAACGTCCGCGGCCCGTCCTGCTTGGTCCACCGCATGGGCCGGAAATCTTGAGCTGCCGTTAAGCGGCTTCAGCTACAGTCCTCGGCAAATCGACAAGGAGCAGCCCTATGTCCGCACGCACGTTTTCCTTCCTCGGCCTGGCGATGGGCCTGGGGCTGTTGTCCACCGGTGCGGCCCAGGCGGCGCCGCAGTACGGCGATTATTACGGCGACAGCGGCACGATCCGCTGCGAATCCGAAGGCGGCCGCCAGCGCCGCTGCAATGTCGATACCCGCGGCGGCGTCAGCCTGTCGCGGCAGTTGTCCGATTCGCCCTGCATCCAGGGCCGCAGCTGGGGCTACGACCGCGGCGGCATCTGGGTCGGCCAGGGGTGCCGCGCCGAGTTCGAGGTCGGTCGCGGCGGCGGTTGGAACGGCGGCGGGGGAGGTTGGAACGGCGGTGGCGGCGGCGAAGTGGTGCGCTGCGAATCCGAGGGCGGCCGCTCGCGCACCTGCGCCATCAACGGCAACCGCGCGCGGCTGCAGCGCCAGTTGTCCAGCTCGCCCTGCGTGGAAGGCCAGAGCTGGGGTTCGCGCCGCGGCCAGGTGTGGGTCAGCAACGGCTGCCGCGGCGAGTTCGTGGCCGGGCGCGGCGGTGGCGGCGGTTGGAACGGCGGCGGTGGCGGCTGGAACGGCGGCGACGGCAACTGGGGCGGCGGCCGCGAGATCAGCTGCGAGTCCAACAACAACCGCCAGAACCGCTGCAACATGAGCATCCGCCGCGATGTGCGCTTGCTTCGCCAGACCTCCGGCTCGCCCTGCATCGAAGGCCAGACCTGGGGCTGGGACCGCAACGGCGTGTGGGTGTCCAACGGCTGCCGCGGGCGCTTCCAGGTCAACTGACCGCGCCGGCTCGCCGGCTGGGTTCTGTCCACCACGCCCTGGCCTCGACCGGGGCGTGGTCGTTTGGCGCCGCGCGCATCGCCGCCACCGCCGCCAGGGCGGCAGCGCGGCCGCTAGCGCGCCACGGCGCGCGGAGCGGTTTCGGGACCGACACGGCCATCGGCTAGACTGGCGCGCATGAACGACGCCATCGATTTCGACCGCTACGACCGCATCCGCCCGATCCGCTGGACCGGACAGGCGTTGGAACTGCTCGACCAGCGCAAGCTGCCCTTCGCGGTGGAGTACGTCCGCTGCGCCGACAGCGACGCGGTGGCCGCGGCCATTCACGCCCTGACCGTGCGCGGCGCGCCGGCCATCGGCATCGCCGCCGCCTGGGGCGCGGTTCTGGCCGCGCGCGATGTGCAGGCCGAGGACGGGGCGCAGGCCCTGGCGCAGATCGAGCCGGCGCTGCAACGGCTCAACGCCGCCCGCCCGACCGCGGTCAACCTGGCTTGGGCGCTGGCGCGCATGCGCCGCGCACTGCAGGGCGCCGGCGCCGACTGGCGCCAGGCGCTGGAGCGGCAAGCCCAGGCCATCGCCGAGGAAGACCTGGCCGCCAACCGGCGCATGGGCGCGCTCGGCGCGGCGCTGATCGCGCCGGGCACCGGCGTGCTGACCCACTGCAACACCGGCTCGCTGGCCACCGCCGGTTTCGGCACCGCGCTCGGGGTGATCCGCGCCGGTGTCGCCCAGGGCCGGGTGGCGCGGGTGTTCGCCGGCGAGACCCGGCCCTGGCTGCAGGGCGCGCGGCTGACCGTGTGGGAACTGGAACAGGACGGCATCGCCCCGACCCTGATCGCCGATGCCGCGGCCTCGCACCTGATGAAGACCGGCCAGGTCGGCTGGGTGATCGTCGGCGCCGACCGGATCTGCGCCAACGGCGACACCGCCAACAAGATCGGCACCTACCAACTGGCCATCGCCGCGCGCCACCACGGGGTGAAGTTCATGGTGGTCGCGCCGTCCTCGACCGTGGACATGGACACTGCCTCCGGCGATGCCATCGAGATCGAGGAGCGCGATCCGGGCGAACTGTTCGCGGTCGGCGGCGCCCGCACCGCGGCCGAGCGGGTCGAGGCCTGGAACCCGGTGTTCGATGTCACCCCGCATGGCCTGATCGACGCCATCGTGACCGAGCGTGGGGTGATCGAGCGCCCCGACGCGGCGGCGATGCGCGCGGCCTTCGGCGGCTGAGGCCGGTCCGGGCGCAACTGAGCGGCTGGCCGGCCAGGACGGCGATGGCCGTCTGTGGCGGCGGCGACGGCCTGGACGAACCCCTGGGGTCCCGCGTGCGGGAACGCCGGCAGAGGAATCGATGCCCCTGCGCCGCGTGCGGGGCGCCCGGGCGCGACGGCGACCGATGCTCTTCCCCAAGGCCGGATGCCCGGTGCGGGACCAGCCCCGCCGGCGCTTGCCGGCGCCCTTCGGCGGCTCGGGTCGGCGAAGGGCCCGGGAGGCGGCGCCGCGATGCTGCGATGCAGCTGAAATTGCCCTGCAAGTGCCTGTTTCTGCGTAGGAATCCGGGCCCCGTGAGAGCGGGTTTCGTGCTATGATTTCACGTCTCTTTTATGCCGCCCCGAGCGAGCTGCAGGACAGGCCCGCCGGGTGCCTGTTCCCGGCGTTCCGAGAGGATCGCCGGCGCCGTTCGCCCAGGGCGTCCGAACCACCGCCCGCAACGGAACCCTGATGGCCGAACTCGCCAAGGAAATCATCCAGGTCAATCTCGAAGACGAGATGCGCCGCAGCTACCTCGACTACGCCATGAGCGTGATCGTCGGGCGCGCGCTTCCCGACGTCCGGGACGGCCTCAAGCCGGTGCATCGCCGCGTCCTGTACGCGATGAACGAGCTCGGCACGCACGCCAGCAAGCCGCACGTCAAGTCCGCGCGCATCGTCGGCGACGTGATCGGTAAGTACCACCCGCACGGCGACCAGTCGGTCTACGACACGCTGGTGCGCATGGCCCAGCCGTTCTCGCTGCGCTATCTGCTGGTGGACGGCCAGGGCAACTTCGGCTCGGTGGACGGCGACGACGCGGCGGCGATGCGTTACACCGAGGCGCGCATGACGCGCCTGACCCACGAGTTGCTGGCCGACATCGACAAGGAAACCGTCGACTTCCAGCCCAACTACGACGAGAAGGAGCTCGAGCCCACGGTCCTGCCGACCCGGGTGCCGCACCTGCTGGTCAACGGCTCGGCCGGCATCGCGGTGGGCATGGCCACCAACATCCCGCCGCACAACCTCACCGAGGTCATCAACGCCACCATCGCCCTGATCGACGAGCCGGAGATCGACGTCGACGGGCTGATGCAGCACATCCCCGGCCCGGACTTCCCGACCGCGGGCATCATCAACGGCACCGCCGGCATCGTCGCGGCCTACCGCACCGGCCGCGGCCGCGTGCGCATGCGCGCGCGCGCCGAGATCGAGGTCAACCAGGACACCGGCCGCGAGGCGATCGTCGTCACCGAGATCCCCTACCAGGTCAACAAGGCCCGCCTGATCGAGAAGATCGCCGAGCTGGTCAAGGAAAAGCGCCTGGAAGGCATCAGCGAACTGCGCGATGAGTCCGACAAGGACGGCATGCGCATCTTCATCGAGGTCAAGCGCGGCGAATCAGCCGAAGTGGTGCTCAACAACCTCTATCAGCAGACGCAGATGGAGTCGGTGTTCGGCATCAACATGGTCGCCCTGGTCGATGGCCGGCCGCAGTTGCTCACCCTCAAGCAGGTGCTGGAGGCCTTCGTCCGCCACCGCCGCGAGGTGGTCACCCGCCGCACCATCTTCGAGCTGCGCAAGGCGCGCCAGCGCGCGCACGTGTTGGAAGGCCTGACCGTCGCGCTGGCCAACATCGACGAGATGATCGAGCTGATCAAGACCTCGGCCAATCCCAACGAGGCGCGCGAACGCATGCTCGCCAAGACCTGGGAGCCCGGTCTGGTCGGCGCGCTGTTGTCGGCGGCCGGCGCCGAGGCCTCGCGCCCGGAGGACCTGCCCCCGGGCGTGGGCTACGCCGACGGCCGCTACCAGCTGACCGAGGTGCAGGCCAACCAGATCCTGGAGATGCGCCTGCACCGCCTGACCGGCCTGGAGCAGGAAAAGCTCACCGAGGAGTACAAGCAACTGCTCGATGCCATCCGCGGCCTGATCGAGATCCTGGAAGATCCCGGCGTGCTGCTGGAGGTGATCCGCACCGAGCTGCGCAACCTCAAGGAAGAATTCGGCGACGAGCGCCGCAGCG
>CBIFVU010000253.1:0-5983 GCA_966185905.1 uncultured Lysobacter sp.
GTACTGGATTTCCCCGATGTCCCATCGCCGGTGCCCAACCCGGCCGGCGATGCAGTCGCCGACTACCTGCGCCGCCACGAGCGCAAGGGGCTGCTGCGCTTCATCACCTGCGGCAGCGTGGACGACGGCAAGAGCACCTTGATCGGGCGCTTGCTGCACGACACCAAGGGCCTGTTCGAGGACCAACTGGCCGCGCTGGACGCCGACAGCCGCCGCCACGGCACCTGCAATGGCGAGATCGACTTCGCCCTGCTGGTCGATGGCTTGGCGGCCGAGCGCGAGCAGGGCATCACCATCGACGTGGCCTACCGCTTCTTCGACACCGAACGGCGCAAGTTCATCGTCGCCGACTGCCCGGGCCACGAACAATACACCCGCAACATGGCCACCGGCGCCTCCACGGCCGACCTGGCCGTGGTGCTGGTGGACGCGCGCAAAGGCCTGCTGACCCAGACCCGGCGCCACAGCTACATCGTCTCGCTGCTCGGCATCCGCCACGTGCTGCTGGCGGTGAACAAGATGGATCTGGTCGATTTCGACCGCGGGGTGTTCGAGCGCATCGCCGCCGAATACCGCGAACTGGCCGCGCGACTGGGCATCGCCGAGATCGCGGCGGTGCCGCTGTCGGCGCTGCGCGGCGACAACCTGATCGAGCCCTCCCCGGCCACGCCGTGGTACCGCGGCCCGAGCGTGCTCCAGTACCTGGAGACCGTGGACACCTCGCGCCAGAGCGACCCGCGGGGCTTCCGCCTGCCGGTGCAGTGGGTCAACCGACCGCACCAGGATTTCCGCGGTTTCGCCGGCACCGTGGCCGCGGGCGCGGTGCGGCCGGGCGAGGAGATCGTGGCGCTGCCGTCGGGCCGGCGCTCGCGCGTGCAGCGCATCGTGACCGCTGGCGGCGACCTGGACCGGGCCGGCCCGGGCCAGGCGATCACCCTGACCCTGGAAGACGAGCTGGACATCAGCCGTGGCGACGTGATCGCCTCGGCCGCGCAGCCGCCGCAAGTCGCCGACCAGTTCGCCGCGCACCTGCTGTGGATGGACGCCAAGCCGCTGTTGCCGGGCCGCGCCTACTGGCTGCGGATCGGCGCGCGCACGGTCAGCGCCAGCATCACCGAGATCAAGCACAAGGTCGACGTCAACACCCAGGCCCAGCTCGCCGCGCGCCACCTGGAGCTCAACGAGGTCGCCTGTTGCAACCTCAGCCTGGACCAACCCATCGCGTTCGAGTCCTACCGCGACAATCGCCAACTCGGCGGTTTCATCCTGATCGACCGCCAGACCCACGCCACCGTCGCCGCCGGCACCATCGATTTCGCCCTGCGCCGCGCCGGCAACATCCACTGGCAGCCGGTCGACGTGGACAAGGCCGCGCGCGCCCGCAGCCTGGGGCAGAAGCCGCGCTGCGTGTGGTTCACCGGCCTGTCCGGTTCGGGCAAATCCACCATCGCCAACCTGGTGGACAAGCACCTGCACGCTTACGGCCACCACAGTTTCGTGCTCGACGGCGACAATGTCCGCCACGGCCTCAACAAGGACCTGGGCTTCACCGACGAGGACCGGGTCGAGAACATCCGGCGGGTGGCCGAGGTGGCCAAGCTGATGACCGACGCCGGGCTGATCGTGTTGGTCAGCTTCATCTCGCCGTTCCGCGCCGAACGCCAGCTCGCGCGCGAACTCTTCGGCGAAGGCGAGTTCGTCGAGGTCTTCGTCGACACCCCGCTGGAAGAGGCCGAGCGCCGCGACGTGAAGGGCCTGTACGCCAAGGCGCGGGCCGGGCGCATCCCGAATTTCACCGGCATCGACTCGCCCTACGAAGCGCCGCAGGCGCCGGAGCTGCGCCTGGCCACGCTGGAGGCCGACGCCGAGGCGCTGGCCCAGCGGGTGATCGACTACCTGCGCGATTGAGGCCGCAGCCGGCGCCTGGGCGCGCGGCGGGCCTCGGCCCTGGGGCGGCTCGCTATCGCTCCTGGGTTCGGGGTCGGGCCTCCGCAGCGGGCCCGCAGCGGGCCCATCATGGGCGCTGACCGTCGGGAGTGGAGGGCGGGCGTCATCGGCGTCGTTTCGCCGCGGCCATGCGCGAGGCGAAGGACCGCCGCAGCCGAACGCCCCGGGCGCGACCGGGGCGGCGCGGCGCCCAGCGGCGATTCCCCGCGCCCGGCATCGGCTGTCCGCCGCAGCCGGCCTCTCGCAGCGAACTGCTCTCTCTCGCCGCGGCCCAAACCGCGACGCCCCGGCCAAGGCCGGGGCGCGGATCGGACGCGGGCCGATCGGACGCGGGCCGACGCCCACCGCAGTGGGCCGGCGCAGGCCGCGCGGTTCAACCCTTGGACGCGGTCTTGCTGCGGATCAGCTCGTACAGGAACAACAGCACGATCGCGCAGATCACCGACACGATCAGGCCGGTGAAACCGCCGCCGCCGTAGACCAGGCTGCCGACATAGGCGCCGGCGATGCCGAGCACGATGGTCAGGATCCAGCCCATCGGATCGGCGCCGGGCTTGAAGAAGCGCGCCAGCACGCCGATGACCGCGCCGACGATGAGGGTGGAAATCAAGCTGCCGAGCATGGGACTGTCTCCTGGCCGGGATGGGACGCGGCAGGATCATGTGAGCGCCGGCGTCGCCGCGATGTGAGGGGCACGGCGCCGGCGCCTCGGGCGGTCAGCTGGCGTTGCGCCAATGCCGCGCAGCCGACCGCCGCGGGTGCCGGCCGCGGCCAGCAGGCCCGAGCGCCTGTCCGGCGTTGTGCAGGCCTGTGCCGCCGCTGGAGTCCTTCGCGTCCCACTGCCGGAGTGGACCGCGCAACGAAAAACGGGCCCGCGCGGGCCCGTTTTCCTCGGCCGTGGACCGGCGACTTCAGCAGCAGCCGTGGTCGCCGTGGCGGTCGCCGCTGTCGGCGGCCACCGCCGAGCCGGCCGTCTCGCCGCGCTGGCTGGCCAGATGGTGCTCGGCCACCACCCGCGCCACGCAGGCGGTGACCCGCTTGCCCATGGGGATGTGCAGGAACTCGTTGGGGCCATGCGCGTTGGAATGCGGGCCGAGCACGCCGGTGATCATGAACTGCGCGCCGGGGAACTTCTCGCCCAGCATGCCCATGAACGGAATCGAACCGCCTTCGCCCATGTACATCGCCGGCTGGCCGAAGAACTCGCGGCTGGAGGCATCGATGGCCTTGGACAGCCACGAGGACATCGCCGGTGCGTTCCAGCCGCTGGAGGATTTTTCCAACTCCAGCGACACCTGCGCGCCGTTGGGCGGATCGCGCAGCAAGGTTTCCTTGAGCAGCTCGCCGGCGCGCTTGCCGTCCAGGGTCGGCGGCAGGCGCAGCGACAGCTTGACCGCGGTGTGCGGACGCAGCACGTTGCCGGCCGAGGCCAGCGGCGGCATGCCGTCCACGCCGGTCACCGACAAGGCCGGGCGCCAGGTGCGGTTGAGCACCAGCTCGGACAGGTCCTGCGCCATCGGCTTCATCCCCGGCAGCAGCGGGAACTTGTCGTACACCGCCGTGCCCAGCACCTTGGCGGCCTCGCGCGCCTGCGCCATGCGCTCCTCGGGCACGTCCACGTACAGGCCTTCGATCAGGATCTTGCCGCTGGCCTCATCCTCCAGCCGCGACAGCAACTGGCGCAGCAGGCGGAAGCTGGAGGGCACCACGCCGGACGCATCGCCCGAATGCACGCCTTCGCTGAGCACCTTGACGGTGAAATTGCCGCCGGCCAGGCCGCGCAGCGAGGTGGTGCACCACAGTTGGTCGTAATTGCCGCAGCCCGAGTCCAGGCAGACCACCAGCGAGGGCTTGCCGATGCGGTCGGCGAGGTGGTCCACATAGGCCGGCAGGTCGTAGCTGCCCGATTCCTCGCAGGCCTCGATCAGGATCACGCAGCGCGAATGCGGGACCCGCTGGTCCTGCAGGGCCAGGATCGCCGCCAGCGAGCCGAAGATCGCATAGCCGTCGTCGGCGCCGCCGCGGCCGTAGAGCTTGTCGCCCTTGAGCACCGGCTTCCACGGGCCCAGGTCCTCGTCCCAGCCGGTCATCTCCGGCTGCTTGTCCAGGTGGCCGTACAGCAGCACGCAGTCCTGGTCGCTGCCGCCGTGGGCGGCGGGGATGTCGATGAAGATCAGCGGGGTGCGGCCTTCCAGGCGCACCACCTCGACCTGCATGCCGGGGATGGACTGGGCGCGGGCCCAGGTCTCCATCAGCCGCACGGCATCGTCCATGTAGCCGTGCTGGACCCAGTCGGCGTCGAACATCGGCGACTTGTTGGGGATGCGGATGTACTCGACCAATTGCGGGACGATCTCGTCGTCCCATTTCGCGCCGACGTAGCGGTCGACCTTGCTGGCGTCCATGAACGGGGCCTCTGGAGCGGGGAAAGGCGCCAGTTTACGCCCCTCCGGCCGTGTAGGACTTTTCCTACCCTGCGACGCGGCGCCTCCCGACTTCGCCCGGGCGGGCTTGGCGATAATCTGTCCTGGTCGAGACATGGAGACTGTCTCCACCGGGGGGCAAAAGGAATCAGGGATGTGTGTCCACCGGATCGGAAAGGAATCCAATCTCAGGAGCTAAGCCATGAA
Source organism: uncultured Lysobacter sp. (assembly GCA_966185905.1). Taxonomy (GTDB): domain Bacteria; phylum Pseudomonadota; class Gammaproteobacteria; order Xanthomonadales; family Xanthomonadaceae; genus Lysobacter. Next base: position 4,578 of record CBIFVU010000253.1, read on the forward strand.
ATCGTTCGTTCTTCTCGCCAAGTCGCTGGTCCTGTCGCTGTTGTTGGCCGGGGGGGCGGTGGCTTCGGAGAAGGTCAACATCAACAGTGCCGACGCAGCCACGCTGGATCGCGTGTTGCTCAATGTCGGGGCCTCCAAGGCCGAAGCCATCGTCGCTTACCGCAAGGCCAACGGGGCCTTCCGCAGCGTCGAGCAACTGGCCTTGGTGAAGGGAATCGGTCTGAAGACGGTCGAGAAGAACCGGGACCGGATCGTGGTGGGGGGCGTGGCCCAGGGACGGCCGACCAACACCGCGGGCGCCATCGCGGCGCCTCGTTCGGCCAGCAAGCGTTGAAAAACAAGTCTGTCGACACCGCAAGGAGGCGGAGCGGCGACTGATCGGGCAGGACGCCTGAAGGATTCGGGGGGAGGTCCCTGGACACGGAAGTACGTCGCCCCGCCGCGGATGGATCCGCGGCGGGGCACAACTTTTTTTGGGGGCCGGGATTCGCGATTGGGGATTCGGGATGTGGTCCGGCCAGGCCGTGGAAGCGCTGCTCGCAGACCGGCGGGCCGGAGTTGGCGGTCCATGGCGGTCGGCCTGGGGCTGCGACGGGGCGGGCGCGCGGCTGGGACTGGCGTGCGGCTGGGACTAGACTGCGGGGCCTCCTCCTGACGGCCACCGCCCATGTCCGATCGCTCGTCCTGGTGTATTCCCGCCCACGAGTACCGCCGCGAGCGCTGGCGCAACCAGTTCGGCTGGACCCGCGAGATCGTGCGCATGGGCCGGCAAGGCGCCGATGGCCTGGACCGGCCGCTGGCGGGGGAGGACTGGGACTGGCGCCTGTCCATCGCCGAGATCGAGCAGGACGCGCCGTTTTCCGCGTTTCCCGGCATCGACCGCGAACTGGTCCTGCTCAGCGGCAATGGCCTGCGCCTGCGTTTCGAGGACGGCGAATCGCGGGAACTGCTGCCCCCACACGACAAGCTGCGCTTCGCCGGCGAGCGCCCCCTGCGCGGCGAGTTGCTCGACGGCCCGACCCACGACTTCAACCTGATGTGGCGCCGCGACCGGGTCCAGGCCGAGCTCTGGCACCGGCCCCTGGTCGGGCCGATGGTGCTGTTCGCCGAACCCCGGCAGACCTGGGCCGTGCACCTGCTGGCCGGGCAGGCCCATTTCGCCGACGACACTGGGCTGCCGCCCCTGCAGGCCGGCGACACCGCCTTCCTGGCCGCCGGCCCCGAGCGCCTGCGCGCAGTGCTGGAAGGCGGCGGCGAAGTCCTGCTGGTCCGGGTCGCCCCCCGCTAGCGATCGCAGGGTTCGCCGAGCGACCGCATCACTCCACCAAACCACGGCGAAAGCCCCCGCCCAATCCCAATCCCAATCCCAATCCCGAATCCCGAATCCCGAATCCCCGCCTCAATAC
>CBIFVU010000254.1:0-5961 GCA_966185905.1 uncultured Lysobacter sp.
GCGATGAGCCTGGTCTGGCGCAGCCTGCTGGTGTGGCTGGCGGTGCTGGCGCTGTTCGTGATCGCTGGCTTCGTCGCCTGAGGCAGGCGGCGGGCGCGGCGCGCCCGGCGCTTGTGCAGCCTGGCTGCTGCGAGCCAGGACGCCGGCGCCCTCGTGCGCGGCGGGCGCTGCTGCGCGGGCCTGCGTCCCCGTCCTTCCAGCTCGTGGGCGACCCTGGGCCGGCGCTCCCGGCCGGCCTGGCTGGTGCTGTCCGGCGGATCGACCGACCGCCTGGCCGAGTGTCTGCCTGACCGGCACGGCACCAGCGCCGAATCGACGCATCCGCCCGCATCGCGCCGTTCGTCCGCGCGCGGCGACCGCCTGACTGCCGACCCAACGCCGGCGCATGGCCGAGGTAGGGAGGCCGGCGCAAGCCTGCGTTTTGTAGGACAGGTTCCGGCGCAGCCGCGAGCCGCGCGAAGCGCGCGATCGCGCCGTCGGCACCGGCGGCAGGGCGCGCGTCGGTCCTCGGGGAGGCCGGCTCGCGCGCCGCCGCCACGCACGGTCCGGCCGCGGGCCATCCCCGTCCCGCGGTTGCAACGGCGACGGCCGGCGAGGTCGGATCCGCTGCGCCAGTCCGGCCCTGCCGATGTGCGGCGGTGGACGCGACGGCGCCGCGGTCGCCCAAGCTTTGCCAGCGGAGGACTCGATTTGGGCAATCGTTTCACGTCTGTGATCCAGGCCGGTTTCGCGCCGGGAATCCTGGCGCCCGAGGGCCTTGCCTTCGTTCGCCCAGCCGATGCGGCTGGGCTAGTATCGAAGCAAGCAAAAGGGGCGCGGGCGAAAGTGGACGTGGGCGAGGATTCAACGGCGGCGAACCCGCCCGCGGCGGCGGGCGCGCAGGACGACCATTTCGTCGCCTTCCTGCGCGACCACCGCGAGGCGCTGGTCGCCTTCCTGCGCAAATCGGCGGCCTCGCACGAGGACGCGCAGGACATCGCCCAGGAAACGATGATGCGCATGCTGCGCTATCGCGACCAACCGGCCGATGCGCTGAAGATTTTGATGTACCGCATCGCGATCAACGCGCTCAACGATCGCGGGCGGCGGCAGAAGACCCGGCACGCGCCCGAGCATGTCAGCCTGGACGAGGACTACCACGCCTTGCCCTCGCTGGAGCCATCGCACGACCAGCGCGTGGCGACCGAGCAGGAACTGGCGCTGGTGCGGGCGGCGATCATGCAGTTGCCGATGCGCAGCCGGCAGGTCTACCTGCTCAACCGCATCAACGGAATGAGCTACACGCAGATCGCGCGCCACTGCGGTATTTCTGTAAAGGCGGTGGAGAAGAATATCGGCCGGGCGCTGGCGCTGTTGCGCGCGCGCATGAAGGAAAGCGGCTACGAGAGTACGCAGGAGCCATGAACACACCATTGTCCACATCCCAGGCGTACGACAGCGACGGCCGCGCCGAGGCGTGGGTGGCGCGCCTGCACTCGCCCGAGTGCACGCCGCAGGACCGCGCCGAGTTCGACCGCTGGCTCGACGCCAGCCCGCAGCACGTCGCCGACTATGTACAGGCCGAGCGCGCGCACCAACTGGCCGCGCAACTGGCCGGCGACGAAATGCTGCAGGCCGCCGCGCGCATCGCCTGGCGCTCGACCGGGCGCGAAAGCGCGCGTCCGCGCTGGTGGGTGTCCACGGCGATGGTCGCGTCCTTGGCCCTGGCCGCGGTGGTCGGCATCGGCCTGATGCGCACGCCCGCGCCGGTGGCGCCGGAGCGCCACGCCACTGCGGTCGGCGAACAGCGCGCGCTGCGCCTGGCCGACGGCACCCAGGTCCTGCTCGACACCGACTCGGTGATCCTGGCCCGTTTCAGCGCCAAGGCGCGCGAGGTCGAGGTCGATCGCGGCCGGGTCCAGTTCGTGGTCGCGCAGGATCCTTCGCGTCCGTTCTCGGTCAAGGCCGGCAACGGCCTGATCCGCGACATCGGCACCACCTTCCAGGTGCTCAAGCACGGCGAGAAGGTCAACGTCGGCTTGATCGAGGGCGAGGTCTCCATCCGCGGCAGCCTCGCCCAGGCCACCGCGACCCTGCGCCCGGGCCAGCAACTGGACTACGACGCCCAGCGCATGGGCGCGCCCGAGCCGCTGGACCTCAACGTCGCCCAAGCCTGGCCGACCGGCGATCTGGTGTTCAAGAACCGCCGCCTGGACGCCTTGCTGAACGAGATGAACCGCTACTCGACCACCAAGCTGCGCCTGGCCGACCCGGGCCTGGGCGCGATCACGGTCAGCGGCGTGTTCCACATCGGCGATCAGGCCTCGCTGCTGCAGGCCCTGGAGCAGGGCTGGTCGCTGAAAGCCGAGACCGGCTCGGACGGCGCCATCGTGCTCCATCGCACGCCGGGCTGAGGCGCTCGACCGCGGCGGCAGTGCTATGGTTGGAAGACGCCGCCACAGGGGGCGTCCGGTTTCAGCTGTAGCCTGATCGATGCGGTTGCTGGATGGCCAAGACTTCTGATGCATTCCTCCTTTCCGTCGCGTTGGGATTCGCGCCCTGCGCCTGGGCCGTACAGGCTCCGGCGGGCGCGGTGCCGGCGGCTGGCTACGACATCCCGGCCGGTGCGCTCGACGATGCGCTGAAGTCGTTCATGGCCCAGAGCCGGGTGCAGATGATCTACAACTCGGCCTTGGTCTCGCGCCGCCGCAGCCCCGGGCTGAAGGGCCGCCCGGCCAGCCGGGGCGCGGCCCTGGCACAGTTGCTGGAGGGCAGCGGCCTCACCGCGGTGGCCGTAAACGCCAATACTTACTTGCTCCAGGCCGCACCGCGGCCGCGTCCGGCGCCGGTGGCGGACGCGCCGCGCAAGCCTGCGCCGGCTCCCAAGCTCTCGGCGCCGACTGAGTTGGACACCATCCACGTCACCGGCACCCGCATCGGCCGCGCCGGTTTCGAAAGCTCGCTGCCGCTGACCCTGATCAGCAACGAGCAGATCCGCGCCAGCGGCCACCAGACCTTGTTCGACCTGTTGCGGCTGATGCCGGGCATGGCCGGCCACCACCCGCGCAACGTCGCCACCGAGGGCGGAGCCACCCAGGTCCCCTCGGCCGCGGCCGCCTCGGCCAGCCTGTACTCGCTGGGTCCGCGCGCGACCTTGTTCCTGGTCGATGGCCGGCGCATGGCCAACTACGGCCTGGTCTCCACCGACATGGGCGCGCTGACCGACCTCAACGGCATCCCGCTGAGCATGGTCGACCACATCGAGATCGCCCACGGCGGCGCCTCGGCGATCTACGGCGCCGACGCCATGGCCGGGGTGGTCAACATCATCCTCAAGAAGGACTACCGCGGCGCCGAGGTCGGCGGCAGCTGGGGCGTGTCCCAGCGCGGCGACGCCGAGCAGCAGCGCGCCTATGCCAGCTTCGGCGAACAGACCCCCGGCGGCGGCAGCATCTTCATCAGCGCCGACCATTTCACCCGCAATCCGCTGGTCGGCAGCCAGCGCGACTGGAGCACCCTGGACCGGCGCGGTTATGGCCAGGGCGATTCGCGCATCCATGCCGGCTACGGCGTGGGCTATGCCTTCGGCACGTTCGGCGGTCTGGGCTGCGACGAGGCCCAGGCCGAACCCGAGGCGCGCTGCCGCCTGGACCTGCCGCGCTACGTGAGTTTGCAGCCGGGCCTGACCAGCAACGCCTTCTACACCCACTTCCGCCAGCCGCTGGGCGATAACGCCGAGTTCTACGCCGATGTCCGCGCCACGCGCGTGGGCATGGAGATGCGCAATGCGCCCTTCTACGCCGGCGTGCGCACCCCGGCCGACCATCCCGACGCGCATCCGTTGTCGCCGTTCCTCACCCTGAACTACTGGTTCTCCGAACTCGGCCCGGTGCGCAACCGCACCGTCACCACCACTCGCGACTACACCGCCGGGGCCAAGGGCTACCGCGGCAAGTGGGAGTGGGACTTGAGCCTGTCCCGGCGCACCAACAAAGTGCGCAACCGCATCGACGGCCTGGTCGACGAGCCGGCCTTCGCCGATCAACTGCAAACCCACGCCTTCACCCTGGACACGCGCAAGAAGAACGCCCCGGAGGTGCTGGCGGCGATTTCGCCGCAGGTGCGCATGGGCGGGGAAATGCGCCTGGACACCGTGGCCGGCACCCTGGCCGGACCGCTGTTCGAGTTGCCGGGCGGCGAGGTGTCGGTGGCCGCCGGCTTCGAGGCCCGGCGCGAACACCTGGAGAACGACCCCGGGGAATCCTTGTCCGAGGGCAAGGTCGCGCTGGCCCAGGAAGCCGAGTTGCGCGATGCCGGCCGCAACACCTCGGCCGTCTATGCCGAGCTCAACCTGCCGCTGCACGAGAAGCTGTGGCTGGACGCGGCCTGGCGCCTGGACCACAGCAGCGGTTACGGCAACCAGGCCTCGCCCATGTTCGGCGTGCGCTGGCAGCCGCTGCGTTCGCTGGTGCTGCGCGCATCGGCTGGCGAGGGTTATCGCGCGCCGACCCTGGCCGAGCTGCGCCGGCCGCTGCTGACCGGGGCGTCGGCTCTCATCGCCAACAACGCCGCCAGCGGGCCCTGCCTGAACGAGACGGGCCTGAAAGGCGAGTACTGCGTCGTCAGCTACGACTCGGTGGTCAATCCGGATCTGCGTCCGGAGACCTCGACCAGCCGCAACCTCGGCCTGATCTGGACCCCGGGCGAGCGCTTCACCGCCACCGTCAACCGTTACCGCATCCGCCGCCGCAACGAAATCCTGGTGGTCGACGGTGGCTCGCGGCCGGAGCTTTACCCCGAGGCCTTGCTGCGCGACCAGGACGGCCTGTTGTACGGGGTGCAGACCTATCTGGACAATTTCGGCCGCACCGAGGTGCGCGGCTGGGAAATCGAGGCCGAGTACCGCCAGCCGACCCAGCGCTGGGGCGATTTCGTGTTCCGCCTCAACGGCCACTACATGGACCGGCTGATGCGCCGTGCCCATCCGCTGGAACGGGAATACGACTACGCCGGCTACGGCAGCCCCGACAAGAGCGTGCTCGGCAGCGTGCGCTGGACCTGGCGAGACTGGATCGCCACGCTCAACCTGCGCTACATGGGCCACGCCCGCGTCGGCATCGACCGGCCCGGCCAGCCTTGCGGGAGGCTGGGCGAGCAGACGCTGCGCTGCCGCACGCCCAGCGCCACCCTGGTCGGCCTGGACTTGGCCTATGGCGGCTTCGACCGGTGGCTGATCGGCCTGAACGTGGCCAACCTCAACGACCGCCGCCCGGTCAATTACGACTACAATTTCGGCGGCTACAGCCTGGTCGACGACGACCCGGTCGGCCGCTATTACCTGATCAGCGCGATGTACCGCTTCTGAGCGCGCGGCCTCAGGGCAGCGCGCCGGTGGCGTGCTGCCACAGGCCGACCGCATACGGCGCCGCGCCCACGGCGAGGACGGCGATGCCGACCCAGCACCACAGCCGGGCCAGGCGCGAGGCCTTGCGCGCGCCTTCCAGGTCGTGGGTGGTGAAACGGCTGTCGGAAAGCACGCCGTAATAGATCGCCACCGTGCCGGGGAGGGCGCCCACGCCGCAACACACGCAGGCGCCCAGCACGGTGACCACGATGGCGCGGACCAGATAGGTCGGGCAGGGCGCGGGTGCGGTGCCTGTGGATGCTTGCCGGGCAGGCACGCCGGAAACCGGGCTCACTCGAGCGCGCCGCCGAGCAGCACGTCGAGCACGAACAGCACCAGGCCGATGCCGGCCAGGCCGACGCCGAGCCAACCGCAGATCTGCGCATGCTCGGAGGCCTTGCGCGCGCCGAGCGGATCGCCCGCGGCGAAGCGCTTGTCCACCTGGATGCCGAAGGCGATGCCGGCGATGCCGGGCACCGCGCCGATGCCGCAGCACAGGCAGGCGCCCAGCGCGGTGGCCACGATCGACAGCGGCAGGTGATTGGGGAACGGCGAGGCCGGGGGCGAAGCGGGAGTGG
>CBIFVU010000255.1:0-5954 GCA_966185905.1 uncultured Lysobacter sp.
CGACCCGCCGCTGGCGAGGCGGATCGACTTCGGCGCGCGGCGGGGCCGGGCGTGGGTGGTCGGCGCGGGCGCCGCGCGCGCTGGCGCGAGCGGCGAGGCCGGTGCCGTCCTTGGCGAGGATGCAGCGATGTATCGGCCCAGCGCCGAGGCGGGCGAGGGCCGGGCTCGCGGCCCAGCGGCCCTCGGCCGCGTTGGCGCGTCGCCGGCGCGGGCCGGCGGCGGGGCAGCGAGACCTCCGCGAGCGGCGCAGCCTCCCCTCTGCGCAGTGGCGGACTCAGTCGAGGCGACGGCCCGAGTGGCAGTTCACCACTTGTACGCCGCCGAGAACAGGTACGAGCGGCCGGCGATCGGCCGGCCCATGAACACTCCGCCGGTGGCCGCGCCGGGCACGCGCACGTTGCCCTCGGTCAAGCCCAGCTCGTTGGTGAGATTGCTGCCGCTGAGCTGGAACTCCCAGTTTTCGCCCAGGTGCAGGTTCACCCCGGCATCGACGGTGTGGTAGGAGGGCAGCTTCTGGGTGTTGGCCAGGTCGGCGTAGCGGTCGCCGATGCGCGAATAGGTGGCGAACACCTTCAGGTCGCCCCAGGGCAGGGTCCAGTAGTAGCTCGGGCTGAAGCGGAACTGCTGCTTGGGCTGGCGCATGACCTGGTTGCCGGTGTATTCGCGGTAGTTCTCGTACTGCGCGTCCAGCCAGATGCCGGTCAGGGCCAGTTCCAGCCCGCCGACCGGGCGCCAGGCGCCCTCGACCTCCACCCCGTAGGCGCGCGAGTCGCCGACGGTGGTGAAGTTGCTGCCGTCCTCCAGGAAGGCCTGGAACGGGGAATTGGTGAACTGGTTGTAGAACGCGGTCAGGTACAGGTCGTAGGCGGCGTTGCCGGACTTGAAGCCGAGCTCGTACTGGTCGATTTCCTGCACCTTGGTGTTGCCGTCGCGCAGGTTGTCGAAGGCCGGCATCTTGTAGCCGGAGTTGGCGCGGGCGAACACGCTGGCGTTGTCGGTGAGCTTGTAGTTCGCGCCCAGGGTCCAGGAGAAGTGCTTGTCGTTCTGGTCGATGCGGCGGACGCTGGGCAGTGAGACCGAGGTGTTGTTGTCGTAGAGCGTGCGCGGGTCGCCGTCCAGGTCGATGCTGGCGGTGTCGTGCACGGTGCCGTCGACTTGTTGCCATTCGTAGCGGATGCCGCCGTCCAGGCGCAGGCGTTCGTTGACCTGCCATTCGTCGGCCAGGAACAGCGCGGTGTTGCGGCCGTCGTAGTCGCCGCGCAGGGCGAAGAAGGCGGTGCCGGTGAAGCCCTCGCGGGTGACCTGGCGGCCGTCGGCCAGGGTGAGGTCGATGCGGCGCGCGTTGTTCTGCGCGGTCAGCAGCATGTTGTTGCCCAGGTACCAGGTGTCCTTGGACGAGTAGCGGGCGAAATACACGCCGGCGGTGAGGGTGTTGCCCTCGAACAGGTCGCGGCTGAAGCGCAGGTCGTTGGTGAAGGATTCGATCTCCTTGTCCACCACCCAGAAGCCGGCGGTCAGCACCTGCTGGTTGGGATCGACCGCGCCGCCGCCGTTGACATAGGTGGCCGTGCCCGGCACGCCGTAGCCGGCGATGAAGGACGACAGGGTCTGCGGGCTGGCGCCGGTGAACAGGCCGTTGGTCGGCGCGCTGCCGGTGACGTAGTTGACCCGGTCGCTGATGGTCCAGTCGCCGGCGTAGAAGTCCATGGACGCGCCGAACACGTCCAGGTTGATGCCGCGGCCTTCGGCCAGATCGCGGCTGATGCTGGTGCCGCGGCCGGTCGGGATGGTCACGCGGCGGAAGTCGTTGCCCAGCAGGGTGCCGGTCTGGGCGTCCAGGCCGGGGAAACTGGACAGATCGCTGCCGTTGTTGCGCGAGAGCAGCGGGATCGGGGTGAAGAACGCGTTCTGGTCGTCGGTGTGGCGGGCGTAGAGGGTGATCTCGCCGCTGTCCCAGCTGTGGGTCAGGGTGGCGCTGAGCTGGCCGCCCTTGTCGGCCGGGAACTGGGTGTCGCGCACGCCGTCGGTGCTGCGGTAGAAGCCGCCGACGCTGTAGTACCAGCCATCGGCCAGCTTGCCGCTGTTGAACACATCGATGCGGCGCAGGCGATCGCTGCCCAGGCCCACGCGCAGGCTGCCTTCGGTGTCTTCGCCGCCCTTTTTCTGGATGAAGTTGACCGTCGCGCCGGGCTGGCCGTTGGAGAAGATCGGGCTGGGACCGCCGCGCAGCACTTCCATGCGCTCGATGGTGTCGTCCATGCGGAACAAGGTGGAGTTCTCCAGGAACGACAAGGTCGGCGGGGGGTACAGCGGTGCGCCGTCCATCTGCACGGTCACGAATGGCGCGTCGCCCTCGGAGGGCATGCCGCGCACGAAGATGTTGGCGCCGGTGCTGCCGCCGGCCGATTCGGCCCATACCCCGGGCACGACCTTGAGCGCATCGGCGGTGCTCAGCGGCACGGCTTCCTGCAACTGCTCCAGCGAGGCGGTGGTGATGGAGAAGCTGGCGTCGCGCTTGCGCACGCCCTTGAAGCGGGCGGTGCCGCTGACCACGACCGCGTCGAGCGTGGTCGCGGCATCGCCGCTGCCGGCGGGCGCGGCGGGTGCGGCCTGCTCGGGCTGCTCGGCCTGCTGGGCCAGGGCCGTGGCCGGCGCGAGCGCGGCGGCGATCGCCGCCGACAGCGCCAGGCGCAGCAGCGTGGTGTGCTTGGAAGCAGTGTTGTGCATGGTGTTCTCCCCACCCGGTTCGATTTGGATTGTCGGATTGCAGGCCCTGCCGCGGCGATGCGTGCCGCGCGCGGTCAGGACGAAACGAAGGCCTCCACGGCGAAGGCGCCGATGTCGGGCAGACAGGCGTCGGCGCCGGCGGCGGCCAGGGCCCGCGCCGCTTCGCCGTCGCCGCCGGTGATGGCGACCGCGGCCATGCCGGCGCGCTTGATCGCCTGCACCCCGGCAGCCGCGTCCTCCACGCCGATGCACTGCGACGGCGCCACGCCGAGCGCGGCGGCCACATCCAGGAAGATGTCCGGCGCCGGCTTGGCGCGGGCGATGCGGCCGGCGTCGGCGATGTAGTCGAAGCGATCGGCGATGCCCAGGCGCTGGAGCAGGGCGCCGGCGTTGCGGCTGGCCGAGGCCAGGCCCAGCCGCAGCCCGCGCGCGCGCGCCCGGGCCAGCATCGTCTCCACCCCGGGGAACAGGTCGGCGGAGGTGACTTCGGCGATGGCCTGCACGTAGTAGCCGTTCTTGCGCTCGGCCAGCGCCTGTTTCTGTTCCGGGCCGAGGCGGCGCCCGGCGTGGCGCAGGATCAGCTCCAGCGACGCCATCCGGTCCACGCCCTTGAGCTGCTGGTTGACCTGCTCGTCGAAGGGCAGGCCTTCCTCGTCGGCCATGCGCTTCCAGGCGCGGTAGTGGGTGCGCGCGGTGTCGGTGAGCACGCCGTCCAGGTCGAAGATCAGCGCCTGCGCCGGCCGTGGAAAGGCCAGCCGCGGCGGCGCAGGCGGCGCGGCCAGCGGCCGCCGCTGCGGCGCGTCGCGGTGCAGGTCCAGGCGCTCGCCCGCGTGGAGGATCTGCAAAGGCTCGCCTTCCAGCAGGCGGTACTCGGCGCCGTCGCGGTCCACGCTCACGCGCAGGCGCCGGCCGCGCCAGCGCAAGCCGAATCCGTATCCGCGCCAAGCCGCCGGCAGGCTCGGCGAAAAGCGCAGCCCGTCGGCGCCGAAACGCAGCCCGGCGAAGCCGGACGCCAGCCCCAGCCAACTGCCGGCCAGGGCGGCCATGTGCACGCCGTGGTCGGTGTTGCCGTGCAGATCGTCCAGGTCCACGCGCAGGTTCTGGGCGAACCAGCGCTCGGCCTGAGCGGGATGGCCGACTTCGCTGGCCAGGATGCCGAACACCGACGCCGACAGGGTCGAGTCGTGGGTGGTCACCGCTTCGTAGTAGTCGTAGCTGCGGCGCTTGGCCTCGGCCGGCAGGCCATCGCCGGCCAGCACCAGCGCCATGACCACGTCGGCCTGCTTGCACACCTGGTGGCGGTACAAGGTCAGCGGGTGGTAGTCCAGCAGCAGCGGGCGGTGTTCGCCCTGCGCTGGCGGGAACGGCCAGCGCGGTTTGTCCAGGAAGGTGTCGTCCTGGGCGTAGATGCCCAGCGCATCGTCGTAGCGCAGGAACATCGCCTCGCCGGCGCGGCGCCACTGGCGCAGTTCGGCCTCGTCCAGGCCCAGGCGCCCGGCCAGGGCCCGGGCCTGGGCCGGACGTTCGCGCTGCAACTGCTCCCACAGCGCCGCCGCGCGCAGCAGGTGCTGCTGGGCCATGCGGTTGGTGTAGAAGTTGTTGTCGACCAGTGCGGTGTACTCGTCCGGGCCGGTCACACCGTGGATGCAGAACGCGCCGCCGCGGCGCGGATCGAAGTGGCCGACCTGCAGCCAGATGCGCGCGGTTTCCAGCACCATCTCCGCGCCGCACTCGGCCAGGAAGTCCACATCGCCGGTGGCGTCGTGGTACAGGCCCACCGCGTAGGCCACCGCGGCGTTGATGTGGTAGGCGGCCGAGCCGGAAGGGTAGTGCGCCGAGCATTCGCCGCCGGCGATGGTGCGCCAGGGGAACAGCGCGCCGGCGGGGTGGTTCATCTCGCGCGCATGGCGGCGGGCCGCGTCCAGGGCGAGATAGCGCGCGTGCAGCATCGCCCGCGCCACCTCCGGCGCGGTGCAGGCCATCACCGGCAGCATGAAGGCCTCGGTGTCCCAGAAATAATGGCCTTCGTAGCCTTCCCCGGTCAGGCCCTTGGCGGCGGTGCCGCTGACTCCGTCGCGTCCGGCCGATTGCAGCAGGTGGAACAGGTTGAAGCGCAGCGCCTGTTCGGCCGCAGGGTCGCCGTCGATCCACAGTTCCGCGCCGTCCCAGAACCGGGCCAGGGCCTGCGCCTGGGCCTGGGCGAGGGCGTCGAAGCCGCGCCTGGCGGCATCGGCCAGGACCCGGCCGGTGCGTTCGGGCAGGCGGGCGTGGTCGCGGTCGGCGGCGTAGGCGACGAACTTCTCCAGCACGATCTCGGCGCCGGGTTCGAGGTCGGCGCTGAAGCGCTGCTCCACCCGATCTTCGTGGCTGCGCGCGCGCTCGAAGCGCAGCGGCGCGTGCAGGCGATGGGCCTGGGCGCAGAACACCCGCAGGCCGCTGTGGACGGTGGCCTGGAGTACGCGCGCGCCGTGTTCGTCGGCGGCCGCGGCCAGCAGTTGCAGGCCTTCGGTGGCAGCGGTGCCGATGCGCGGGTCGTCGCCCTGGGCGGCAGCGCGGTGGCCGCTTTCGATCGCCGAGACCAGGCTGACCGGACCGCGGTAGTCGATGGAGACCACGCGGTAGCGGATCGCCAGCAGGTCGGCGCTGTCGGCGACGGGCTTGCTCAGGGTGGGGGTGCTGGAACCGGCGCCATTGGGGCCGCCGCCAGTGGAGCCGCCGCCGTCCGAGCCGTCGCCCTGGCCGGCGGCCGCCGGGCGGTCGAAGGGCAGCACTCGCTCGGCGTGGATTTCCACGGTCTGGCCCTGTGCGGTGCGCAGGCGCAGGCGTCGGCGCAGGCAGCCGCTGCGCAGGTCCAACTCGCGCTGGAAGTCCAGCCATTGGGCGCTGTCCGGGTCCAGGCGCTGCGAGCCCAGCCAGACCTGGATGCGCTGGCCGTCGGCGACCGGCACGCGGGTGTCGGTGCTGCGGGCGAAGCCGGGGAAACGCTCGTGGTAGTGGATCGGGTGCTGCTCGTAGACCGCGGCCAGGAAGCTGGCGTCGCTGTCGCCGTCGGCCTCCTCGAAGCCGGCGCGCACGCCCAGCGAGCCGTTGGCCAGGGCGAACAAGGTCTCGTCGCGGCGGCGCCGGGCGGGATCGAAACGGTCCTGGCGCAGGCGCCAGGCCGAGACCGGACCGGGAGCCGGGCCGGCGGTGGAACGAACGGAGAGCGGGGCGGCTTGGGGCTGGGT
>CBIFVU010000256.1:0-5930 GCA_966185905.1 uncultured Lysobacter sp.
TTCCCAAGGGCTTCCTGTGGGGCGCGGCCACCGCCGCCCACCAGATCGAGGGTTCGCCGATGGCCGACGGCGCCGGTCCCAGCATCTGGACCCGCTTCGCCCACACCCCGGGCATGACCCTCAACGGCGACACCGGCGATGTGGCCTGCGACCACTATCGGCGCTGGAAGCAGGACGTGCAGTTGATGAAATCGCTGGGCCTGCAGGCGTACCGCTTCAGCGTGTCGTGGTCGCGGATCCTGCCCGAGGGCACCGGCCGGGTGAACCAGGCCGGCCTGGACTTCTATTCGCGCCTGGTCGACGAATTGCTGGCCAACGGCATCGAGCCGCTGCTGACCCTGTATCACTGGGACCTGCCGGCCGCGCTGGACGACCGCGGCGGCTGGCTCAACCGCGACTGCGCCGACTGGTTCGCCGAATACGGCCAGGTCATGTACCGCGCGCTCGACGGCCGGGTGAAGAAGTGGGTGACGCTGAACGAGCCGTGGGTGATCACCGACGGCGGCTACCTGCACGGCGCGCTGGCGCCGGGCCACCGCAGCCGCTTCGAGGCGCCGATCGCCTCGCACAACCTGATGCGCGCGCACGGCGCGGCGGTGCAGGCCTACCGCGCCGAAGGCAAGCACGAGATCGGCCTGGTGGTGAACATCGAGCCCAAGTACCCGGCCACCGATTCGGCCGCCGATGCCGCCGCGGTCAAGCGCGCCCACGCCTACATGAACGAGCAATACCTCGACCCGGCCCTGCTCGGCAGCTACCCGCCGGAACTGCGCGAGATCTTCGGCGAGGCCTGGCCGGAATGGCCGGCCGCGGACTTCGAGCTGATCAAGCAAAAGCTCGACTTCATCGGCGTGAACTACTACACCCGCAGCGTCACCCGGGACGCGGTCAGCTACCCGCTCAACACCGGCGTGGTGCGCCAGCCGGGCGGCACCTACACCGAGACCGGCTGGGAAGTCTTCCCGCAGGGCCTGACCGACACCCTGACCTGGGTCAAGCAACGCTACGGCGACATCCCGATGTACATCACCGAGAACGGCGCGGCCTTCTTCGATCCGCCGGTGGCCGAGGGCGGCCGCGTGCGCGACCCGCTGCGCATGGACTACCTGCAAAAGCACCTGAGCGCCATCCACGACGCGATCCAGGCTGGCTGCGACATCCGCGGCTACATGGTGTGGTCGCTGCTGGACAACCTGGAATGGTCGTTGGGTTACTCCAAGCGATTCGGCGTGGTGCATGTGAACTACCAGACCCAGGAGCGCACGCCCAAGGACAGCGCGCACTGGTACTCCAAGGTCATCGCCAGCCACGGCGCGCACCTGACCCAGCCGCTGCCCTACTGATCGGCCGACCGGCGCGGGCGACGCGCGCGCCGGTCGGGGCGGCCGCTCGGGGCGGCGATCGCGATGGCCGCTCCGCCCGCCGCCGCGCTGCGCCGCACCGAGGCACGGCGATATGCTTGGAGCCTGCGCCGGGCCGCCCGCCCGGCGATCCGGCCGCAGTGGGCACCGCCCCGCCGAAGCCGCCCTTCCCTCCTCACTGGCCCGCCCGCTCCATGCACGATACCTTGCTGCTGTTCGGCGCCACCGGCGATCTGTCCCAGCGCTATCTGTTCCCCTCGCTGGTCCACCTGTGGCGCGACCGCCTGCTGCCGGCCGGCTTCCGCATCGTCGCGATCGGGCGCCAGGAACTGTCCGACGAGCAATTCCGCCAATGGCTGCGCGAGCGCATGGCCGCCGAGGTCGCCGACGATGCGGCCGTGGTCGAGGAACTGCTGGCCCGCATCGCCTATGCCTCGGTCGACCTGCGCGAGGAGTCGGCCATCGCCGCGGCCTTGTCGCAGTACGCCGACCGGCCCAGCGTGAGCTACCTGGCCACCCCGCCGGACCTGTTCGTGGCTTGCGCGCGCGGCCTCAAGGCCGCCGGCCTGCTGGAGGGCGAGTCGCGGCTGGTGCTGGAAAAGCCCATCGGCCGCGACCTGGCCTCGGCGCGCGAGATCAACGCCGCGCTCAAGGCCTGCCTGGACGAGTCGCGGATCTTCCGCATCGACCACTACCTGGGCAAGGCCGCGGTGCAGAACCTGCTCGCGCTGCGCTTGGGCAACACCTTGTTGGAAGCGGTGTGGCAACACCGCTGGATCGAATCGGTGGACATCTTCGTCGGCGAAACCGCCGGCGTGGACGGGCGCGAGGGCTACTACGCCGGCTACGGCGCGCTGCGCGACATGGTCCAGAACCACATGCTGCAACTGCTGGCGCTGATCGCGATGGAGCCGCCGGCGGCGCTGGACGCCGACTCGATCCGCGACGAGAAGCGCAAGGTGCTGCGCGCGCTGCGCCCGGTCGGCGCGCAGGACGCCGCCCAGCGCACCGTGCGCGGCCGCTATGGCGCCGGCGTGGTCGAGGGCCGCGCGGTCCAGGGCTTCGTCCACGAATCGCCGGTGGAGACCTTCGTCGCGGTGGAGACCTTCATCGACAACTGGCGCTGGGCCGGCGTGCCGTTCCGGCTGGTCACCGGCAAGCGCCTGGCCGAGCGCGCCACCGAAGTGGTGGTCTCGTTCCGGCCGACGTCGCACTGGCTGTTCGACCGCCCGCGCCGCGGCCGCGAGCGCCCCAACCGCCTGCGCATGCGCCTGCAGCCGGACGAGGCCATCGAGCTGGGCCTGATGGGCAGCCTGGCGGCGCCGGAATGGGGCGCGCTGGAACTCAAGCCGATGTCGCTGGACTTGTCGATGAGCGGCTCGCCGCAGCGGCGCATCGCCTACGAACGGCTGATCGTGGACGCCCTGCGCGGCAACCAGACCCTGTTCGTGCGCGACGACGAAGTCGAGGCCGCCTGGCAGTGGATCGACAGCATCGAGCGCGCCTGGGCGCAGAGCGGGCAACCGGCGCTGGACTACCCGGCCGGTTCCTGGGGCCCGGCCGAAGCCGAGCGCTTCCTGCCGCCGCTCAATGGCCACGCCCGCGGAGGCCAGGCATGAGCGGCGCGCTGCTGGCCGACATCGGCGGGACCAACGCCCGCTTCGCCCTGGCTTCGGCCGATCCGAGCGCGCCGGCGCTGCTGCCCGAAAGCGTGCAGGTCTTCGCCGTCGCCGACTTCCCCTCGCTGGCCGACGCCGCCCGCCACTACCTCGACCGCGCCGGCGCCAAGCCGCTGCACGGCGTGTTCGCCGTGGCCGGGCGGGTGGACGGCGACGAGGCGCGCATCACCAACCATCCTTGGGTGATCTCGGCCGAGCGCACCCGCATCGCCCTGGGCCTGGAGCGGATCGACCTGGTCAACGATTTCGCCGCCCAGGCCATGGCCGTGTCCCTGCTCGGCCCCAGCGACGTGGTCCCCATCGGCGGCGTGCGCTGGAATGGCTGGACCGGCGCCGGCGACCGCACCTACGCCATCATCGGCCCGGGCACCGGCCTGGGCGTGGGCGGCCTGCTGCGCCGCGAAGGCCGCTACTATCCCTTGCAGACCGAGGGCGGCCACGTCAGCTTCGCCCCCAACACGCCGGAAGAGATCGATGTGCTCCAGCGCCTGTCGGGCGAATTCGGCCGGGTTTCCAACGAGCGCCTGATCAGCGGCAGCGGCCTGGTCAACCTGCACCGCGCGCTGAGCCAGATCGCCGGCGAGGACCCCGGCCCGCTGCAACCGGCCGACATCACGGCGATGGCGCGCGAGGGCGATGCGCGCTGCCTGCGCGCCATCGATGTGTTCTGCGCGGTGTTCGGCGCCGCCGCCGGCGACCTGGTGCTGACCCTGGGCGCCTGGGACGGCGTGTTCCTGCCCGGCGGCCTGGTGCCCAAGCTCATGCCCTGGCTGGCCCGCTCGGGTTTCCGCCAGCGCTTCGAGCACAAGGGCCGGTTCTCGCCGACGATGGCGCGGATTCCCACCCTGGCGGTGACCCACCCGCAGCCGGGCCTGCTCGGCGCGGCGGCGCTGGCCGCCCAGCGCGCGCCGGCCCCGGCGCCCACCGCGGCCTGAGCGGCGGCTTGCGGCAGCGGCGTCCGGGCTCGGGCGCCGCGTCCAGGCCCACGCCCAAACCGGCGCCCACGCGGGCTTAAAGATCCGCGTGCGATGATCCGGCCCATGCTCGAGGACTCCCTGCCCGTCCCGCACGACCCGGCCCGGCCCGACGCGGCGCCCTACCGCTGGCACGAGCACCGCGGCGCGGACCCGTGGACCTGGGCCTGCGCAGTGGCAATCGCCGCCGAACTGCGCCGCGACCTGGCGCTGCGCCCGCGTGCGCGCCTGCTGCTGTCCGGCGGCACAACGCCGGCGCCGGTGTATCGCGCGCTGGCGCGCGCGCCGCTGGACTGGGCGCGGGTGGACGTGGCCCTGGTCGACGAGCGCTGGCTGCAACCCAGCGATCCGGACAGCAATGCCTGGCTGGTCCGCCACCACCTGTTGCGCGAGAACGCCGCCGCAGCCCGCTTCGAGGCCCTGACCCAGCCCGGCCGCAGCCTGGAGGACGCGGTCGCCTTCGCCAATGCCCACGCCCGCCAGCACGCCAGCGCCGCAGTGCTGGGCATGGGCGAGGACGGCCACACTGCCTCCCTGTTCCCGGGCATGCCCGGGCTGGAACGCGCGCTGGCCTCGCGCCAGCCTTATGTCGCCGTCGATGCCGCCGGCGCGGCCGGCGCGCGCCAATGGCGCAGGCGCATCAGCCTGACCCCGGCCGGACTGGCGCCCGTGCGCGCGCGCCTGCTGCTGATCCGCGGCGCGGCCAAGCGCGCGGCCTTCGTCGAAGCAGTGGCCAGCGGCGATGTCGTGCGCTGGCCGGTGCTGGTCGGCCTGGGCGGCGCGCACGGTCTGGACGTGCACTGGTGCCCGTGAAGCCGCGCAGGCTGCGGCCGGCCCAGCGCTTCGCGCGCGGCTGAAACGGCATTGCGCTGCGATCCAGGCGCTCTGGATCGCTCCAGGCTGGCGCGAGACCGAGCGTCTCCCAGGCCCGGCCGCAGGTCCCCGCCAGCGGCCGGAGCCGCCGCGGCGCCGGCGCCCTCAGCGCAGTTCCACCGTCACCGCCGCCGGCACCCGGTCGATGCGCAGCTCGCCGTCGCGCCATTCGCGCTCGCGGCCGTCCACCCGGGTCGCGCCGGGCGGCCGTGGCAGCGGCCACTTCAGCACCACCCCGCCGGGCGGCACCTCCAGGCCGGCGTCCAGTTCGATCCGCACCTGCCCACCGTCGCGGCGATAGCGATAGCCCAGCGCGCCGTAGGGCGTGCGCAGCCCGTCCACGCGCACGCCTTCGCCGTCCAGCCAGTCCGCCGGCACGCCCGCGGCCAGCACCAGCGCGCTGTCGATGTCGCGGGTATGGGCGAACAGGTCCAGCGCCGAGCGCACATAGTCCGACTCGACCCAGGCGTGCGGCAGGTCGCCGACGAAGAAGGGCGTGCGCGGCGTGCGCGAGACCACCTCGGCCCATTGGTTCCAACCGCGCGGCTGCTGGTCCTTGAAGAAGAACGCCAGCGCCTCGTGGGCGCGTTCGCGCCAACCCAGGCGCACGAAACTGCCGACGGTGCGCAGTTCGTAGGGCGTGTAATCCTTCCACTGGCGGCGTCCATCGCGGCGGTCGGCGAACTCCTTCCAATAGCGCTCGAAGGTGTTGTGCAGCAGCCGCTCGGGCAGCAGCCCCTGCTCGCCGCCCGGAGCCAGGGCGATGGTGGTGGAGGTGGCGTCGAAATCGCCCAGTTCGGCCGCGCCGGGGATGTAGTCGATGCCATGGCGGCGCGCGGCCGCGTCGATGGAGGCGTACAGGTCGGCGCGGAACTGGTCGCGCGCGGCGGTGTAGGCCGCCTGCTCCGGCCGTTGCAGCCACTGCGCGATCTGCACCGCGTCCTTGTAGCCGCGCAGGGCCCAGAAATTGTCCCAGTAGGAGTGCATGGGCTTGGCCGAATAGCCCTCGTGGCTGATCGAGGCCGGCATCATCCCGTAGAAGG
>CBIFVU010000257.1:0-5906 GCA_966185905.1 uncultured Lysobacter sp.
GGCGAGGGACATGGGGGCTCCGAGGTCGGACGGTCGCGGCGCGGACGGGAACCCCACCATACCGGCCTTGGGCGAGGCACGCACCGGCGGCGGGGGCGGCCGGGTCGCCCGTGCGGCTGGCCGCCCGGCCGACGATGGCGGCCGCACCCCCGCCTCGGCGCGGCAGGCGTACAAGGGGCCGGCACGGCGGCCTCGCGCGGGCCCCGCTGCTGGCGCGCTGCCGCGCGCGCTGGCTTGCCGCGGCTCTCTGCGCAGTGATCCAGGGCGCAGTGACCTCGGTGGCCTCGGCAGCGACCTCGGCACCGAGCTCTCGCCAGAGTGCCCCCGGCGCGGGTTGGCGCGCCCTGGCGGTTGCGCGCGCCGCCGCGGCTCAGCGGTAGCCGGCGGCTTGCAGCTCGAACAATTCGGCGTAGCGCCCGCCCTGGGCCAGCAACTGCTCGTGCGTGCCGCTGGCCTCCAGGCGGCCGTCGGCCAGCACCAGGATGCGGTCGGCCATGCGCACGCTGGAGAAACGGTGCGAGATCAGCACCGCGGTCTTGCCCGCCGACAGTTCCTTGAAGCGCTGGAACACCTCGAACTCGCTGCGCGCATCCAGCGCCGCGGTCGGCTCGTCCAGGATCATCACCTGCGCATCGCGCATGTAGGCGCGGGCGATGGCGATCTTCTGCCACTGGCCGCCGGACAGGTCCACGCTGTTCTTGAAACGCCGGCCGATCAACTGGTCGTAGCCCTGCGGCAAGGACTCGATCACCTCGTCGGCATAGGCGCGCCGGGCTGCGGCGCGGATGCGCTGGGCATCGCCCATGCGATCGATCTGGCCGACCCCGATGTTCTCCCCGGCGGTCAGGTGGTAGCGCACGAAATCCTGGAAGATCACCCCGACGCTGGCGCGCAGCGCGTCCAGGTCGTACTCGCGCAAGTCGCGGCCGTCGAGCAGGATGCGGCCCTCGTCCGGGTCGTACAGCCGCGCCAGCAGCTTGACCAGGGTGGTCTTGCCGGCGCCGTTCTCGCCGACCAGGGCCAGCACTTCGCCGGCGTGCAGTTGGAAGTCCAGCCCGCGCAGCGCCCAGCGTTCGGCGTCGGGATAGCGGAAGCCGACGTTCTCGAAGGCGAAGCCGCGCTGGATCGGCTGCGGCACTGCGGCCGGCTCGGGCGGCGAGACGATCTCGGGCTGGATCTGGAAGAAGGAGAACAGATCGTCCAGGTACAGCGCCTGGCTGGCGACCTGGGAGAACCCGACCAGCAGGCCTTCCAGCAGCTGGCGCAGGCGGCGGAAGCTGCCGGCCAGGAAGGTCAGGTCGCCGATGCTGAAATCGCCGCTGACCGTGCGCCAGGCGATGTAGCCGTAGGCCACGTAGTAGCCCAGCGTGCCCAGCCCGGCCAGCAGCGTGCCCCAGACCGCGCGGCGCCGGGCCAGGGCGCGGTTGGCGCGATAGAACTGCTCGGCCAGGCTGCGGTATTTGTCGATCAGGAAGCGGTGGAGGTTGAAGATCTTCACCTCCTTGGCCGTTTCCACGCTGGCGCCCATCTGGCGCACGTACTCCAGTTGCCGGCGCTGCGGCGTCCAGGCGAAGTTGAGCGAATAGCCCAGCGCGTTGAAATGGGCCTCGCCGATGAAGGCCGGCACCAGCGCCACCATCAGCAGCGCGATCAGCCAGGGCGCATAGACCAGCAGGCCCACGGCGAAGCTGACCACGGTGATGGTGTCCTGCACTTGGCCGAACAACTGGCTCATCAGGCTCATCCGGCCCATGGTCTGGCGGCGCGCGCGATCGAGCTTGTCCTGCAGGTCGGGGTCCTCGAAGTCCTCCAGGTCCAGCGAGGCGGCGTGCTCCATCAGGCGCACGCTGGTGGCGTTGGTGAACAGCTCCGACAGCAGCGCATCGCCGTAGCTGATCGCCCGGCCCAGCAGGTCCGAGCCGATGGCCAGGCCGAATTCCAGCAGCAGCAAGGCCGCCAGGGTGTCGAGCTGGCCGCTGGCCCAGGCCGCCGGCAGGGCCTGGAAGCCCTCGCCGAGGGCGACCAGCCGAACGGCCTCGTCGATGATCAATTTGCCCACATACAGCGTGGCGATCGGCAGCAGTGCGCGGACCAGGCGCAGGCCGAGGGTGAGCAGGGTCAGGCCGGGGCTGGTGGCCCAGATCTGGCGCAGGAACGGGCGCAGATTGCGCAGGGCGTCGAAGCGCTCGCGCAGGCTGGGCTTGCCAGGGCCGCCGGCGGCGCCGGCCGGCTCGGGGGAGGGATGAGGACGGCTCATGCGGCGATTCTGCCAGCCCGGGCGCCGGCCGCCGTCATCGCCCCATCGCATCGAACGCGCTCGTTCCTCTGCGCGCCCCCCTCTGCGCTCCTCCTCCCCGCCGCCCGAGCGCTCATGGAACGCTGTTTCCCCTCGCCAAACGGCGCCCGGCCCGGGGCCAGCGGGCCGCCGGCCCGGGCAGGCGGGTAGAATGGGCGTCCCCACCGCCAGCCTTACGCCCGCCGTGACCGCAACCCCGTCTTCGGCCGCCTCCCGCGGCCCCGTCGTCATCCGCCAGGACGACCTGATCCAGTCCGTCGCCGACGCCCTGCAGTACATCAGCTACTACCACCCGGTCGACTACATCAAGAACCTCGCCGCCGCCTACGAGCGCGAGGAGTCGCCGGCGGCCAAGGACGCCATCGCCCAGATCCTGATCAACTCGCGCATGTGCGCCGAGGGCCATCGGCCGATCTGCCAGGACACCGGCATCGTCACCGTGTTCCTGGAGATCGGCATGGACGTGCGCTGGAGCGGTGCCGATGGAGGCAGCGCGACCCTGGGCGTGGAGGACATGGTCAACGAAGGCGTGCGCCGCGCCTACAACCACCCCGACAACAAGCTGCGCGCCAGCGTGCTGGCCGATCCGGCCGGCAAGCGCGCCAACACGAAAGACAACACGCCCGCCGTCGTCAACGTCAAGGTCGTGCCCGGCAATACGGTGGAGGTGATCGTCGCGGCCAAGGGCGGCGGTTCGGAGGCGAAGTCGAAGTTCGCCATGCTCAACCCGTCCGATTCCATCGTCGACTGGGTGCTCAAGACCGTGCCGACCATGGGCGCGGGCTGGTGCCCGCCGGGCATGCTCGGCATCGGCATCGGCGGCACCGCCGAGAAGGCGATGCTGCTGGCCAAGGAATCGCTG
Source organism: uncultured Lysobacter sp. (assembly GCA_966185905.1). Taxonomy (GTDB): domain Bacteria; phylum Pseudomonadota; class Gammaproteobacteria; order Xanthomonadales; family Xanthomonadaceae; genus Lysobacter. The sequence goes on from CBIFVU010000257.1 coordinate 3,159, forward strand.
ATGGAGCCCATCGACATCACCGAGCTGCAAGCCCGCGGCGCCCGCAACCGCGCCGAAGAGCTGCGCCTGGAGCTGTACGAGAAGGTCAACGCGCTGGGCATCGGCGCGCAGGGCCTGGGCGGCCTGACCACGGTGCTCGACATCAAGGTCAAGGATTACCCGACCCACGCCGCCAACCTGCCGGTGGCGATGATCCCGAATTGCGCGGCGACCCGCCATGCGCATTTCACCCTGGACGGCAGCGGTCCGGTCATGCTCGACCCGCCTTCGCTGGAGGACTGGCCCAAGCTGACCTACGACGCCTCCAAGGGCCGCCGCGTGGACCTGGACACGGTCACCGCCGAAGATGTGGCGAGCTGGAAGCCCGGCGAAGTGCTGCTGCTCAACGGCAAACTGCTGACCGGCCGCGACGCTGCGCACAAGCGCATGGTCGACATGCTCAACAAGGGCGAGCCGCTGCCGGTGGATTTCAAGGGCCGCTTCATCTATTACGTCGGCCCGGTCGATCCGGTGCGCGACGAGGTGGTCGGCCCGGCCGGCCCGACCACGGCCACGCGCATGGACAAGTTCACCGAACAGGTGCTGGCCCAGACCGGTCTGCTCGGCATGGTCGGCAAGGCCGAGCGCGGCCCGGCCGCGATCGAGGCGATCCAGAAGCACAAGTCGGTCTACCTGATGGCGGTCGGCGGTGCGGCCTACCTGGTGTCCAAGGCGATCAAGGCCTCGCGCGTGGTCGGGTTCGCCGACCTGGGCATGGAGGCGATCTATGAGTTCACCGTGCAGGACATGCCGGTGACGGTGGCGGTGGACAGCGCCGGCGAATCGGTGCACCAGACCGGCCCGAAGCAATGGCAGGCGCGGATCGGCAAGATCCCGGTGGTGGTCGAGTAAGCCTCGGCCGACAGCGCGACACCCCCGACGCCCGGCGCCCGCCGGGCGTCGTCGTTTCGGTGGGGTGCGTTGGAGGAGAGGCGTAAGCCGCGGCCGGAGCATCGCAACTGCGCCGGAGGTTGCGCCGCAGGCGCGGATCCGCGGTCGCCGCTTGCGCAGCTCCTACAGGTAGCCCATGTAGGAGCTGCGCGAGCTGCGACCACGCCAATACAACAACGACGCAAACCCAATCCCTGCCCGCACCTACAGCTTCTTCACCAACTGCGCCAGCAGCTTCTTCGTCGCCGGCCGGGCCAGATACTCCTCGGCCAGGGTTTCCAGCGCGAGCACATTGGTCTGGCTGGTGTCGTCCAGGTCGTCCAGGCCCACCAGCAATTCCGCCTGCATCCGGTAATAGCCATCGCCGACCAGGTGCCGGGCGATGTAGTCCACCGAATCGGTGTTGCCGTCGAACAAGACATCGATGATCGGGATCGCCCACTCCAGCGCGCCCCAGGACTGCGCCGAGCGCAGGTCGATGCTGCGCGTGCGTTCGCCGGTGCCGACCGAGAGCACCACCAGATCGCGGCTGTTGTCCACCTGCGCATCCTTGCGCAATGCCTCGGCGATGGCGCAGGCGGTGGGGTTGTTGGCGACCACGCCGCCGTCGATCAGCGAACAGTCGCGGCCTTCCACCTGCATCGGGTGTGCCGGGAAATAGGTCGGCGCGGCGGTGGAGGCGCGGCACACCTGCCACACCGGCAGGTCGCGGTGCTCGGGCTTGAAGCTCTTGAACATCACCGGCGTGCGCGAGACGGTGTCGTAGGCGGTGACCAGCACCGGCGCGCGCAACTGGCCCAGGGTGGCGCGCCCGAACACCTTGCGCAGCACCTTCTCCAGCCCTGCGCCGTCGTAGCGCGGCGCCGACACGCCGGCGCTGAACACCCGGCCGGCGCGCGACCACAGCCGCCCGGCCAGGTCGGGAAAGATCAGGTGGCGCTGCTCGCGGTACAGCGCGGCCAACGCGTCCGGGCCCAGGCCGTGGGCCAGCCCGCAGGCCACCAGCGCGCCGGTGGAACTGCCGGCGAGCAAGTCGAAGCTTCCGGTCAGGCCGGGCTTGCCGGCCGCCTGCAACGCGCGTTCCACGCCGCCGAGCCAATGGCAACTGACCAGGCCGCGGATGCCTCCGCCGTCCAGCGAGAGGATTCGCCGCATTTTCATGGAACCACCTCCGTGCACTGCGCGCAGCTTAGCCGCTGCGCAGTGCCAGGGTGTCCCAACCCAGTCTCAGATCCTGGGTCTGGATGCGTCCGGAGTTCAGTACCACTCCAGCAGCGAAATGCCCAGGCCGACGTAGGTCGCGCGATGGTTGTAGTCGATCATGCTCTCGCCGTAGCCGCTGAAGATCTGCAAGTGGCCGCGCAACTGGTTGACCAGCGGAAAGCCCCAGTCGAACTGCACGGCGCCGTGCGAGCGGTCGCCGCCGCGCAAGGAGTGCCGCGCCATCAGCGAGAACTCGTGGCCGCCGCGGGTGTGCACGATGGTGATGTCGCCGCGGCCGATGTAGTCCTCGATGTCCGGATTGTCGTCGTCGTTGCCGTCCGACAAACGCCACCACGGACGCGCGATCACCGCCCAGTTCTCGCGGTCCCAGCCGATCTGGCCGATCACCCGGTTCCAGCTGCGCGAAAACGGATCGGCGCGGCCGTTGGACTGGTGGTTGATGCCGATGCCGGCCATGCGCCCGTTCCAACCGCCGATGCGGTAGTTGTTGCGGAACACCAGCATGACCTCGGGCTCGTAGTTGGTCTCGCGGAACGGGCGCGAGTCCTCGCCGTTGTAGACCTGCCAGCGCGAGGACTGGGTATAGCCCATCCA
>CBIFVU010000258.1:0-5881 GCA_966185905.1 uncultured Lysobacter sp.
GTCCAGAAGGTCGTGATCGGCGAATCCGGCTGGGTCTCGACCGATCTCGGTGCCGCCCGCCGCACCACAGCGCTGCGCATCGCCGGCTTCGCCACGGTCGCGCTCCTGTCGCTCGCCGCGCTCGGCCTGTGGGCCTCGCAGAAGTTCTTCGGCGCCGCGCCGCGCCCGCACCTGCCGCAGACCACCGCGGTGCGGCTGTTCGATCCTCCGCGCACCCTGCCCGCTTTCTCCCTGCGCCAGTCCGACGGCACCGCGCTGATTCCCGGCGAGCTCAAGGGCCACTGGACCCTGGTCTTCCTCGGATTCACCCACTGCCCGGACGTATGCCCGACCACCCTGGCGCAGATGTCGGTGGCGCAGAAGGCCTGGGAGGCCATCCCCGAGGCCAGCCGGCCGCGCGTGCTGTTCGTATCGGTCGATCCCGAGCGCGACACGCCGGACAAGATCGGCGAGTACGCCCACGGCTTCCACAAGGACACCCTGGCCGCCACCGCCGACGTGCCGGCGCTGGAGAATTTCGCCAAGGCCCTGAGCATGGTCTTCGCCAAGGTGCCCGCGCCCGACGGCGCGCCGGCCGACCAATACAGCATGGACCACAGCGCCAGCATGGCCGTGCTCGACGCCCAGGGCCGCATGGCCGGGCTGGTGCGGCCGCCGTTCGATCCCAACGCCATCGCCCGCGACATGGCGGCCCTGACCGAGGCCGCGCCGTGAGCCTGACCACTGCGCTGACCTACGCCCTGCCGCACCGCTTCCTGTCCACCCTGGCGCGGGTGCTGGCTTATTCGGAAGACCCGCGGGTCAGCCAGTGGCTGATCGACACGGTGGTCGACAAGTTCGGCGTGGACCTGTCGGAAGCCGCCGATCCGGACCCGCGCTCCTACCCGAGCTTCAACGCCTTCTTCACCCGCGCGCTCAAGCCCGGCGCGCGCCGCGCCGATCCCGATCCGCGCGCGCTGTTGATGCCGGCCGACGGCCACATCAGCCAGTGCGGGCCGATCCGCGCCGGCGAGATCTTCCAGGCCAAGGGCCGCTCGTTCACCGCCACTGAATTGCTCGGCGGGGATGCCGAGGCCGCCGCGCCGTTCCAGGACGGCGCCTATGCCACCGTCTACCTGTCCCCGCGCGACTACCACCGTGTGCACATGCCCTGGACCGGCACCCTGCGCGAGACCGTGCACGTGCCCGGGCGCTTGTTCAGCGTCGGCCCGGACGCGGTGCGCAGCGTGCCGCGCCTGTTCGCCCGCAACGAACGCCTGGTCTGCCACTTCGACACCGACTTCGGGCCGATGGTGCAGGTGATGGTCGGCGCGCTGCTGGTCTCCGGCGTGCAGACGGTCTGGGGCGGCGTGGAGATCCCGGCCTACGGCGACCGCATCACGCGCAAGGACTATCGCGGCAAGAAGATCGTGCTGCAGCGCTTCGCCGAGATGGCCCGCTTCAACTACGGCTCGACCGTGATCGTGCTGCTGCCGCCGGGCGTGGCCGCGCTGGAGCCCGGCCTGGCCGCGGAAAGCCCGGTGCGCCTGGGCCAGGCGCTGGCCCGCCGCAGCCGCTGACCCACACCACACCCACCCACGGAGGGGACTCGATGTCGATCCTGAATCAACGGGCGGTTCGCCGCGCGGACCGCCGCCGGCCCTTGCGCGCATGGCCGGCCCGCACCCTGCCCTCGCTCACTGCCGGCCTCGCTCTGGCCCTGCTGCTGGGCGCCTGCGCCGAAAAGAGCGAGGCCGAGCAGTTGGCCGAGTTGCGCGACAGCCTGACCTACAGCCAGTACCGGCGCCTGTCCGAACAAGGCCTGCCAGGCGCGCTGGCCGCCTACAGCGCCGGCGTGCGCTGGAGCGAGCAATCGCGCACCGTGCCGCCGGGCAAGTTGCCCGAGCTGACCGACGCGCACCTGTGCGTGCTGCACCTGATGCTGGCCTACGGCGCGCTGAGCGCCGACAAGACCACCCTGGCCCTGGCCGAGACCGATATCGTCGAAGCGCAGCAGTGCCAGGCCTTCGACGACCTGGCCGCGGCCTCGCTGCGCTCGGTGGTCTACCACCGCCTGCAATGGGCGCAACTGGCCCAGGCCGAGAGCGAGCGGGTCTGGGCCGCGCCGCGCGTGGCCGGCGCCGAGCGCGGGCCGGCCGAACAGATGATCGCGCTGCACCTGGGCCTGGGTTATCTGGCGATCACCGAAAAACGCTGGGACCGCGCCCAGGTCCACATCGACGCCCTGGCCCGGCAGTTCGATCTGCCGTGGCTGAGCGAACTGGGCCAGGTCGGCGGGGCATTGCACGAAGGCCGGCCGAAGGACGCGCTGGTCGGGCTCAAGCGTTTGAGCGAGGACCCCACCGTGCCGCCGGAGCTGCGCACCGAACTGCTCGGCTTCATCGCCCAGGTCGAGGCCAAGGGCGGCGACGTGGACTCCTTCGCCTTCATGCCGCGCCTGTTCGTGGTCCTGACCTGGGATGCGGTCCGCGACTACGGGCCGGACCTGCTGCGCTGGGGCGTGGGCTTCGCCGATTACGAGGGCAAGCGCCAGTTGGCGCAATCGCTGGAGCAAAGCCAGGCCAAGGCGCGCGAAGCGGCGAACAGTTGGTGGCAGCAAGCGCGCCGGGCGCTGGGCGAGTTCAGCGGCGGGGAGTCCGGCCAGGCGGCCGACGGCGCCACCGCCACCGAAGCGCCCGCCGAGAAGCGTTCGCGCCGCGACGATTGAGCCCTCGCCCGAGGATCGCGCCGCACCGCGCTCAGGCGCGCGCCGGCACCGCCGACCGGGCGATCCACCACTGCGCCAGCCAATAACTGGCCAGCACCAGCCCCTGGGCTGCGGCGAAGGGCGCGGCGAACCGGTCGATGGCCAGGGTGGCGTCGGAGAACACGAAGCAGGCCCCGCCCAGCGCGCCGGCCGCCGCCCCGGTCGCGGCGGCGCCCGAGCTTCGCCACACCGCCGCGGCCTGCGCGGCCATGGCCGCGAGCACGACGACATAAACCACCACCGGCAGGCGCAGCGGCGCGGGCAGGTGCGGCCACAGCACCGCCAGCACGCAGGCGGCCAGCAGCGCATAGGCCAGCACCGGCCAGACCACCGCGAACAGCCGCGCGCGCTGGCACAGGCCGGCCAGGTAGGCCAGGTGCGCGCACAGGAACGCCCCCAGGCCGAACACGAACCAATCGCCGGGCAGCATCAGGAACACATCGCCGGCGGTGGACAGCAACAGTCCGGCGAGCACCGCCCGGCGGTAGCCCGGCGCCGCCCCACCACCGCGGCGCACCACCCAGGCGGCGATCAGCAAGGTGCTGGCCGGCTTGAACGCATAGTGCAGCGGCAGCCAGGCATAGGCGCCTAGGATGGCCAACAGCGCGCTGGCGGCTACCGCCCAGGCCCAGGCGCGGTCGCTCCTGCGCACCCGCTCGGCTTGCCGCGCCGGCGTGCCGCTCATGCCCGCAGCGCCTGCGGCGGCGCGCGCCCGGCGCCGCGTTCGGCCAGCACCGCCTCGACCTGGGCGCGCACCTGCGCATCGTTGACCGCTACCGCCGGGAATTGCGAGTTCTCCGACAGACGCCGCGACTTGGCCAGCCAACGGCGCGCCTGTACCGGGTCGTCGAGCAAGGCCGCGATCATCGCCCGGATACGCGGCGCCAGTTGCGGTTCCGACCACAGTTGACTGGCGAACTCTACGTGGCCGAGCAGGTCGGACAAGGCCTGCGGGCGCTGTTGCGGGCGCACGACCGCGCTGGCGAAGGCATGGCTCAGGCGGCACAGCGTCAACAGCCCGTCGGCCTCGTCCTGCACCGGCGCCGCTTCGCCGGGCGGCGGCGCGGGCGCAGCCGCCGTCGCTGCGAGCGGGTCGGCAGCGGCACGGCGATGATGTTCGTCCACTCGCTGTTGCAATCGCTCGGTCGCCGCCTGCGAGGCTTCCAGGTCCATGCGCTCCAGGGCGGCGCAACAGCCCAGCCAATCCACGCAGGCCGGCAACGGCCAAGGCGCCCGCTCCAGCGACCTCAGCAACGCCGGCGGCAGGGCCGAGGCCGGCTCGCCGTGCAGCAGCCGCCATTGCACCTCCCCCCAGCTCCAATGCGGCGGCTTGGGCCCCCCGCCGCGCATCCGCAGCGCATGCCAAACGTACAGCCCATCGCTGAACTGAGGCCCGGGCAGCAACATCGGCACCAGGTTGACCGTGGCGAGCGCCAGATGCAGCAGCATCCACAGCAAGGCCACGGCTTGGCCCACCGAATGCCCCAGCCATGCAGCCACACACGCGCATACCGCGGCCGCCGCCAGGTTCGCTGCCGCTCCACCCACCGCCAGCCAGGCCAGATCGCGACCGATGTCGCGGCGCGGATCGGGCAAGGCCTGCACCCAGCCGCCCAACCCGCCCGACAGGCCGCGCGCCACCCACCGCCAGCGCACACCGCGCCGGCGGGGCTGCAATTCCAGCGTGCCGATCATTACTTGCAGCACGACCATGCCGCGCCAGCGCGCGACCGCCCAATGCCCGCCTTCGTGCACGGCCAGGGTCAGCAGATAGCCCGGCAGCATCACCACGAACAAGGCGGTCGGCCAGTCCAGGCCGCGGCTGCTGGTCACGCCGAACAGCAGCATCAGGATCAGGACCAGCCAGACCATGCCCAGGCCCTGGCCGATGCGCTTGCACAGGCCCGCCCACGGCGCGGGCAGGTCGCCCCACTCCTCCGGCGCGCGATCGGAGGCTTGCGGGCGCGCCGGGACGTCCTCGCCCATCGGCGCCTGGGCCAGCGCCGGGTCGGCTTCTCTGGGGTTCCGGGGCCCGGGCCGGGGCGCGGGTCCGGCTTCAGCGCCGGCGGCGGGCAGAGGCGCAGACCCGCCTTCGGCACGGCCGGCCGTGGGCGCAAGTTCGCCCCCCGCTTGGGACGTGGGCGCAGGCGCAGGCTCGGCCCCAACGCCGGCCGAGGGCGCAAGCGCGGGCTTGCCCGCCGCATCGACCCTGGCTACGCGTGCCGGCTCGGCCACGGCGTCGGCCGCCGATGCCTGCACCGGCTCGACACCCGCATCGGCCGCGGGCCCGCCCCGGGGCGCGGCCCCGGCTTCGCCGCCGGTTGCCGGCCCGGCCAGGACCGCAGGCCCGTTGTGCAGGCGATCCAGGCCGGTGGCCGGAACGACCACCGGCGAGGCGGACACCGGCGCCGGCCCGGCCGGTCCGGACGCATCGCCGCCGTCCACCCCTGTTTCGGTCTGCTGGGCGTCCATGCCTCGGCCGGTTCCCTCAGCCGCCGCAGCCGGCCAGCTTCAGGTTCTGGCCGGGTTTGACCATGTAGCGCGGCGCCTTGATCCCGTTGGCCTTGGCCAATTGCTTGGTATCGCACTGGAACTTGCGCGCCACCTCGGTCAGGGTCTCGCCGCGGCGGACCTTGTAGCTGGAAGGCCGCGCCGGCTTGCGCGGCGCCGGCTGGGCCGCAGCGGTGCTGGCCACCGTCGCCGGCAGCGCCGAAGCGGCCTGGATCGGCGCGGTGCCGTCCTCGCCCTCGCCGCTGGCCGGCAGCACGGTCAGCGGACCGGTGCGGACGATGGCGCTGCTGGCATCGCTCATCACCAAGGTCCGCGCCAGGTCGGCGCGCTTGCCCTGGGTGCACCAGCGGTTGTACAGGCTGACGATCTTGGTGGTGGCGTTCAGGCTGGTGCCGGCGGAGAGATAACTGTCGGCGCGATAGCGCGGGTTGAGGTTGCGCAGCGCGCGCATATAGCCCTCGCGGGTGCCGCTGCTGCCCAGGCAGATGGTCAGCTCGTAGATCGAGCTCGGCTTGGCCAGCCGCAGTTGCGCCGGCTTGGCCTCGACCTTGTGGAAGTTCAGGCCGTATTCGCGCGGGTGCAGGAACAGCCAGGCCGCGGCGACCACCATCGGCACGTAGTCGC
>CBIFVU010000259.1:0-5869 GCA_966185905.1 uncultured Lysobacter sp.
GTCGTGGCGAGCCGGCGCGCGGCCAGAGTGCTGCGGCGCAGGCGGCCGCGGCGATGCGCGAGATGGGCGCGTCGCCGCGCGAGCGGGCGTCGGCCGAGCGCCCGGCGGGCGAGCGCCGTGTGGACGAACGTCAGGCCGAACCTGGATCTGTGCCGGCGATGTCCACCGGGCCGGGGTCGGCCGCGTCGAGCGTGCCGGAGCGGTCCCGCGCCGCCGATCCCGGTGCGCGCGAGTCCGATGGCCGAGGCGCCGATTCGCGCAGGACCGAAATGCGTGGCTCCGATCCGCGCGACCTGCCGCCGTGGGAGATGCCGGCCGATACCGCTGCGCCCGCCGTGCCCGCACGCGCCGCCGCCCCGACGCCGGCGTCGGCCGAACCCGGCGCGCCGGCCCTGCGCAAGCCGCCGCCGGCGTGGCCCGGGGACGATGCGCCGGAGGCGCGGCCGTCCGTCGCGACGCCGGCGGTAGCCGCGTCCCAATCCGCTACGCCTCAGTCCGCCACCCCTCCCGCTACGCCCCAGCCTGCCGGGCCCGCGCCCGCCGTGTCCCAGCCTGGTTCGCTGCGGGCCGCCCCGGCGGCCGAGGCGCCGCTGTGGCCCGACGAAGTGCCGACCGAGCCCTTGCCGAGCCCGGCGCGCCAAGGATCGGCCCGGGCCGAGCCGGCCTCCACGGCGCGCGAGCCGGCGCTGTGGCCGGACGAAACCGGCCCCGTCGCCGCGTCCGCGCCCGACCGGGCTGTATCGGCCGCTGCCGAGGCCGAAAGCCTTCCAAGCGCGGCGTCGCGCGGCGCCCACCGCGCTGCCGAACCGATCCGCGATTGGCCGGTCCAGGCCCAGCCGGCGCCCGATGCCGGGTCCGCGTCCGGCCTGTGGCGGGAGCCCGAACCCGCTCCGGCTGCGGCGGCTTCCTCCGTCCCGCGTCCGTCTTCCGCCGAGCCTGTTTCCGGACCGGCGTTCGCGACCGCTCACGGGCCCGGCTCCAAGCCCGAGTCCCAGCCTGAACCCCAGCCCGAACCCAAGCCCGAACCCAAGCCTGACCCCGATCTTCTCCACGCACGCGCCGAGGCCCCGCGCGGCGCCGATTCCATCACCGTGCCCGCCCGCGCCGCCGCGCCGGCCGCCGGCATTGCCGACGACCACGCCTGGCACGCCCTGATCGACCACAGCGGCCTGCGCGGCCCGGCGCGCATCCTCGCCGAACACGCCGGCTTCGTCGGCTATGCCGACGGCGTGCTGACCCTGGCCCTGGGCCCGGACGACGAGCATCTCAAAGCGCCGGCCCTGATCCGCCTGGTCGCCGACGCCCTGGCCCCGCGCCTGGGCGCGGCGCCGCAGATCCGCTTCGAGGCCGCCGCCAGCGGCGAATCGCTGCACGCGCGCAACCAGCGCGCCCGCGACGAGCGCCAGGCCAACGCCGAGGACTTGTTCATGAACGATCCCCAGGTGCGGCAGTTGATCGAGCGCCACGGCGCCAAGCTGGTGCCCGATTCGATCCGCCCCTTCGACGAAGCCTGAGCCGGCCCTTGCGCGGCCCGCGCGCCGCCCCTATCCATAGCGGCTGCAAGCTGCGCCGCCCGCGGTGCGGCCCACCTTTTCTCCCTATCCATTCCCACCAGAGGCAAGACCCATGCGCGGCAACATCGCCCAACTCATGCAGCAAGCGCAGCGGATGCAGGAAAACGTCCAGCGCGCGCAGGAAGAACTGGCCAAGATCGAAGTCACCGGCAGCGCCGGCGGCGGCATGGTCAGCGTCACCGTCAGCGGCCGGATGGAGTGCCGCAAGGTGCGCATCGATCCCAGCGTGCTGGCCGATCCGGAAATGACCGAGGATTTGGTCGCCGCTGCGTTCAACGATGCGGTCAACAAGATCAACCAGGAGTCCCAGGCGCGGATGTCGGCCGCCACCGCCGGCATGCCGATGCCCCCCGGCATGAAGCTGCCGTTCTGAGCGGAGACCCGGCATGTCCCTGCATTTCGGCGTCACCGCCGCGGTCGTGGCCGCGGCCATGCTCGGCCTGGACTTCTACGCGACCTGGGCGATCTGGCGCGAGCCGGACCTGACCGGCGCGCAGAAGGGCCTGCAATCGGCCCTGGTCTGGCTGTTGCCCCTGCTCGGCGCGATCGTCTGCCTCAACGTGGTCCGGGCGATGAACCGCGAGCCCGCGCGCCGCAGCAGTTTCACCGTGTCCGAGTGAGCGAGCGCGCCCGAATGCACCCGAGCGCGGCCCGGCCATGAGCAGCGCCTTGCTCGAACGGCTCATCGACGCCTTCCGGGTATTGCCCGGCGTGGGCCAGAAATCGGCCCAGCGCATGGCCTACCACGTGCTCGAACGCGAGCGCGCGGGCGGCCAGCGCCTGGCCGATGCCCTGGCCGAGGCGATCGAGAAGATCGGCCATTGCGTGCGCTGCCGCGACTTCAGCGAGACCGAAGTCTGCGCCACTTGCGCCAGCGCCTCGCGCGACGCGCACCTGTTGTGCGCGGTGGAGTCGCCGGCCGACCGCCTGGCGATCGAACAGGCCACCGGCTACCGCGGGCTGTATTTCATCCTGCAGGGCCGCTTGAGCCCGCTGGACGGCATCGGCCCGCGCGAGCTCGGCCTGGACACCCTGGCCCAGCGCCTGGCCGAAGGCGAGGTGCAGGAACTGATCGTGGCCACCAACCCCACCGTCGAAGGCGAAGCCACCGCCCACTATCTGGCGCAACTGGCGCGCCAGCACGGTGTGCGCCCCAGCCGCCTGGCCCACGGCGTGCCGCTGGGCGGCGAACTGGAATACGTCGACCGCGGCACGCTTTCGCATGCCTTCGGCAGCCGGAGCGAGATGTGAGGTGGGGCGGGGATTCGGGATTGAGGATTCGGGATTGGGAGGGGCAAGTGCGAGGGCAGCGATGCGGGGGGGCCTGCTGTTACGATCCCGAATCCCGAATCCCGAATCCCCGCCCCAATGACCGACCCCACCATCTTCGGCAAGATCATCCGGCGCGAGCTGCCGGCCGACATCGTCTATGAGGACGAGGACCTGATCGCGTTCCGCGATATCGCGCCGCAGGCGCCGGTGCATGTGCTGTTCGTGCCCAAGACTCCGATCGCCACGCTCAACGCCTTGCAGGCCGAGCAGGCGGTGATCGTCGGCAAGCTGGCCTATGCGGCGGCGCAGTACGCCCAGCGCGAGGGCTTCGCCGAGGAGGGCTATCGTGTGGTCATGAATTGCAACGGGCACGGCGGGCAGACGGTGTTCCAGATCCATCTGCACCTGCTGGCGGGGGCGCCGTTGGGGCGGTTCGGCACGCCGTCGCCCTGAAGCGGCGCCGTGCGCGATGCCCGATGACGAAGAAGGCGCCCCTGGGGGCGCCTTCTTCGTCATCGGCAGGCCGAACGGCTGCGCCGCGCGGACTGCCGGTGCGCCGCCGCGGCGCCGATCACCACCAGCCCCACCACGGCCACGGCGCCGGGCGCTCGATCACGTCCACGCGCTCGCGCACCGGCCACAGGTAGACCACGTCGGCATCGACTTGCGGGAAGCGGTATTCGTACTCGCCGATGCGGCGCGACTGGTAGCCGGCGATGCGGCCGGTGAAGGTCACTTCGCGGTTCTTCTCGAACAGGGCCGGGTCGTAGAAACCGGTGCGGCAGGCCAGGAAGCGGCCGCCGGTATCGTCGCTGGCCCAGTACGGCCGGCCCGAGTCGCCCAGGCGGGTGGAGATCATTTCAAAACAGGTGCGGTTGGCCTGCGGCTCGACGCTGACGATGCGGCCGCCCCAGCGCACCACTGCGCCGGTGTGGTCGCTGGCGGCGGCATCGGCCGGGGTCAGGGGCGCGAACGCGCCCTGCAGGGGCTTGGGCGCCGTCGCGCAGGCGCCGAGCAGGGCCAGGCTGGCGGCGAGTAAGGCAAGTCGGAGCTTCATCGACGTTCTCCTCGGGAGCCGGGGCGATGCGCGCGTAGCGCCCGGACCAGTTCGTTGCGCAGTGCTCGGGCCTCGCGCCGCCCGGTTTGGCCCACAGCGTAACGCCAATCGCTGAAACATTGGCTGAGCCGCAGCAATTCGATCCCCAGGTCCGGGCGCGCGGCGGCCACCCGCCCGGCCCAGGCCAGGGCCGGCTCGTGCGGGTCGCGGCCCAGGCCCAGCCGCCGGTAGCGGCGGTCCAGGCGGTGCCAGGCGCGCAGCACGGGATCGCGCTCGCGCTCGCCGCGGCGGCTGAACCAGAGCATCCAGGCGCCGGCCGCGCCGGCGACCAGCACCAGCAGGCCCAGCAGTTGCCCGCCGCCCAGGCGGTCCACGCCGAAGGGCTGGAGCAGGCGTTCCTGGCGGCTGGCGTCGAAACCGAGCACGAAGTCGTTCCAGCCGCGGCGCAGCCAATCGCCGACATTGAACAGCGGCGTGGCCGCGCCCAGGCCGCCGAGCAGGCCGCTGGCGCCGGGGGTGCGGTCGGCGAGGGTGTCGTAGATGCGCTCCGGCGCGACTGCCGCGGTCGGGTCCACGCGGACCCAGCCGCGCCCGGCCAGCCACACCTCGGCCCAGGCGTGCGCGTCGGAGCGGCGCACCAGCCAATAGTCGCCGACCGGGTTGTAGTAGCCGCCGGCGTAGCCGGTGACCACGCGCGCGGGAATGCCGGCGCCGCGCATCAACACCACGAAAGCCGAGCTGAAGTGTTCGCAGAAGCCGTTCTTGTAGTCGAACAGGAACTCGTCCACCGCGTCGCGGCCGAGCAGCGGCGTGTCCAGGGTGTAGCCGAACTCGCTGCGGATCAGGCCCAGGGCGCGATCGACGATGGCCGCATCGTCGGCGCCCAGTTCGGCGCGCCATCGCTGCGCCAGGGCCAGGGTGCGCGGGTTGTAGCCGGCCGGCAGTTCCAGGGCCATGCGCCGCAGGGTGCCGCGCAGTTGCGGTTCGTAGTTCCGCGGCGGCGCCGAGCGCAGCCGCCAGCGGCTGGTCGCGACCAAGGGGCGTTCGGCGTAGATGCCCTGGTCCATCGACAGGCGCGCGCGCAGCGGCGCTTCCAGCGGCAGGTCCAGGGCGACGAATTGGCGCGTGTCGGTGGGTTCGACTTCCAGGTCGTAGTCCCAGACGGTCGCGCCCGGTTGGAACGGCGCGGGCGGAAGGTCGCGCAGCCAGCGCGGCTGGGTCCAGTCGCGGCCGTCGAAGTTCCACAGCACCGGGCCGCGCCAGTACATCTGCGAGGTCGGCGGCGCGCCGCCGTGGAAGCGCGCGCGCAGGGTGACGGTCTCGTCGTTCATCAAGTCGACCAGTTCGCCCGGGCTCATGCGGTCGGACAGGCCCGGGCGCGACAGCGCGCGATCGGGCACGCCCCACAGCGGCGCGCCCAGGCGCGGGAACAGCCAGAACACCGCCAGCGCCAGCGGCAGGCCGATGGCGATCAGGCGCAGCACCGCGACCAGCCGCCCGCGCGCGGAGAGCGCCGGCTCGGCGCTGGCCGGCGCGCCGCCGCCCAGGCCCTGCGAGTCCAATTCGGCCAGACGTTGCAGGGCGACCAGGGCGAACACGGTCGCGGCCACGCCCAGGCCCAGCGACCACGGCCCCTGGTCGAGCAGGAAGGTGGCGAAGGGGCCGAACAGTGCGAAGCCGATCAGGCTGCGCGCATCGCGCAGGCTGTGGGTTTCCGCCGGTTTGAGCGCGAACATCGCCGCCAGCAGCGCGCAGCCGGTGTCGCGGCCCATCGCGAAGCGGCTGAGTACCAGCACCGTGGCGACCAGGGCGACCACCAGCACCAGGCGCACCGGCGCCGGCAGCGGCCGGCGCCAGGACAGCGCGCCGACCGACGCGCCGACCAGGGCGATGGTGCCGGCGATGGCGGCCGGCAACTGCAACAGCAAGGGCAGCAGGCCCAGCGTGGAGGCGGCCAGGGTCCAGC